>NZ_AHMO02000008.1:235000-542083 GCF_000243715.2 Leptospira broomii serovar Hurstbridge str. 5399
CCCCTTTCTGAATTCTTTGTCCCTTGGGAAGAATTTTAACGGCTGCCCGTCTTCTAAGATTGAACCATCCAGGGTCAGATATTTACGCAGATCCTTTGATAAAGAAAAAATTCCCTTATAAGTAATTTCGTCGAACGCAAAGAGTTTCGAGGATAATTTTCGTGTTTCCAATTTCTCGGTCAAAACTTCGTTTGAAAGAATCGGACTTCCTGAGTTGGAAGCGATGATAAATCCCCAAGTTGAAGTGAATGACGGAACGTAGATACTGTAACTTTCTACAGAAGTAAAAGATTTACGAATTGTTCTCCGTAGCGTAGCGTGCTGCTCCCAGACCGACGGAGATAGTTCCAGCGCTTGAAGTGCCAGATATCCGTTCTTATTTAATTTCCGGGCACATAGAGCATAAAATTCCTGAGTGTATAAGCGGATCGCAGGTCCATCTAAAAGAATATCAGTAATATCCGTGATGATGACATCGAAGGTTTCGTTTGTATCTTCCAGATACTTACGACCGTCCATATGCAGTAATTTCGTACGAGAATCTGAAAAAGCTTCTGAATTCCAATCCGGCAGTTTATCTTTGCAAAAGTCTACGAATTGTCCGTCGATATCTACCATAACGGCCAATTCTACGCTCGGGTGCTTAAGAACTTCCCGAAGGGTAGCGCCTTCTCCGCCTCCCAAAATTAAAACTTTCTTAGGTTCAGGATGGGCTAACATTGCCGGCTGAACCAAGCATTCGTGAAACAAATGCTCGTCAGCCTCGGCAGATTGTACTGCGCCATCTAGCACCATTGTTCTTCCAAAAGCAGTAAGATTGTGTAGCTCAACTTGCTGGAACTCCGTCCGGAAGCTAGTTGAGTTCTTCTCTTTTAAGAACTGATGCATCTCTCGATAGTCTACCTGCTCGGTAAACCACGACTTTGTAGTCGAATCCATTTTACTTTCCTTTAGCGTCTGTGTCTTAAGCAGATCGCTCCTCATAACGATTGATTACCTTAGTAGGTTTCCATAAATTTTGCAGGTAAGCTCCGAAAGGGATAACGTCGATCGTTTTACCGCAAGTGAATATATCCAAAAAGCAAGAATTGAACTCGGGATAGGTGTGAATACTTGCATGCGATTCCGAAAGCAAGAATAGAATCGTTACTCCGTGCGGATCAAACCGATGTTCTACCTTATTCAGGATCGTAGCTCCGATCGAAACGATCGCTTCTTCCATATCCTTTGCAATTTGCTCGGCATCGTCCAAATCGATTTGGCATCCGACAAAATCGGTCATTAAATGCCTTCCGTAAAATTCGTATCCGAGTTCCTTTTCTAGTTCCATTGTACCGTTTTCAATTGGCTTTACCAGATCTTTAGTATGAATAATTGACATAAAAATAATATTTCCTCTTTTTCTAACAAGGAAGCAGCAAGGCGTGGCACACCCTCTCTTCCATCCGCCGAATCTGGGATATTTTTTCCCAAATTCAAAACTGATCTATATAAATTAGAGTATTGTAGGAGGCGGGAGTGAGAGAAAAAAATAGAGTAGAAGGGGGAAGACCGTTAGTCCTCCCGAGATATCAATAAAAAAGCTGTTGGAATTGGACCGGATTAATCGAAAACCGAGTAGGGGAAGAGACTCCTCACCCGATTCTTCTCTGGTTTGGGACTCGAAATAGGACCCGGTATACAAGCCTTCTCGCTCGTAAATATTATGTCTTTGGTTCTTGAGAATCAAAACCTCTCGACTAATACCAGACCAATCGCCGTTCCAGATATCGATCGTATCTATCACAGCGTCCATCCCGAGGGAATACAATAGGACGCTCAAGATCGCACTTTGGAAAATCTTGAATCTTCCTCCGATCCGTTCCCTAGTATTTACGACGGCAAATTGCATACGCTCCTTAGACGATTGTTAGTAAGAATTCCTAAGTCAATTCTAAAAAGAGTAAATTCTCACTTTTTGCGCAGTAATTATGCCATTTGTATCACTTATGGGCAAGAAAATTGGCAATTTAGGTTGCAAAAAAGATCGGAAAACGCCGAAAAATCGATACAAGTTTTGAACAGAACGATCTACATCCTGCTTGCGAAACCTCCCCTTTTACAAATCCTAGAATCCAATGAGTTCTTATTTTTCTCCCGGAGAATTTGATAAATCCCCAAGTTCAAACGCCCTTCCTCATGCAAAAAAACAATCTAGAGCCCTAGTCGTTGCGGGCGGAGGTATGAAAGGATCCTTCGCCGGAGGGGCTTTATACGCCCTAAATCAATATGTGCCTTCTACATTCTTCGATTTAATCGTAGGAGTATCGTCGGGATCCTGTGCTGCGGCGTATTATACGACCGGCTATGAGGCTGGCCCAGAAGAAAGTATCCGAATTTTGGATATTTGGAGAAAAGAATTAGTAGGAAATAAACTCATTAACCTACTCAATCCGTTTAAAGGAAAAACAATTCTAGACCAAGAGTATCTAATCGATTATTTATTCGGCGCCAAATATCGTCTTCCTTCGGAATACCTGGAAAAAAAGGAAACGACTCCTTTTTACGTGGTAGTAACCAATTTAGCTAAAATAAGAGCCGAGTACGTTCGAGCTACGACTTCGAATGTATTACATTTATTGAAAGCAGCCACCTCTTTACCCATTGCCACTCGAGGAAAATGGAGACTGGAGGAAGAATACTTTGGAGACGGAGGTATTTCCGATCCGATTCCGTTGGAAAAAGTAATCGAGGCAGGCTATAAAGATATAACTGTCGTACTGAACTCTCCGAAAGAGGATCTTTCGGATCCGATTCCTAATATCCAAGGATGGTTGTCTTATCCGTCGGATAAAAAACTCTACCATATGATAACTAAAGTCCACCATACGATGTACAATCGCGCCCTAAAAATCATGCAATCGCCGCCGAAAGGAATCAAGATCAGAGTCATCTCCCCTAAGATTTCCGAGTTAAGTATGGTAAGTACGAGTGCGAGATTATTAAATCGCTCCGTTACCCGAGGTATGGAAGCCGGCCATCGAGCCGTTACAAATCTGCTCGCTGAACTTTCGTCCTTGCGGAACAAATCCAAAATTTTTCAGAAACTTTGGATACCGACCGTTAAACCGGATCCTTAATCCGTCGTTAAGCGACCTTGGAAAATCCGATCTCCTTCCAGTGGCTACGTTCTCGAATCGTTCGAATAGCATCGTAATAAATTCTGCGAACGCTATGTTCGCTAAAACTTAAATAGACGCTAATTCGACGAAAACTTTTTTCTTCATTGATACGATCCATTTTACGGAGCCAATCTCTCTTTCTTTGCCTCCATTTATTTACTGCGCCTCGATCAACGGAGTGGATTCGTCCAAAGAGCACCAATAATTGATCCGAAATCGCTTTCCTTCTCAGCCTATGAGTTCTTACTTCCTCTTCGTCCTCGGCAAGGTACGTCCTGAATTGCATATCGATCAATTTCAGCCTGGAGCGTAATAAACGGATATCCCGCAAGTTCAATCGAATCTTATGCTTCATTTTAACTATCAAGCAAGCTAAAGGAGAAAGTTCCGACAAAGTTTTCCGGACCAGGACGCCGATATTTTCTTCCTCTAAAACGATCTTTCTCTCGAAGCTGGCGCTTTCATCATACCCTCGCTCTTCCGATATGATGATCAACTTTTCCCTTCTTTCTTTTGAAATTTCCTTTTTCCTTTGATTTAGAATTAAGTTCTTAATAAAAACGGTCAGGTAGGCCGGAAAGTTTCTATAGTTTCCTGTTCGGAAAATCTCCAAGCATCGGTCCGCATTTTGAATCAGATGTAAAGTCACTTCCGAACTTACATCCTCGTCCAATTGAAATCGACCGATGCATATTTCTCTAACCCATACCCAGGCTTCTTTCAGAAACGCATCCTTTCTGCCCGTCTTAAAATATTCTTGAACTGATAAATTTAATTTTTGATCTCGATTCAGCATGAACTCATTCAATGGAACCGAAGATTTTTATCCAGCAATTCAACTACGAAGAAAATACACGTTATCCGCTTATTCGTTAGCTAAGGCGTAATTTTTTGATTTTTTTCTTAGAGAAAAGACCGCCGGAACATGTCGGCGGATGGAGAATCGGTTTTCTAAATAAAGAATCTTATGCTGGAAGAATTCCAGGATCGAAATCTTCCGAAGGAATCGGAGTACAGCCGGGCAATTTCGTCCAATCAGGGTGATCTCCTATATGACGATACGTATGTTTCCAAAGAATCCGATCCTTTAAAACCAGGAAGGCGCCGGGCATTTGAAGTAAGTGAGGCCCCTGCACTCCGTAAAAATTTCCTTTCGTAATAGCGCGCAACGCGCTAACCCAAACCTCAGGTCCAGCTAACTCAAGAAATCCACCGTCTTGAAGATCGGCCAATCGAAAGAGAATCGTTTTCGGATCTCCGATAGCACTCGCTTCGGGCCAAAATCGTTGAAAGAATTCTTCTCCATCCCGGGCCGTATCGGGATAAATAAACAGAATGGGAGGAAAAGCGGGTATCGATTCCGCCATTAATCTCAGATCCGCAACGGTTTCCCTACAGAAAATACAACCTAGATGACGTAGGAAGATTAATAAGACGGGTTTCGCCGGAAGATTTTCTCCCAACACGGTTCCGATCAACCGTCTACCTTCCACTGGATGAGATAAAAACTCTTTCGGCAGGAATTTCATTTTGCACGCCCAAAATCAGTCCTTTCCGCGCCGTCGGAAATCGATTGCTTTTCTAGGTTTCTATACAATTTTCTTCTCCGAATGGAATTACAAATATTAGACTCCCTTATAGCTTTATTTTCTCTCACTGCTATGGAAGTCGTCCTAGGAATCGACAATATCGTCTTCTTATCCATCATCGTCGGCAAACTCCCGAAAAATCGACAGACGCAGGGACGGAGCATCGGATTGATAGCCGCGCTCGGTTTAAGAATCGTTCTATTATTCACAGTTAGTTGGCTGGCAAATCTTACGAACGAATTGATTGTCATCTCCAACTTTAGCGTCTCCGGAAGAGATTTAATCATGTTATCTGGAGGCCTTTTCTTAATCGCCAAAAGCACAGGCGAGATCCACCATAAGATCGAACTAGGAGAAAAAAGTTCCCGGTCCGAAACGAAAAAAGCCTCTTTCGCGAGCGTGGTAACACAGATAATAGTACTAGATATCATCTTTTCGGTCGATTCCATTATCACCGCAGTCGGTCTGTCCGGAGAATTTTATATAATGGTAATCGCAGTAATACTTTCATTAGTTATCATGTTGATTTTTTCGGGATCGGTTAGCGATTTTATAAATAATCATCCTACCATGAAAATTTTGGCCTTATCATTTCTGATAATGGTAGGGGTCATGCTATTTGCCGACGGACTTCATTTTCATATCCCCAAGGGCTATATCTACTTCGCAATGGCCTTCTCTCTTTTGGTGGAATTCATAAATATGCGGGTTCGAAAGGTAGATCCTTCCCTATAAGTACAGAATCCGTAATTCTAGCTTTTCTGTTCCATAAAAACCAGCTAGCTCTATAAAGTGGAGCGAGCCACGGGCGTGTGAAAAGCCTTCCCTTAACGGCCAACTCGGCTACTTGCATTCTCCATTTTTGATAGGATCGTACCGCTTCGGCAATCGCTTCTTCGGATAAAGTATCCAACGATACGCCCTTCCCTTTTTTAGAGAGAATGATCTGGCTTTTTTTCAAAAGGGATTCTTGCACGTCTTTTAATTCCGCGCCGAAAACGGAAATAGCGTCGGAATAATTTCTGAGACAAAGTCTGTACAGTGTTTCGTGACTCCACCAAAGCGAAGTATCAGGACTAGCCCCGGGTTGAACGATCATGCCTTCTGATGCGGCCATTCCCGGAACTGAGAAAGGGAGAAAAATGGAAATCGCCGGAATGGAAGTGCCTGTCGCCCAAAACTGGGACCGTTTGGAGTCGATATCGATTTCCGCGACAAAAGATCCGTTCGTTTGATTCGGAGTAATAAACCCCGTCGCATGCAGGCATACGGAACCCATCCCCGAGCTTGCGGGGGAAAATCCGGAATCCCTGGGCGGAAAACCGCCAGGCCCTCCTCCCACCTTCGATTTTGGGCCTCCTTGACCCTCTAATCGCAGAATTTCCATCGCTTTGGGAATATTCATTTTCTCGCCGGCGGAATTTCCCTCTCGCATCGTTACATCTCTTCTTACTTTACATTTACTGAATGTAGTATAAAAGGAATCCGAAAAAGATTCCCTAAAAGAAAAAGTCGCACCTTTTGCAAGCCAACCTTGACTACGTGCGTAATCGATCGCGTCCGGATGTAGATCGTCGTAATCGGATTCCAATGTTAATCCGTTCGAAATCGAATAGAACCCTCTTATTTTCTTCCACGCCCAAAAACGTCCCGCCGTTTCCAGAACATATGCGTCTTTAGCGTCGGCGATAATAAAACTATTATGATAAAAGAATTTCTTATTTAAGTATCCGCCGCAGGCGTCTTGGCCGAACCTTTCGACAAGATCGACGATTAATTCGAGAGCTTCCGCAGAATTCTGGCATCGCTCGAGTGCGACGCGAATCATGTCCATTCCGGTAAGACCGTTATTCTTTCCTTCTATCCGGATTTTCGTAAAAACGGCTTCGTTACCGATGACTACTCCTTTTGAATTCGCGCCCATTTCGGCGCCCCACATATGAAACGGTTTAGAAACCAGGATTTCATAGGTCTCTTTGACTTGAGGAATATCACGATACGTGATTCTGGCAGTTTGTGAAGAATGCTTTCTAGCCGGAAAGCGAACCAGACATTGCGCCTCATTCGGTTCCCTATCCGAATTCTTTCCAAAAATCATTTTCCCTGAAGCGGTAATATCCGGAGTGGCGACGAATGTATCACACATAGGCCGGAATCTTACTCGGTTTCGGGGTTAGGGCAAGCGGTTTTTAATTATAAGTTCCCGATGATTTATCAATCTAAACAACTTCGATTAGAAGCATTGTCATATCGTCCAGCATAGCGGACCGATGAAGAGAAGCGATATCCTCGCCTAACTCGCTTAATAATTGCTTCCCTCGCAACGCGGAATTCTTTTTGACTAAAGAAACAAACGCGTCGTAGCCGAAAAATTCCCTTCCCTCTCCGAAGAATTCGAATAAGCCGTCCGAAAACAGGAGAATGCGATCTCCCGACTTTAAGATTCTACTATAATCTCTATTTCGGAGCTGGGGTAAGGCCAGCAAAACCGTTCCCCGACCTTCCAACTGAGAGACGTTTCCGTCATCTTCGATCAAAACTGCAGGATGATGTCCCGCGTAAGCGTAAACTAGCTCTTTCGTTTTCGGATCCAATCTCAGATACACCGCAGTGATAAAAAAACCGCCTATCATGGTCATTAGAGATTCGTGAATTAAGGATAATGCCTTTGCCGGCGAATCCGTTTGGGGAGCGGTCATCTTGAACGCCATGACCGCCATAGCCGAAACCATCGCCGCGGAAATCCCGTGCCCTGCCGCGTCCGCAAAAAAGAAATTCAATTTTCCGTCAGAACCCGCTTCCGATTTTATCAAATCCCCGCCCACACTTACCAAGGGTCGAAAATACGAGTGAATCCTAAAGGCGCCCGTTTCAGGAAATTCCAGGTCCACCAAACTCTTCTGAGTCGATTGCGCAAGTTGGAGTTCCTCCTCTATATTCGCCTGGAATTTTTCCAATTGAGCGTCGGCTTGCACCAGCGTATCGAATGTCTTGAGTCGAAATCCTAATATAAGAACGGCCAATATGGAAGAGGAAACGATTCCGAAATAATACATTCCGACTTCGATCCGCGGATTAATGCAATTGATCCCCACAAAAATGGCTACGGAAAGAAAAACTAATAGATACGGAATGAGTAACTTTCTGTTATTAAACGAAACCCCGGCGCTTAGACTCACTAAAATCATTCCGAATAGATAGCCTAGATAGAGGCCGTTCGAATATAAAAGGTAGTAGGAATGGATACTCATCAGTCCGAAGTGAAACAGCAAAATATATTCGCTGATATTTCGAAACGTACGCATCCAGTAGCTGCAAAAAAAGGAAAGTACGATCAGTGAGACATGAAGGATTCTAATCCAGCGAGGATCCTGCAATCCGTTTTGTGAAGGATCGCCGAACAGCAATCCGAAGCCCGCAAAAAAGGCGAATAAAGAAAGTGCGAAACGAAATCTAGAAAGGGATTCTTGATATAGAAATCCCTTTAAACCGCTTAACGCGAGTTCATCCTCCCGCTTGTTGAAAAAAATGCTCCTTGTAGACATCAGGAATCGCTGTAGGCCTGCCGGTTAAGAAGTTAAACCATAGAAAATCCGCATGACCCGTCAAGACGCATTCCCCTTGAGCATTCCACATCGTACAGAGCATAGAAAAGGAGCGATTCCCCGCGGATTCCACTTTTATCGTGATTTCAATCGTTTCGGGAAAACGAACCTGCTTGCGATAATCCATCTCGATATGGGTTATTACCGGACCTCCTTCGTTCGGTTTCTGAGGAGATTCCCAAAGCTTCCTTTCTTCGAAAAAAGAGGCTCTTGCAGTTTCAAAATACTTCGCATAAACCACGTTATTTACATGTCCGAAGGCATCCATATCCCCCCAGGCCACTTTTTGAAATAAGCTATACGGATATTTTTCGGGTTTAGGCATATAAGACCAGAAAACTTAGATTCCACTTTAGGGAAAAGTGAATAATTCCTGAATTAGAAGAGTTAAATACGGTTTGAAATTAAAATCTTACCATGATGTCGCGATAGAATGAATACGAACGTATTTTAGTATTATTTAAATCTTCGATATACGTTTGCTTTATAAGAAAAATAAAAGGGGCCTGCCTGTAAGCCGGATTCTGTATCGAAAGGCCTCTCTCGAAGCTTTCCGACGATGATCATTTATCTTGGTTCGAAAGTTACCGATCAAACTCTTTGCTCCCTACCCACGACCTTGCGGAATCCGCAACTGACGGTCGCCTATTCGGGATTGCACCGGGGAGGGTTTACCTTGCCCATTCTTTCACAAGAATGGCGGTGGGCTCTTACCCCGCCGTTTCACCCTTACCTCAAACGAATTCGAGGCGGTCTATTCTCTGCTGCACTTTCCATACCCTTCTCTTCTTTCGAAAGAGAAGAATTCCGGGGATTACCCGGTCCCGCGATTCCATGGTGTCCGGACTTTCCTCACACTCTACCCTGGGAAGGCAAATTGCCATTCCGTGAGTAAGAGAAGCGCGATCATCCGGCAGGCCCCTAAAATCGATTCTCCAGGATGCCCCTTAGACAGCGAACCGTTTCCCGTTCAGTTTCGGCGAATTTACCCGATTTTTAACGCTTTCTTAATTGGCCGACCCTGATCCCTAACGGCCTTGCCAATTGCGCAATTCTACGGACGTGCTACGCTTTCCTTAGTTATGAAAGCGTCTCAGTTCCTTCTCAAAGGAAAATTAACAACCAATCCAGAAAGAGTGCGAGGATTTTTAGAACGAACTTACTTTTTTTCTAAATCACAACCAGACAATGGCACAGGAATTGCACTAATAACAGTGAACCCTCGGAAAAGGAGATAAAAAGATGAACAAATTTATTAAAATTGCCCTGGTTTTAAGCATCTCCACTGCTCTTTACGCAGATCCCGAGACCACAACGGTCGAGGCTTCGCTCAAAAACTATGCTCCCGAGTCAGATATTCAGCTTGCAAACAAGCTAACTGCCCTGGGAAGCCTAAGACAGAAGACTCGTGACTATGAATCAGCAATCGCTTTTTACAACCAATCTTTAGCTGTTCGGACAAAAATCGGGGATACCGAAAGCCAAGGATTTGCCTTAGTTCTCTATCTGAAGTCAATCTCAGAATTCCGCTTGGGTCGTTCTTGCCAAGCCTTGGAGAATATTAAAGAAGTAATCCAAATCTACCAGAAAATGGGAGACCTAGATTCCGCCCTCCAAGCAGAAGAAGAGGGCCTTAAAAAATACCAGGAGGCGTGTAGCCTGGCTTTTAAACAGCCAAGCCTAACGTTGAACAAGGAACTAGCTACTTCCAAAGATTAAATCATCCCATCTCTAGTTCTAACTTCCCTGGTCCGCCCCTTCCGGGGCGGGCGCTTTTTTTGATTTGACGAGGGGCTTTTGTCCCATACTTTTACTCCGAGTTTTCCGGGTGAGGCAGAATCCTCCCCGTTTTCCTGTCCAGATAAACCCACTCCCAAACCGATCCCGACTCGAAGGGATTCTTTTTAATGCGTTTGGAAGTTTGCAAGACCACGGAGGAATACTATTATGAAAATCGTTTTTACTTGGAAGAATTTGGATCGTTCTGCAGCGGCAGAGGACTATGCAAACAAGAAGCTGGACCGGATAGCAAAGTATGTCCAAAAAGTCGTCTCATTAGAAATATCGTTCGAACAAATCCACGGCGTTATAAACGCCAATTTAAACTTAGCGGCAGACGGAAATAAATTCAATGCCCATAAAGAAGACAAGGACATATACGCTTGCATCGACGGGCTTGAAGATAAAATCGTAAAACAGGCAAGTAAGCACCACGACAAAAAAGCCGCTCATTGATGGATTCCGACAGGAAATACGAAGAAGCAATTAGACATTTATCAGAGGGAGAATTCGACCATGCCCGAAAGGCGTTCGACCTCCTCCTAGAATCGGATCCGGAGAATCCCGATTTCACGGCAGGATTCTATGTATCATCTTATTGGGATCATCGAATTGATCGGATCCACCATTCCAGGGAAGGTCGAGATCGTGCAGCCCTTCTATTAGAATTCCTGAAAGAATTCGAAATCATATACGAAAAAAAAGCTCTCCCTAAATCCCTGCCATACCTATCCGCGAAAGATTCCGTCCTGAAAGAATCGACGGACCAGTTAAGAATCGCACTACGCAAAGAAGGAATCCAATCTTTACCCGCATCCACGATTTCGGAATTAGCATATCGTTTATTATTAGCCGGAGAAACGGAACTTGCTTCGGAAGTCCTACGCGACTCCTCCGGACTGGAACGATTTTCCCCCGAACTACTTTTCTTTCGCGCCGAGTGTACTTACTTATCCGGAAACGAATCCCAGGGCTTACTTTTGTATAGAGAAGCTTTTTTAAAAGATCCCAGCGCGGTCCGGTTGGATTGCGTAAAAGCCGAGCCTATCGTGCGAGCGATCGAAACATTGAACGATGATTTTTCGGACAAAAACGACCTAAAGGAAGCTATACCGGTATTCTGTCTTGAAACCGGAATTTTTCGAGAAATTCGAAAACTGGGAGAAAAGGAGATCGAACAATATCGTTCGGAATTGAATCGTCTAAAGGATTCCCTTGCGCTTCGAAAAGGGAGCTACGAACTAAAAATTAAATGTAGAATGATCCAGCTATGTTGTGCCCTGCTGGATTCTCGCGCCTCCGTTTACTATGCTGAGACCGCTCAGGAAGCTAAACGCATTTTGGACTCTTTGGATCCTAATTTTTACCAGAAACGCCTCGGAAGAACTAGATAAAGTCTCCGAATCCGCAATAAAAAAGCCAAAGTTTCCTCTGGCCTTTTCTTGATTCGTAAGTTCAAAGAGAAACTTGCAAATATTATTTTACGGCGGTAAATTCCATGATCGCCCGAATTTCTTCCGCAGTCCGAGAATCGCCTTTTTCGATAAAATACAAATGAAGAGATTCTAGAATCTTACGACTTTCCGGATTTTTAGAGACTTCCAATAAGCGTGGAGAACTCTCATTTTGGCCGATTTTGGCCGAGGATGGTAAATCTATAAATTCTCGATCGCTACCCAAGGAGAGGGTTCCCGATCTTTCTGCGGAGAGAGTATTGGAAGGGGAAGAGAATCGGCCCACTGCAACGGCAAGAACCAAAACGGCTAAACTGGCAGTTAAAGAATACTGGAAAGAACGGTTCCAAATCAGGTTGCGAGTGATTTTATCCCAAAGGCTTTCTTCGTCTACTTTGACTTCCTTCAGCATGTTTTGGAGACGAATTTCAAAGTTATCCGGTAACCGAATCTGATTCAATTCCTTATCCCTAAGTTCGGATACTGCCCTTACAAGGGAATTTTCTAAGCGAATCAATTCCTCATCTTCGTTTCCAAAAATACCGGACAATATGCGCGTGGAACGCGTCCTGACGCGTATACTTTGAATTTCTTTTTCCATACCCTTCTACCTGAAATAACCCTCACCTTTTCCATCTTGTTGGATCAGGTGCTTGAGGAATTCTTTTGCCTTAAATAGACGACTCTTAACCGTTCCGATATTACAACCAAGGACTTCCGCAATTTGCGAATAGGACATTTCCTCGAAATACCGGAGCTCGATCACTTCTTTATATATATCTTCGAGCTCGTTTATCTTTCTAATTAGATAGTCAGACTCGTCCGAAAGTTCTATTTTTTTTTCGAAGCCCAATCGGTTGTCAGTGACTTGAAACTCGGAATCATCCATGGAGTTTTCTCGAGCTCTCTTTCTTTTTGCGAGCAAGTCCTTGGACTTATTTACGACGATCCTATACAGCCAAGTGTAAACTCCGGATTCGGCCCGAAAATTTTTTATGGAACGATATCCTGAAATTAAGGCATCCTGAACAATGTCTTCCGCATCGTCCCCGTCTTTGACCATCGAAACGGCCTTCCGATACAGACGTTCTCGATACGGTCCGGTTAGCTCGATGTACGCCTTGTCGTCTCCTTCCCGAATGAGTTTTAGAAGTTGGATTTCTTTTTCTCGGACGGTGAGCTTGCGATGGGGAGTTTCCTTTTCGACCATGAGAATCCTTTCCCGACATCGAAACCTTTTCCCTCCGGTCTTGCAATAAAAATAACCTTGAACGAGCGCGGCAAATCAAAGCGAAATGGGAGAATGAAACTGGATTTTTTAGCCTTCCAAGGAGAGGTTGATTAAGATTAAAGATTCGGTAAGTTCCATAGGAAATCTGAATCGAATTCCGTATAAGAATTTCTCCTTTGTCCCTATCTGTTTACTGATACACCAAACTACATCACCTAAAAATTCGAGTCGTTTCCCGGTCTTCCTTTCGATCACGGATCCTTCGATGGCAACGGTCGTCGGTAAGTCTTCACCAGGCATAAGAATGCATATTCCGGATTCGGAAATATTTCCCAGCTTACCCTCTAGGG
This sequence comes from Leptospira broomii serovar Hurstbridge str. 5399, assembly GCF_000243715.2. NCBI lineage: Bacteria > Pseudomonadati > Spirochaetota > Leptospiria > Leptospirales > Leptospiraceae > Leptospira > Leptospira broomii. The sequence goes on from NZ_AHMO02000008.1 coordinate 248,170, forward strand.
TGATCAATCCGGATTCCACATGAACAATATATTCATTGAAGTCTTTCGGATAAAATCGCGGACTTCTCGGCTTTTGACCCGGGTCATTCATGAATTAGGAAATCAAAATACGGCCAAAGTAATCATCTGTCCAGCGTTTTACTCGCTTAAAACTGGAAGTAGATAAAAGGTACCTCTGCATCCGGGCTTAATAAGGCAAAGAGCACGGCGCCGAATGGGTACAGCGAAAATTCCAACCATACCGGAATTCGAATCCTCTTCTCTTTTTCGAATATTAGCCAACCTAGATAATGTCCGACAATCACGCATAAGATGGCGGGTATTCCGAACTTGAACATATACGGCCGAAGTTCGCCGATCCTATAGGAATACATTCCGGATATCATCGTAAACGCCTTACTCAGAGTTTCCGACCGGAAGATGACCCCGAATGTTATGGCAACCAAGCTCGTATAAACAATTCGGATCGGAATAAACGCATTATCCCAAGCAGGATGAAGCGATAAATTCGGAAATACTCGGGATTTCAAATCCTTTAATAACGACTCGATCAGTAAGAAACCGCCTTGGATGGATCCCCAAAGGACAAAGGTCCAGTTGGCCCCGTGCCAAAACCCGGCGACAAACATCGTAAACCAAATATTAAATCGATGACGAAAAGCCCCTGCCCTGCTTCCGCCCATAGATATGTATACGTAATCTCGAAGCCAACTGGACAGAGTGATATGCCATCTCCTCCAATGTTCGGTCACGCTCCGAGAGAGATAAGGCATTCGAAAGTTTTCCGGCAATTCATATCCGAGCAGTAAGGCACAGCTGTAAGCCATATCCGTATAACCGCTGAAATCGCAATAAACCTGAACCCAAAAGAGGAAGGCAGCAAGCCAAAGTGCTTCCGTGGAATACGACTCCGGATTCTTAAAGATCAGATCACCAATCGGAGACACATTATCCGAAAGAATTACCTTCTTAAAATATCCTAAAAAGAAATAGCGGATAGCCTTTCTAAACTGAATAGACTCTAACTTTTTTTCAGTCTCCAATTGAGGTAGGAAGGTTTTAGCCGTAACGATCGGCCCTGCCACCAACTGAGGAAAAAAGGATACGAATAACGCGAATCTTAAAAAGCTTTTTTCAGACGGGATCGTGCCTCGATATACGTCGATCGTATAACTCAAGGATTGAAATGTATAAAACGAAACGCCGACAGGCAAAACGATTTTCAGAATCGGAAAGATTCCGGGAAAGCCGAGCACAAGCAAAAGGTCATTCAAACTTCCGCATAGAAAATTGTAATATTTAAAAAAACCTAGAATGAACACCAGGTTCAACACTAAACTCAAGGTGATCATCGATTTGCGGAACGCTGGGTCCTTGGATTCGTGAATCTTATCCGCGAGAACGAAATCGATCACCGTGGAAAGTAGGATCAGTCCGCCGAATCTCCAATCCCAGCTCATGTAGAACGCATAGCTTGTGATTAAAAGAAATACGTGGACGAAGAATTTACGAATATGATGATTCGGAAATAGGAACGGGAGAATATACCAGTGAACTAAGAATACGAAGGAAAAAAAGAGGAAAAATTCGAGCGTGGGAAAAAGCAAAATCCGTGCTCCTTTTAAGTCAAAACCCCGATTTCAAATCGAGCTTCGTACTGGCCGGTAAGACCAACCGTAGATCCAGAAATACCGAAGCCGTAAGACGGTCAAGGGATTCTCGAGCCTCCGCGAGTACCGATTTGAATGCGCGAGAAAGCGAAACGGAATAAATTTCAATGTAGGTCCTATATGCGATTGGAATTATCTTGCAAGATTTTTACTTTCAAAGAGAACTCTGCTAATAAATTCCAGGAAACGGAGTCCAATTCGACATGGTAAAAAAAATCTTTAAGAAAACCCTCCTGCTACTCGTAGTTGTGATGGTCTCACTTGGTTCCCTTGCAAATTGTTTCGGTAGGTTTGCCGTAACTCATAAATTCTATAGCGCGCATGATGGAATTAATATAGGAAGCGGATTCTTTAATAAGTTTGTAAAAACTTTACTATTGTATTTTCCCTTCGCGATTCTGTACGGCATAGGAATCTTCGTAGACGTAATCCTATTTAATCTGATCGAATTCTGGAGCGGTAGCAATCCCGTCGGCCTAAACGAATACGACAAAGAAGGAAAATTCGTCAAAACATACCAGCAAGACGGGACGCAAATTACTCTCACATTTACTGGATTCGGATCTCGTTTGGATCTGACTGCACAAAAAGAGGGTAAATCCGAAACTTTAACCGCATTGAGAAGCCAGCCGGGTAAATTCTACAAAGCGCAGGGTGATCAGCTATTGGAAGTGGAAGTGACTTCAGAAACGATCGGATCACAAGTAATCCTTAAACTAGTGGAACAAGGAAAGCTAAAATCGTCCAAAGTAATCGAAGCTAAGACTTTGGCCGATTTACAATCCCAAGTCGTCGAAGCGCTTTAATTTCGACTTCGCTTAAAAAGGATTCTCGATCGAGAATCCTTTTTCGTTTAAATTCTTTTAGCAAATTTCGGCTAACTTACTTACCGATAAAGCGGGGTTCTATTTTAAGTACCGCAAATCGCCCAAGCCCTTTCTTTGCAAACCATCCTTTGTTCGCTTCCAAGGCGTACAATACTTTCTCGGACGAATGATATAGAACCTTCGTTTGATTCGGTTCCATCTCATAGGTATCCACCATTCTTTTATCCTTATTAAAATAACCGATGCTTAACGGAATCAAAGTATTCTTCATCCAAAAGGTCAGATAATCTTCGGAAGGAAAAATAAAAAGCATTCCTTCATTATCGGGAAGTTTCTTTCTGAACATCAAACCTCTTTGTCTCGAAGGCTCAGTATTCGCGATCTCGACCACCAAGGGATGTTCGTTCACATAAATGGTTGTCTTTTCTAGATAAATGGGAGATTGATATTCCCCCCAACCCGCGGCCGGAAAAAGAAGTAGAAGAGAAATAATGGCGAATACGGTCGGCTTCATTTAACACCCAAACCTTAGAAGTTAGGTTGCCGTTTCTCCAAAAACGCTCCCATTCCTTCTTTAGATTCTTTTCCTGCAAACAAGCCACCGAAGGCTTTGCATTCCGCTTCCATGCCTTTGGATAAAGGACTATCCAATCCTTCTCTAACGATTTTTTTGGCCGTCTTAACCGCAAGAGGACCTTTTTTCAAAAGGGACTGAGCGATTTGCTTCGCAACAGACATCAGGTCATCGCCGTCCTTTACAAATTTGTTAAGTAATCCGATTCTATATGCCTCTTCGGCGGAAATCATATCTCCGGTAAGGACAAGTTCGATTGCTCGACCGTAACCGATCAAACGTGCAAGTCTTTGCGTCCCGCCGAATCCAGGAATCAATCCTAGGGATACTTCGGGAAGACCCAGCTTGGCCTTTTCCGCTCCTACGCGGATATCACAGGCTAAGGCCAATTCCAATCCGCCACCCAACGCAAAACCGTTCACTGCTGCGATGGAAACGATTCCGCTGTTCTGAATCACGTCGAATGCTTCCTGCCCGATTCTCGAAAAACTTTCTGCAGCTTTTGCCTCAAGCTCCCGCATTTTTGCAATGTCGGCTCCCGCTACGAAGGCTTTTCCTTGGCCGGTAATAATCGCGACCCTCGTCGTTCCATCCTTTTCCAGAGCCTGGAACGACTCCTTAATTTGAATTAGCAATTCTTCATTCAAAGCGTTTAGCGCGGAAGGTCGATTTATTTCTAAAACAGTTACTTCGCCTTCTTTCATCACATTAATTAAAATTTCGCTCATAGCGTTTGATCCTATTCCATTTCTATTATCAAAAAAAGAGTATCGTCTTCGAATTCAACATCGCCGAAAAATTTAGCGAGATCCGATTGAATTGATTCCTTGAAGGCTTTTAGATTCTCGGCGACTCTATTACTATTCAATATTTCCAAAAGCCCTTCCGTACCAAGCTGTTTTCCATCCTTATTTCGATTCTCGATCAACCCGTCGGTGTACAGAAAAAGACGTTCTCCCGAACGAATCGGCAAACTTACTAGTTCCGCAATAGGTCGCTTTATTCCGAAACCCAAAATACTGCCTGTAGTCTCGATTTCCCTAAATTCACTACCGTTTTGAGAATGAATTAGATAAGGATGTCCTCCGTTTGCAAAGTGAATCTCCTTTGAGATAAAATCGAAGAAAATGTAAACGCCGGAAGCGTGATGAGACTTGAACTGCCGCAGTAACGTATCGTCTATGTATTCCAAAAGGCGGACCGGGTGAAGCTTCAATCGATACGGCATCGTTGCGACCATGATTTTAATAAACGAAGCCACAAGAGCGGATGCGATTCCATGGCCCGCGATATCGGTCAAAAAAACGCCGGTATTTCCCTCCCGTAATTGCACGAAATCGTAGAAATCGCCGCCGACCTCGTTGGGGGTGGATCGATACACTTCGTATCTGAAACCTTTAATACTGATTTCTTCGGGAAACAGCGTTTCCTGCACTTTTCTCGCGATCTGAAGTTCGTGTTGTAGAAACCGGTAATCCGAATCTAGTTCCGAGGATATCCTCACGAGCCTCCTTACAATAATCACTATAGCGGTTCCGATTATGCTAAGGATGATATAAACGGCGTCGGGGATCAACAGCACCAAAGGCGCAAGACTCAAATTCATCCCTTTAACTTTCACATATACGAAACCGAGATGAAGCACGATCGAATATGCCCCGGTAATCAAACAGCCTTCCGCCCTAAGTCTAAACATCTGAAATAGGACTAGAAATCCTACTAATAGAAAATAATTATTATATAACTGAAGGCTGTGTAGGTCTTGAAAAATATAAAACGATTCGTTTAATATCAGCATCACGAGGAATATTATCGAAAAATTAGTTCCATGGATGATTGCCGATAGATACCGTCTCTGAAAAGAGAGAACGAAACTAAGTAGATTTAAACTTAATATGATTCCGAAATAGATGACACCTCTATGGGATTGGCGAACGTCCGGGATGAGCAACAGAAAATATACGAGAAAATGCGTAAGGAAAGCGATTCGGATAAACGACTGATCGATCCGTATCAGATCTCTCCACGCACCGATTTCTTTATAATCGAATTCCCTTTCTAAGAAACTCCAAGGATTTAAAATACCGCCGGTTTTACTATTTAATAGATTCATCAAGTTCGTATTCAATGATCTCGAAGCCGTTCAAATGAACTCGTAGGTTATAACCTCGGTCCAAATATTTATCCAACTTTTCAGCCAATTCTAAACCGGCCTTAGCATCTCTGACCCGAACAAAAAACGGACCGGATTTGGACTTATAGTTATAAGGAAATCTTTCGTTTATTAAAAGCGTAACCCTATATCCTCCCGGTCTTGTTTCGAGTATGATATGTGAAATATGTTTGCGATTCAAAATCCTTTCCGTGATCGGAAGATTCCAGGGATTCGTAACGTCCGCAAATTGCGAAGAGTTCGAAACTAACAGACCGGCCAATAAAAATGCCCCCGGCCATGGCCAGCGATCTACAAAGATTCTGGAAGAATACGAAACAGCTCCGAACTTCATAACGAATAGGCACAAATCTCGCATTCGGTCGATTGATTGCAAACCTTAAACCCGAGAAAGATATCTTTCATTTTTTGCAGTGCAAAGAAAAATACTTTCCTATCTAACTAAAGTTTACATAATCCGAGATTCGGTATTACAATGAGTTCGATAAAACATGCGGTAGAAGTGTGTCGATTCTTAGTCTTGCTTGCTTCGGTGGTTTTTAGCTCCGCTTGCAAACATGAATCGGAAGAAGTCAACCCGTACATGGATCTCTTTAATAATAGCCCTCTGACCAAGAGCGGATTTTATAAGGATGAGGCTACGTCCTGGGAATTTAGGGTTTTTCCTTTGGACGTCGAAGCCAAGAGTTTTGTCACCTCCTTAAATCGAATCGACGGGTTCGACGAGGTTCCTTCTCCTTCGGCATCCTGGAGGATCGTTGCGAAGGAAGTCAGATCGGTAAAAGCGGAACTCCCAAAGTCGATTAACAAATTGTTAACCGAATTCCTATTTCGAATATACGTTTGCGAAAATTTGGGAGGCAGCGCCGTTAGCGGTTTCGTTTATCGGAATGGACATGCGATTGGCGGGTTCGTGATCTTAGACTCTCAGATTTTAAATAAAAATGCCAATGATTGGATCAGCTATAAGGAAAGCTCCGCCTTTAAGCCGGACAATACCGAGATCAAAATCAAAATCGAGGAGGAAAATTCCAATACCAAAGTCAACGCACTAAGATACATTCTTCTGCACGAATTCGGACATATACTTTCCGTCGCCTCGGGAGTCGGTCCCGATTTCAGGGGAAAAACTAGGAGATTCGAGAATCTTCCGTTCTATCAAGGGATTTGGAAATCCGAAAAAAAATCGGTTTACGACGGTTCGGAGTTTAGTCTCAGACCTCGGATAAAATTCTACTCCTCGTCACTTCCATTACGGGAAAACTGGAATAACATCTATCCTATTTTAGAAAAGACTCCTTTTCCGACCTTATATTCCGCCACGAATGCCGACGATTTCTTTGCGGAATCATTCGTTTCATATGTTCATGTAATTATGCAAAAACGTCCCTGGGAACTGGTTCTATACGATAAAGGAAAACCGATCTATAAAACGAGGAACGGAATCGAAAAAGACTCTCTGGAAAAACAAAGAGGAATAATTGAGAATATTATAAACCGCTCCGATCCTTAAATTTCTCTTATTTAATTATGGATCGAAATCGCCCCCGTCCGTGGGATAAACACGCCTCTAACGCAATTAAGTATAGTATTTTTATTTAATATATTTATTAGAAATTTTGGGAAAACCCGATACTGAACCAAAATAGATAGGCGGGAATTTTTTGCAGCATATATGATTCCCTTAAAACCTGACGCGTGGGATCGGAAAGAGCCGAATTGCCGTTTATATAGTCCAACACGATCTGGTTTGCAGGACCGTTTACTTTGGACGGATCCACAATTTTTCCGTCCCGATTATTCCTATTTACATAGCCACCCGTAGCCCCGAAATAGTTATCCGTATCGTATAGATACAAATTCGGTCGCCAAACATTCGCGGCCTTAAAGAAGAATTTTCCGAAAAAGAAAGTCAAGGTGGAAGTAACGTCCTGAACTCCGTTCCTGTTATCCACGATATTATTACTCATCGCATATCCTATATTCACTTGAGGAAGGATTCGAAAGAATTTGTCCCGAAAGAATTCGTGCCCTACTGTCAGAGACAGATAATTTTTTCCCGCCATCAAACCTGCGTTTTCCGCGGAAAATTGAGTGTAGAAGGAAATAGTAGGATTGGCCCATTGAAAGAAGGGTAATTTCCAGAAAAAGAAGTATTCCTGCCATGCCAATCTTGTGATCTGAGTGGATGTGTTGTTTGTCCCCGGAACTCCTTGAGCCGCAAGCGAATTATTTGCCCCCAAGGGAGGAGATATATAGGAAGTGCTTTTGTTAAACGTATTATAAAACCATATTCCTGCAGTGAACGTACCCCAATTCGTCTTATCGAAATTATAGTAAAAGGCATAGAATAGACCGTCCGATCGTTTCATTCCGTTTTGTTCCTTCTTAAAACCTGGAATTTGACCGCCGCATGTGGAACCTGTCTGGGGGTGACCGTTAATGATATTAGTTTGAGTATCATAAACGCATTGGGTGTTAAGCGAATCCGGAGAAGGCGCAGAAAACGGACTTAGAGAACCCGCTGAACCTTGCCCTGGATAAGCCGGACCGGGTCCGCCGGGATATAACTGCAATCTTCCGTCGCTATCTTTGTCATTACGTTCGGTTAACTGAAAATTTCCCCAGAACTGAACTTGAAATCCTTTCAAAGGAGTGTTAAACGTTACAGTGGGTTGATAGGATGGAACGAAATTGAAAGCCCGATAGCTTTCGTTGTTTCTGCGATTATAATCCTCTCCGGAAAAGCTCAGTCCTCTCCAAATAAAGTCCGTTACAATTTCGTGAATTACTTCGATAGAAGTGTCCGGTGTTCGGGCTCCTGAACGCTGCGATGGACTAGGGCCGTACATCGGAGGTCTGACCTCGACAGGGCCGACCGGAACGTCGGACGCGTCTTCTGAAACAGAATCGGCACTCGATTTTTTTTCGAATCGAGACGAAGGTCGCCCCTTCTCGTAATTTATTTCCGCCACTAAATTCTTATCTACATAGCGGATAAAATCCTCGTTTTCAGCGATTAGGATTTTTTCATCGTCCTCATACGCTATTTTTCCCCGGATAACAGAACCGTTTTTTAAGCGAACAAAGTCAGAAGCATCCAGAGAGAAAAGAAAGATAAAATAAATCAGGACAAACCGTATTATGATACCGGAGCTACGAACGCTCTTGATCAGAGTATGGAACATAATCGATTACTCCTAAAACATCGAGCGGGCAATCTCAACCCCCGAGTTGTTTCGATTAATCGGACAATTCAAGAAAATCATCGATGGAAAGGGTTTCAACCGGGAGGCCGAGTCTATAAACATCTCGATTTTCGGAAATTTAATTTTAAGAAGTATTGCAAAAAGTAACAATTCTGTCGGATAATCATCGTATGAAGTCGGCCGATTATCGAGTCCGGAACGGTTTGTCGACTTCGGGTAAATCGCATATTCACTCAAGGTTCCGAATCGATTCCTTCACTTTCGCAACCGATCGAAAGCTTTTTGCCTACACGCTCTAATCGTCTCGGCATCTTTCCGGTTTGAAACGGTTTTTTTGATTTTCAAGGTTGTCTTTGTTCGGTTTAGTTAGTGAAAAGTCCGTGAATCGTTCGCCCAAAAAAGAAAAAGCCAAAGACGCGTCCATAGAGCTACGCGAAGCAAAGCGACGCATTAAAGCGTTGGAGACGCAATTAAAGAATCACACTGGAAACGGATTCTTCTTCGAAGAACTTTTAGATTGTTCGCCCACTCCCACCGCAATTTTAGATTTCACGTCCGGAAAATTCAGGGAAGTAAACGCAGCCATACTTCCCCTCTTTGGGTATTCCAGAAAAGAATTATTAAAAAAAACTATGATAAACCTTTCTCCGGAGCTTCAGCCGGAGAATCAAAAGTCGCGCGAATTACTTCGATCTAAATTTGAAGAATGTCGAAAGAACGGAGAGGTATCCTTTTATTGGGAGTATTTAAACTCGAACGGCTGTTCTTTGCCATGCAAAGTCCGATTTTCCACATTAAGAAATTCTGAATCGATGTTCAGCGTCCAGATAGAAGACCTTCGTAGACGCAAGGCGATCGATTCTCTCCTTCGCGGAACTCACGAAAGGTTCGATCTATTGATTAAGAATCTAGCGGAAGACGTCTGGGTTTGGGATATAGCGTTGAATCCAATTCTTCCCGGTGAGAAACTCGACAATATATTAGGATACTATAATAAAGAATTAATAAGAAATCTAAAATTCTGGAAGGTGCTAATACATCCGAATGATGCGCGCCGGACCCTAACTCTTTTGCAGCAGACATTGAGCGGAAAGAAAGACCTTTTCGATGCCGACTATAGAATGCGAGGAAAAGACGGAACTTATAAATGGATTTTAACGAGAGGACAGGTAATCGAGAGAAGTTGGACCGGCGAAGCCACAAAGATGCTGGGTTTTCACGCCGACATTTCCAAACAAAAAAAAGCGGAAGAATCCGATCGAATAAAAAGAAATTTGGAGGCTCTGACCACTTCAATTTCTACGGAACTGATTAATTTACCGAGTCACGAAATCGGCGAAGCGATCCGTAACACCATCGATAAGATTTGTAAATTTTTTCAGATGGATAGAGCCAATTTGGTTCTATACGACCTGGAACGACTAAAAAGAACCTTGTTGCACGAATATATAAATCCGAAAGCGAAAAACAAGTCCCCTTCTTGGCCGGAGTTATCCGATATCAATCCGGAAAGCTTTTTAACTAAACATCTTTTATTAAACAAAATCATAACATTGGACATAAACGAAATTCCGGATAGTTCCGTCGATTTAAAGACATTATTGAATACTGTAGGAATCAAATTTTTAGTCGGAATCCCGCTCACTCTTGCGGGTACGGTCGTCGGCGCGATCGGATTAAACGCTGAACGACATAGAAGCGAAGTACGACACAGATTCGAAGAGTTCGAGATTTTCCATTTGCGAACGATCGGAGAGGTGATCTCAAACGCGTTGGAAAGAAAGAAAAAGGAGGAAGAACTTCATACTGAACGAGACCTTCTTGCCGGAATCATGGATACGTCCGTCGCTGCGATCACGGTTCTTACTCCCGACGGACGAATTTCGTATGCGAACTCTTCGGCCGAAAGGATTTTGGGTCTTAGTGCGGAAAATCTAAAAGAACGAACTTATGATTCCGTCGAGTGGAAATCGACCTCTATCGACGGGGGGCCCTGGCAACCGGAGGACCAACCTTTCCTTCGCGTAATTAACTCGGGAGAACCGGTATTCGACGTACGTCACGCTATCGAAGATGGTAGAGGGCTTAGGAAATATCTTTCTATCAACGGATCTCCGATAAAAAATGACTTAGGGGAAATAACTAGTTTAGTCTTTTTAGTCACGGACATTACCGATTCCCTTTTAGCCGAACGAGCATTGAAAGAAAGCGAAGAACGGCTTCGACTAGCTCTTAATGCGGCCAATATGGGAACATGGAGCTGGGACTTGAAAGAAGATTCTATTCATTGGTCCGCGAACACACGACATCTGTTCGGTATTTCGCTCGATGAATTCGGCGGAAAGTCGGAGCATTTTTTCGATTTAATACATCCCGATGACCTGGAAAAAGTTCGAGCTACGGTTGAACTATCCGTATCGGGTAAGAACGACGACTTCCATATCGAATATAGGATTTTTCATAAGGAAGGAACGGTCCATTGGATTGAAGGAAAAGGAAGAGTATATAGGGCAATCGACGGAGATCCGATTCGAATGGCGGGGACCGTCACCGATATTACGAATCGCAAAAATGCCGAAAACGAATTGAAGGCGAGCCAACTTAGATTTCAAGCATTCTATCGATTTGCAAACGAAGCGATTTTATTTCTGAATCCTCGCACGGAAAGAATCTTAGATACCAATCCTGCTTTTTTGAATATTTTCGGATTTGCGAACGAGAAGGAAATACAGGGTATTCCGGCAAAATCACTGTTCACCTCCGAATCTTGGACTACCGTGCACACTCGCTTACGATCCTTCGAAAGCATAGATAATTTGGAGTTAAGAACCATTCGAGTCGACGGAACAATCTTCCCTTCGATCGGAAGTATCCATTTTTATAATGAAAAGGATTCTTATATAGCTGCGGTCAGCTTACTGGATACTTCCGCAATCCAGGAAGTCGAAGAGCTGAAAATGATCAATAACGAGATTTCCGTCAGAAATAAATTGATAGAAATGCAAAAAAACGAATTGGAAGAAACTCTAGAGGATTTGAAACGAACTCAAGCGCAACTGATCCAATCCGAAAAAATGGCGGCTCTAGGCCAACTAATCGCCGGCATTGCTCATGAAATCAATAATCCGATCGGGGCAGTTCAGGCATCCAATCAAAATCTACAGGAATGTCTATTACGCTTTCAGACCTTACTTCCTGAAGTACAATCTATTATCAGCCAGATGCCTCATGACGAAGTGGAATCATTCCGCAGCTTCCTGAACCAAGTGAGACAGATACGAGAACATTTAGCGGGAATCGAAGAACGTCGTGTAAAAAAAGAATTAATCCTGGAATTTGAGGCGCTCGGATTTGAATCTCCGTACATGTTCGCCGACAGTTTGGCCGATATGGGATTTCGAACGATTCCGAAAGAGGCTATTCCGTTCCTTAAAAGTGCGAGGGCGACAACTTTATTGGAATATTCTTCCATAGAATCCTTCTTTTTTACGAATACGAATACGATTCAAATCGCCGTGGATCGGGTGTCTAAAATTCTCTATGCTTTAAAGAATTTTTCCCACTTCGATACAGGTTCCACGAAAATACCCGCCTCACTGCAGGAAAGCATCGAAACAGTGCTTACGATATACCAGAATCAATTAAAGAAAGGCATCCAAGTTACTAAGGAATACGACGATATTCCGAAAATTTTATGTTATCCGGACGACTTATTGCACGTTTGGACGAATTTAATTTATAACTCTTTGCAAGCCATGGATTTCAGAGGAAGAATACGCATTCGAACGTATACTCAGGACGAAGAAGTGGCGGTGGAAATAAACGACAGTGGCCCGGGAATTCCCGAAAATATACGGGAAAAAATCTTTCAACCTTTCTTTACTACAAAGCCTCCCGGAGAAGGTAGCGGGTTAGGATTGGATATCGTTCATAAAATCATTGCGAAGCATGGAGGTAGAATCGAGGTGGAGAGCGTTCCCGGTTCCACTACTTTCAGAGTGTTTCTTCCACTTTTACCTGCAGAATAAACCTGTCCAATCGAGAAACGAATCCGCCGGGGTAAGCGGCTCTTTATTCGGGTGTTGTCTTTGTTATTTCAACGCAGAGGTAATCGTGGTAACGAGTTCTTTCTCGTCCCAGGGTTTTTTTAGGTAGCTATAAAGATTGATTTCCTTCTTAAGAGCTTCTACCGATGCGATGTCGGCATGTCCGGTTATGATAATCTTCTGTATCTCGGGATATCTTTGATGAACGTTACGTAGAAATTCGTCCCCTTTTATATTCGGCATCAGCCAGTCCGAAATAACTATCAATATTTTCACGCCTTCGGTCACTAGCTCTTCGATAATTTGCATAGCCTCCGAAGCATCCAATGCGGTTTCGTATCGGTAGGTATCTCCCAAGTGTCGTTTCACCTGAGATTTCATGCTCATTAGAATGAGTGCCTCGTCGTCGACGAAGAGTATCGCTTTCTCCACCGTTCCCCCGAAATGAACCTTAATAATTAGACGAATAAAAAAACATCTCTACCCGGGAAAAAAACCGAGTCAAGAAAAGAGATCCTATGATTTTCCTCTCGCCTTGCAACTCATTTTCAAGAAAATATCAGCCATTGGAGCAGGAACAAAATTCGACGACCGCAGTACATCAGACTTGTACAGACTCGCCGACATTTCCTATTTAATATGCAAATTGAGGTATCGGATGATAGCTTGATCGACAAAACTAGTCAATAAATTTTGTTGTAATCTGTGGGATCTCCGGGCTCGGTTCCATAATAAAGTATCCTTGAGAATATTCTATACCTAGAGATTTAACCGCCTCGAATTCTTCCCGCGTGCCTACAAATTCAGCGATCACTTCCGCTCCGATTCTATGGGCAAGTTCCGTAATTGCAGACGTTAAAATATAGGCAGTGTGGTTTCTCTCCAGCGATTGGATAAATTTTCCGTCGATTTTGATATAATCCGGTTGAATTTCCAGCAAACGTGAGAAATTCGAGTGCTCTACACCGAAATCATCGATCGCAATCGAACAACCGATTTCCTTTAATCCGGTTATTACTTTAAAGTGATTCGGATTCCCTTTCAAACTCGCGGTTTCTAAGATCTCGAAAGCGACTCGAGGGGGATGAATTTTATAATGATCTAAACGACTCGCAACCCATTTCGGAAAACTCCCGCTTTCAAGTTCGGTTTCGGAAAGATTAATGGAGAAAGAAAACTCGGTGCCTGCAAAAGTTTTTAACGCTTTTTCGAATAAGATAGGGGTAATCATTCTTAGAAGCCCGGTTGATTTTGCCAAATAAATAAAAGAGGCCGGCGTATATACCCTTCCATCCTCTACAATTCTCGCAAGACACTCGAATTTCTCTATATTCCCGGTACCGTTATTCAAAATGCCTTGGAAATAAGGCACGATATTTCCCGTCCGGATCGCATTATTAAGTCTCTTTCCCAAATTTATATTGATTTGATAAAGGTCTTGGTCATCCATTTTTTCGGAATATTGCAATATTCCGGCCCCTAGAGTTTCCTCCGAGTCTTGACTGGCTCTGACCAAGGCAAGTCTTGCTTTATAATAGAGATCCTTAAAACCCTTAGCAGTCGCGATGGTAGCATTGATTCTAAAGGCGATTCCTTCGGTGGTCAAATAGTCCGAACGAAGTAAAATTTTAAATGCGATTAAATGCGGAAGAAATCTGTCCTCCGAAACTTTGGATAGAATGGCAACTTCGTCTTCGTAAACGTGGAATATTTCGCCGTAATTTCCTAAAATCGAATTCATCGAATCCAGAAACTTTTTTAAAAGATCTTTATATAAAGAAACACCGAAATGCTTCGTCGTCAAAGATGTGGATTCAATGCGCACCAAGGCGAGAATCGATTCTTCTTTGTCGGTTTCCTTCTCTTCCAATCTTCTTCTAAGATATTCTAAATTCGGTAAACCCGAATCCCGGTTATAAAGTAATGCGTGCTCCAACTTTCTATTCAATTCCAAGAGAGAAAGCTCCGCTTCGAAGGAACGAATAGCTTCCTTTACGGTCAAAATCAAATCCCTAGAGTCCCAAGGCTTCGAAAGATAACGGTATAGTTTTGCATGGTTCAATGCGTTCCCGACCGAATCGGCAGTCGCCTGTCCGGTTAACATGATTTTGCGTGTATTAGGATTGGATATTTGAATATGGATTAAAAATTCATCACCTCGAATTCCCGGCATCACCTGGTCGCTGATGACGACCGGAACATGTATGCCGGCCTTATTCGCTTCCTCTATGATGCTTAAGGCCAATTCGGCATTATCCGCGGCTTCTACCTGGTATTCCTTGCCAAAAGCCAGTTTCAGTTGTTCCTTCAATCCCCGGAGAATGATCAGTTCGTCATCCACACATAGAATTATCGACTTAGGTAACTCGGGAATATCGGGGATCAAACTTACATTATTTTCCATAGTAAGGAAGCGCTGATATAGGCATGCAATTAGACGTAAAAAAGGATTTCCCCACTTACGATTGAGTTATTTTTTACCAAGTAGGCAAAGTATTTTGGAAAAAAGGCGGCACAATGCGTATATTCTTTGAAAACGATAAAGAGATCCAAATCGAGGATTCCGACGGACTCCGCTCTTTGTTACAAATTTCATTAGCGGAAGGAATTCCGCATATTCATGCCTGTGGAGGAAACGCGAGATGTTCCACTTGTCGAGTATTGGTTTTAGAAGGCGTTGATAATTTATCCCCACGAAATGATAAGGAATCCGCTTTAGCGGAAAGAAAAGGCTTTCCTGAAAACGTGCGACTCGCCTGCCAATCAAGAGTTTTAGGGGATCTTAAAGTTAGAAGGCTAATCATCGACGATGCCGACCAGACTCTTGCTTCCACATCTTCGAACAGCGTTTCGGGAAAAGAAAAAGCGATTACCATTCTTTTTAGCGACATTCGAGGATTTACGACTTTCTCCGAATCCCATTTACCGTATGACGTAATACATATACTAAACCGGTATTTCTACCGGATGAGCGATAAAATCCTAAAGTATGGCGGGACGATCGATAAGTATATCGGCGACGGCTTAATGGCTGTTTTCGGATTGGAAGAATCCGAACCGCTCAAAACAAATTTAGCCGCAATTCGCAGCGCTCTCGAAATGAGAACCGAACTCGACAACTTGAATTCCTATCTAAAGGAACACTTTAATACCCAATTTGAAATCGGAGTCGGAATACATTATGGAACTGCAATATTGGGTCAACTAGGACATCCTTTACTAATGTCGTCGACTGCAATCGGAGATTCGGTTAATCAAGCTAGCCGGATCGAGTCCACTACCAAAAAAGCAGGCGCAAGATTGTTGATTTCGGAAAGCGTTTTTAGACTCGTTAAAGAAAGGGTTAAAAAAGGAAGAACCTTCGAGACAACTTTAAAAGGAAAAACAGGAAAATATAAAGTATATGAAATCTTAGGAATCACACGAGACTGCCGGGAGGAAATTTCCCAGGAGGCCAAATATAGAATTTGGGACTCCATAGATCTATCGGAAACCGGGAACTGGTTGACATTAGCCTTTCATGCATCCTTTATTTTTGCGGCGGATGGCTCGTGGCTAGGGCTGGACGGATCGATTCGTTTTCCAAGTTTGTTAAGCGACGAACTTAACCCCCGGATTCTGGCACATTTGAATACGTTGATCCGAATTCATGAAGAATTAAAAAGAGGATCGAAAGATTTGCACGAAAGCCGAATCCCTTCCTTATCCGATTTGATCGCATTTGCCGGCGCTCTTTCCGTTCAAAAATCCGGAGGCCCTAAAATTATGGATTTTTCCGGAAGACAGGATTCGGAATATCCGATCGGGCACATCGAATATCCGCCGAATAATCCGAATCTATCCGACAGCATCGATTATTATGCGAGGATGGAATTCGATACGAAAGAAATGGTCGCTCTATTCGGGGCAAAAACCATCGGAAGACATGAGAAAGGATTTTATACGGATACTCCGAACATATTCGATAACCGTTATTTTCAGGATCTGCTTTATGACGGCGGAACAAAAATGACTGCGGCGGATCGTGCTCTCCTAAGTTCCGAGGAAACGAAGAGGATCGTGACCGAATACGCCTTAAAAGAAGATAAATTCTTTTCGGCCTTTGAACATGCTTTCGTAAAACTCGTACGGGGAACGAAAATTTCCTAGATTTCTTGACTCTTTAGATTACCGCAAACGGTGGATCGATTTTACCGAGTAAAAGATAAAACGATTGGAAGAAAGCGAAGTCGTTTTTTATCTGGAGGATAGATGCGCTTCCAATCAGTTTTAGATACTCTCCCCATATACGAGGCCGGAAAACCGATCGAGTTAGTCGTAAGAGAATACGGAATTTCTCCGGATAAAGTTATCAAACTGGCCTCCAACGAAAATCCCTTCGGAGTCTCTCCAAAAGTCAAAGAAAAGGTCGCTCGATCGCTGGATAAAATGCCTTTGTATCCCGATGATACGTATCGAGAATTGAAAAACGCTTTATCCGAATGTTACGGGGTAAAACCTTCAAACGTCATCCAAGGAAATGGAAGCGATCAAATTTTCGATTTCGCGACTCGATCCGTTCTCGGACACGGGGACTACGTACTGCAAAACGGCAAAACATTCTCCATGTATTCGATATATTCGGAGCAATGCGGCGCAAAAGTAGTTTCCACCGATTCGATCGAACACGATCTGAATCAATTGCTGGATTTATACAAGCGATACCGGCCCAAATTGATATTCATCTGTACGCCTTGTAATCCCATCGGTGACGCTCTCAAAAAGAACGATGTCTATTCTTTCCTGGATCAAATTTCCGATGAAACATTGGTAGTTCTCGACGGAGCTTATATGGATTTTGGGAGAACCAGAGATCGAGAGACGGATATTCCGCCTGCCGAAATAATATCAAAATATCCGAATGTAGTTTATACCGGCACATTTTCAAAAGTGCACGGTCTGGGAGGAATGCGGATCGGATACGGCATCGCAAGCGAAGAGATCATTCGGGCATTTTATAAACTTCGCCCGCCGTTTAACGTGTCCCAGCTTTCACAATTAGCCGCAATCGAAGCGCTAAAGGATAAGGATTTTGTGGATTCGTACCTAAAATCCAATTTGGAAGAGTTGTCGAATTACGAATCCTTGGCCGATTCCAAAGGACTTCCCTACTTCCGATCCTATGCCAATTTCATTACGATTCGGTTGGAGGATGCAAAACTTTCTTCTAGGGAACTTTTCGAGACGTTACTGCGGGAAGGAATTATTTTAAGAAATCTTAAAAGCTACGGATTGAATGCGATTCGAATTACTGTCGGACGACCGGATCAAAACCGTATACTCCTGAATCGCCTAAAAGCGCTGCTTTAAATATTACTAATTATACGGTCGCCGAAGACGACTGCATAACGGAAAAATCATATCTCCCGAATAAGTAGGGAGATATGATTTTTTTTCTTATTTATCGTAAAGATCCGGACGTAAACGCACGACTTTTACGTCGGAAGTCCTAGCTATATTGGAATATAAAGGCTGATTTAGGCTATATTCCTTACGAACTGCTTCTAGTTTTTTAACGGGTTTCGCTTCTTCTTTTTTTATTCTTTCAGATTCGAACATTCGAAACCTCCCTTTTTCGTTTAGATTCTTAGGACCCTCAATCTTCCTTATAAGTTTCGTCAAAAAGAGTCGGATTCATGACACTAATTATGTCAAAAAATTACCGTCCTAAGGAACACTTATCAATATAAAACAGTTTTAATACGGATAAATTACGTTTACAGGGAAAAAAAATTAAATTTCCGGTGTTGAACTGATTTTTGGAGGAATTTCTCCCTAGTCGGAATTCGAATAGAGAAAACACTGATACTACGGAAAAGACAATAAGGGCGGAATAAAATGCTATATCAAATTCTCAATCGTAGCTCTTCCCTTTAAACTTTTTCCAAACCGATGCAAGATGCTCTCGAATTTTAGCTTCCATTCCGTTTCTGGTCGGCAAATAAAATTGAGGCGGATTATTCTTGAGGTCATCAGGGAAATATTCGAATTCGGTAAAGCCTCCGAAATCATGCGGATACTTATATCCCTGCCCGGCGCCTTCCTTCTTATGCAAGAATGTAGGCGCATTTTTCAAACGATTCGGGATATTCAAACTAGTTCCTCTTTCTTTCACGAACGAAGAAGCGGAAGAAATTCCTTTATACGAAGCGTTCGACTTAGGACAGGATGCAAGAAAGGTAGTAACTTGCGCCAATATGATTCTCCCCTCCGGCATTCCGATTGCTTCCAATGCTTGAAGACCGGACACGGCAAGGGGTAGGCCGTGAACGGAAGCGTTTCCTATATCTTCCGAAGCTAGAACGATCAGCCGCCTAGCGATAAAAATCGGATCCTCCCCGCCTTCAAGCATCAACGCTAGGTAAAAAAGTGCCGCATCCGGATCGCTTCCTCTTACGGATTTTATAAAAGCGGAAATTACGTCGTAATGACTTTCTCCGGTTTGATCGTATTCAATCACTCGACTTTCCAGGAAGGAGTTTACATCGGTTTCAGTGATTAATACGCCCGGATCCATAGAAAGAGCTAGGGCTTCCAATAAGGAGAGCAAACGTCGCGCGTCACCGCCCGAATATCGTATTAGAGTTTCCTTAGCGGTCTCCTCCAAACGAGGAGAAGGTTGTAAATTTCCGATTCCCCTTTCAAGAATCTCTTTCATTTCAGGAATTCCTAATGCTTCAAGCTTTAGAACCTGACAACGGGAGAGCAAGGGTCTGGTAATTCTAAACGAAGGACTTTCCGTCGTTGCTCCGATCAACACTAGGCTGCCGGTTTCGACGCCTTTGAGAAGACTGTCCTGTTGTGAGGAGCTGAATCGATGAATCTCGTCCAAGAATAGGAGAATACTTCCTCCCGATTCCGCTTTCTCTAAGAGTTTTTTAATATCGGCAACTCCCGTAGTCACCGCGTTATATTCCACAAACGGAAGTTTCCAAGTCTTTCCCAAAATCCTCGCGATCGTGGTCTTACCCGTTCCTGGCGGACCATATAGGATCATGCTTACGGGCTCTCTAAATTTTTGAAGTTGAGCTTTTGCTTTTTCCTGCCCGATTACTTCCGAAAAGACGGACGGTCTGATTCTATGTGGCAGCGGAGGACGATCGAAGAAACTATCCAAGTCCTTCTAGTTCCCTTTGAACTTTGCGAACGCACGAACGTATCGTAGAATTACAAACATCGCAGGCGCTATGACAGCAGACCAAGGATTGTTCCCGAATTTTTCCGTCCAAAACGTTCTCTACCAATTCTCCGACTCGGACGGGAAGACCGAACCAATCCAAATTTTCCAGGATTAGGTCTCGTTTGGTTTTCGGAAATAGTAAAGGAGATTCTTCCATAGAATTAGATAGGATCCGACGATTCGTTTTTCAAGCGTATCATTATTACCTTTAGACCGCTATCCAACCTCCTTTAATGAGGTAATAATAAATATAAAATCTAGGAATTCTAAATAAAGCTGCAAGCAAAAAGATTCTAAATTTCATCCCCATCGCTCCGGCAGCAACGCTTGTCCAAGAATACGGCAAAGGAGTCAAAGCGCCCAATACTACCGCCCAAAAACCGAAACGCTTAACATAAACCTCTAACTTTTCTTCGTGTGTTCTAAGAAAACGTGTAAACGAATCCAATTTAGGAAGCAAATATTTTCCCTGTGCATAGGAGCAGCATCCGGCGATCAAGGAGCCTATCGAAGCGGACGAAATCACCCAAACGTCGGAAAGTCCCGCAGCAACGGCGATAATCAGGAACGTATCCGGCGGGAAGAATATATGCACCGAATCGGCAATAAGAATAGCGATGCCCACTCCGAACGGGCCGGTAAAATCGATAAACGCTTTAGAAACCTGTAATACGGGTTCGTGAAAGAATCTTGCGAGTATAATGACTCCAACGAATAAAACAACGCTTGCAATAAGCGTTTGCTTCATCAAGCGGCCTAATACTTTTTCGGTCGAACTGGACGTTTCTGCTGTTTTCCTATTCAAACGATATCACCTACGATGAAACATCCGTTCCAAATCTTCCCGCGTTAGCTTGACTAATGTAGGTCTACCGTGGGGACATCGGGCGGGATTTTCGCAATAACTCAAACGGTTTAACAATTCGGCGATTAGATGATCCGATAACTGATCGCCTTTTTTTACGGCAGATCGACAAGCCACGCATTTTGCCATTAAATCGTAAAGTTCCGGTTCAGGGACTTCCTTTCCTCCGGTTCGATTCAAAAAATCTAATATGATTTCCTTTTCATGTCCCGGCAAAAAATATCCCGGAACTTCCCGGAGAACGAGGCTGTCTTCGCCCAGAGCGTCTAGCTTCAATCCCACTTCCTCGTATTCGGAGCCTCGGTCTTTGATATCTTCGGCCTCTTGTTTAGAGACGGGAATTCGAATTGGAGTGAGTAGAGGTTGAATACCGTAATTTTTCCGTTTCAGTTTTCGTAGGACTTCTTCGTAACGAATCCTTTCGTGTGCGGTATGCTGATCGATTATATAAAACCCGTCCTCTCCCTCGGCTAGAATAAACGTCTCGAAGAGTAAACCGAAATGCTTCTTAGGAATGAATTCTGCATGCTTGCGGGGTTGGTCCGTTAAATCATCCAGTCTCGAACCCGGACCGACCGTTTCCACCGAAAAGGAGGGAGAATGCCTTACTTCCTGGTATAATTCTCCGCCCAGTAATTGTTGATCGCCGGATCCGGTCGAAGAATAAGCCTGCAACGGCCCCCCGGTTTTGGGGCGCTCCGGTCGAAGAAGCCGATTTCTTAATTCCAGGAAACTGACCGGCGTACTGGAGCGTAGCTCCTTTTGTATCAGCTGTAGAAAGAAGGTATTAAAGGATTCCTCGTCTAAAAATCGAATCTCTTTCTTAGCGGGATGAACGTTAACGTCGATCGATTCCGGATCGACTTCAAAAAATAAAAAGCAATACGGATGAGCATTCGGCGGCAGGAGTTCATCATAACATTTTTTTAATAGATGAGAGGAATATTTTATCTCTACGGGACGATTATTAACGAAAGTAAACTGTCCGGTTCGATTGGATTTATAAAAGTCGGGGTCGCTTATATATCCCCATGCTTTCCAACCTCTCTTTTCGAGATTTACGTTTAATAAATGATCCCGAAAATTCTCTCCGAACAAATCGACGATTCTTTCTTTCTTTTCTTTCGCGGCAAGTCTATGGACTTCCTTTCCGTCCTGAACCAAGCGAAATCTGATTTCCTCTCGCGCCAACGCCTGGACCGTAAATCGATCCCGAATCCGTTTATCTTCCGAACGAACCGACTTCAAGAATTTCCTACGGACAGGAGTATTGTAAAACAGATCTTCGATTAAAATTCGAGTGCCTCGAAATCCGGGAATCGCTTCTTTGGAGAGAATTTTCCCTTTTTCCGTTCGAACCTTCCATGCGGTTTGACCGCCGGTTCCGGTTTCGAGGGTGAGTTTTGATACGGATGCTATTGAAGCTAAGGCTTCTCCTCGGAAACCGTAGGATAAGACAAGTTCCAAATCCCTTAAACTCTTGATTTTGCTTGTTGCATGTCGCTTTAGCGCGAGCTCGATATCTTCTTCCTCTATTCCGTGACCGTCATCGGAGATTAAAAGGGAAGTTAATCCGCCGTCTCTTGTTTCGACTTCGATGTAGGTCGCTCCGGCATCGACCGAATTCTCCATCAATTCCTTTAGAACGGAATGAGAAGATTCGATAACTTCGCCAGCCGCAATTTGGTTGATTAGGTCCGGGCTAAGTTCCTGTATCCGAGCCATAGGCTTGGACCCAGAATCCACGGCAGCTATCGGTATGTCAAGGGTGGATTTCAGGTTTGGAGAGACCTAACTCCAGGATAAAAACGGAACCTTTCCCGGGAACACTCTGCACTTGAATATCCCCGTCCATTTTCCTCGCGAGCGCACGACTTAGAGAAAGTCCAAGTCCGGCACCCTGGAAAGGTTTAGTTACTCCCGAATCCACCTGCTGGAAAGGAGTAAAAATAGCCTCCCAAAGATCCTGAGAAATTCCTATCCCGCTATCTTCCACCTCGAAGCGGAATCGATAGGTAAATTGGGTCGCACTGAGTAGCATGCCCGTAAACCGAATGAATCCTTCTTTCGTGAATTTTTCAGCGTTCTCTAGAAGTCCGATAATCATTCTCTTAAAGCGAACTTCGTCTCCGACGACTAAATCCGGTAGGTCGTCGGCTACTACCACGGAAAAGGCGATACCTTTTCGCTTAATAGGATCCTCCATGCGCATCGCAGCTTCGTAGACGGCGGCTCGTAAGTGAAACGGACGATTGATAAGGACGAGAGTTCCTTTTTCCAAACTGGAAGCATCCAACATCGTTCCCAAAATCAACATCATAGCATCCCCGCTTCGTTTCAGTAATTCGACCATCTCCTTCTGTTCGGGTTTCATGTCGCTATCCAATAGCATCTCAGTTATTCCCATAATTCCGTTCATAGGGGTTCGGACTTCGTGATCCACGTTGATTAGAAATTCGCTCTTCGCCCGATTCGCGGCCTCCGCTTCGTCTCTGGCCCATTCCAACTCTTTCGTTCTTTTCTTTACAAGTTCTTCCAAATCCATATTAAGAATTTCTTGAACTTCTTCTCTTTCTCTAAAACCGCTCAGAAGCTTATTCGACAGAGACAGCGCGTTGGACAGCACGAATATTCCCACGCCTACTCCGCTCAATTCCCAGGAATCCATTATTTCGGAGTGATAAAGCACTTCGCTGGCTAGAAAGAAAAGTAGAAACAGAAAGCCGACCAAATACAGGATGGCGCCGGGTCGTTTATTTCGAATCGCTTTAGCCAAAACGAATAAGGAACTCGCACCCATGCATACAAACGCTATGTAGGAAGGTCCGATGAGATACGAATAAATATCAGGACCCGTAAATAACGTTATTATAATAAATATCGCCGCCGTGGAATATCCGACCTTTAAAAGTATCCTCCCGGCATCGATCGGAAAAACCGAATATAAAAAATGCAAAGCCAGAGGCATTCCGATGAACCAGGAAATAAATTCCGTCCGCAAATAAATTTCCGGCCCGACATCGAAGTGCTCCGGAAATAACCGAACACCTGTAGAGTATAATCTCAAGAAAACCGTCAGAGAGAATAAGCCTAAAACGAAAGCCGAAGAATCCTTTTTATAAAAAACGGATACGAAAATGTGAAATAAACCTAAAAAAAGAAGGCCCCCGGCTAAAAGCGATTCAAGATCTCTCCGATCCTGATAGTATCGATTAACGCATTCCGGTTCGCCGAAAATCGGAGGCTTCCATAGGCCTCCTTTTCTATAATTATAGTTGGAAATTTCAAAGTCCAGGTTCGCCTTTTTTTCCCAGGGAGGAAGAGTCACATAACGTGTTAATAATGCGAGAGCCTCCGGTGAAGGATCTCCTACTCTACCGACTTCCGAAATAATTTTCCCGTCAAAAATGATTCGATAGTTCGTTCCTTGATCGAAACTGACCAACCGAAGGTTACCTACGCTTCCTTGAGAGATTAGCTCTAAGCGATAAAGGGCCTTCCCGTATTTCGGAAGAACTTTTCCCTGCCAGGTTTCTCCAGCCCAACTTCCAGGACTGATTTGGGTGGAAAATACCGGAGGATTTTCCGGAATCTCCGTACTAGGAGCCTCGCCCAACCAAGCGAATTTCCACTGGCCCGTCAACCGGAAGCAATCACCTCTACCCGCCGACTTGGTTTTGTCCCAGTCTAAAACTCCGTTTTCAAGAATTGCTCCCTTAGGAAAAGGACGACAGTAAAGAAATAGAAACAGAATGAGAAACGGAAAGATTCTGATATGTAAGTTTGTTCCCATTCGAGTTAGGTTGAAGATTCCGATATTAACGGGAAAACGTCTACGATTTCCCGGAGAAAATTTACGAAAAAGACTACTGAGAATCGGCTTGTGATTTAATAAACGGAGCCTTTGGAGATAAAAAATATCCGCTTAAGGATGCGAACAAAACCGGCGTGAAACTCGAAACTCCCGTTAAATCGGCCAATAAAATTGTAGTGCTGATCGGCGTTTTAGTAACGGATGCATTGACCGAAGCCATTAAACATATCAACAAAAAAGATTCGTTCTCAGTCGGAAAGAAATCCATAAAAAACCTACCGGAGGCCGCACCGATAAAGAACAGAGGAATAATAATCCCTCCCCTCCAACCGCTCGACACAGTCGTGTTGATTGCTAGAATTTTTAGAAGGACCAAACTTCCGAAAAACACCCAATCCCCTTTCGTAACTACGATTTGATTCAGCTGATCGTGGCCGAAATATCGTGTTAGAGGTTGGTAGAATGCTATGCATCCTAGAATCAATCCTCCTAGCGCCGTCTTGACAAAGATCGGACCGGGAATTTTGGAAAAGGAGAATTTAGTAGTGCGAAATACTCCGTAAAAAATCCAGCCGATTCCCGCTCCCGCCACTCCGAAAGCGAGTGCATTTTCAAAATCTTCGATCCCGCCTGGAACATATTGGGGGAATTGCCATGTAGGTCCGATGCCCATATCCGTCATCCATAGAAACACGAAGTAAGCGGAACAGCTGGAAAGAAAGGCGGGCAGTAACGCCTCATAATACTCTACTACATGTCGGTGCTGGAGTATTTCGAGTGCGAACAAAGCGCCTCCTAAAGGAGAACCGAATAGAGAAGTAAAACCGGCAGCCATTCCGGCGATCGTCATAGAGCGAACCTCTTCTCCTTCCAGCCCGAGTCTCTCTGCGAACCAACTACCAAATGATCCTGTGATTTGAACCAAGGGAGCCTCGGGGCCGGCGCTTCCTCCGGAGGAAATGCTAAGAAGGGACGAAATAGTCATCGAAGGATTATTCTTAGGATCTAATTTTCCTCCACGAAACCGTATATTATCGATTACTAATGAAATTTCGCCCGGTTCCCCTAACCAATATATCAAAAGGCCTATCAACAAACCCGAACCGGTCATAAGGGCGATGACCCATACGCCTTCGACCTTTCCTAAAAATAAAGTCAGGTACTCCAAACATTTCCAGAAGAGCGCTGCGAATAGACCGCCGAAAATTCCCAGGAGTATGTAAAGAATACTCCATCTAGAAAGCATAAAGGGGTTTTTTTTGGAAATTACGAAGATCGGATTTCTAAAGAAGGAACGGACTTTGTCCATAACTTTGGTTAGACGAAAATTACGGATTTATCTTTGCGAGAAATAATAGTGCCGATTCTTCTAACACTTTCGCCCTTTTCTTCCAAATTCTTCTGCGCTGCCGCTTCTGAATCGGGGGAAACAATTACGATATACCCTACACCCATATTGAACGTGGAATAGAGTTCTTTTTCTTCGATCTGTGGGAAGTCCTTTCTCAATTTTTCAAAGAAGGGGTTGGAAGGCAAACTCTCCCGTTCAATCGAAATTCCGCAGTCATTCGGAAGAACACGCGGGATATTTTCGTAGAATCCCCCTCCCGTTATGTGAACCATTCCTTTTACTTCCACTTTCTTTATTAGATTCAGAATGCTTTGCACATAGATTCGAGTCGGCCTAAGTGCGAATTCTCTTAAGAACTCCACTGTCGAAGGATCCGATGGGAGCTTTCTACCTTCCGGTAAATACAACTTTCGAATGAAGGAAAAGCCGTTACTATGAGGACCCGAAGATTCCAAACCGAGAACTACGTCTCCGGGACGAATTTTCGAACCATCGATCATATCCTGTTTTTCCACGGCCCCGACTGCGAAACCGGCTAAATCATACTCGTCTTCTTCCATTGTGCCGGGATGTTCCGCAGTTTCGCCGCCAAGAAGAGCTGCGCCTGATAAGCGACATCCTTTCACGATTCCGGAAACGATTCGTTCCATTCGAGGCGGGTCTAATTTTCCGCAGGCGATATAATCTAAGAAAAATAGCGGTTCGCCGCCGGAGACAAGAATATCATTCACGCACATCGCGACTAAATCGATACCGACTGTGTCATGGATTCCGAACAGACGAGCTAATTCTAATTTAGTCCCGACTCCATCAGTACCTGAAAGTAAAATTGGATTCTTATAATTCTTTAGGAATGTAACATCAAAGCCGCCGGAAAAACCACCTAAACCGCCTACCACTCGAGGTCCGTGCGAGGATTCTACGTTTTCTTTGATTCTTCTAACGAAGTCTTGGCCGGCCTCGGTGTCTACTCCGGCGCTTTTATAAGTGATCTTGCTTTCCATCCTACCCGCTCGGGAACAGGATTCCCGAGCCGAGTCTTCTGGACAGAAAAAAAAGGAGATTTAAAAAAGTAGCCAGTTTATGATTCGGAACGACAGGACCGCGACATTATTTCATTTGATCGATTTGTTGCATGGCTGAAAGTTCGGCCTCTGCAGCAGTCCTTGTCGCCAAAGGCGATAATCCCGGTTTTAGGTCGACTGCCTCTCCCGCCTTTACTAAAACTCGAGCCTCGTCGGTTTTTCGAGTAATCAAAACGCTACCCTCGCGAACGGCAAACGTTCCGGTTTCGGCGGATCGATTCACCTGCCCCCAAAACTGGGTTCCTCGAACGGCAGCAACTACGGCAGGAGTATCCACCGAAATGGATTGGTTTTTGGAAAGTTTAACTACTTTTACGAGGATATTGCCTTCGTTAACCTTTAGATATGCCTGGTCGGCTTTTAAAGCCGCAACGGAGGCTTCCGTATTGCCCAACAGGCGAATCGTACCCAGCGGGGTAGTCAAATCCACAAGTCCGTCTTTTGCAGTCACTATCGTGTCGTGTTCGGAGACGGCATCATCCAATTTCAGATCTTTACCCGATTTCCCGACCGTTACCTTTCCCGTTAGAAACGTGACGATTCCCTGGGATGTTCCTTCCGATTTCGGTTTACAGCCGTAAATTACGGCGAAAAGAGTAAGCGTTATACTTAGAATTTTTGCGAGCCGGTTCATAGAGTACCGTAACTTAGATTGTTATGGAGACGGAGGGAACTAAAAAAAAGGGGGATTGGAAAAAAATTCTTACCGAAAGTTTTGCGCGTATCACTCGTTTTCGTGGAGTAATCGTTTGCCCAATAAGTAAGCATCACTCCCTTTTTCCCTTCCGGAAAAGAAAAGTTCGAAGCTGGAAGTTCCGGGAAATCGTTCTAATTGCAAAGAGCGAATCAAATGCTTCGTGGTTCCTTCGTTCCCGTCGTGTAAAATCGCCTCCGGATAAACGGATAAAAGTAAGCTTTTTAAAAAAACATAATGCGTGCACCCTAAAACAAGCGTGCGAATGCCTTCTAACTTAATGGGGTCCAGAATTTTCCTTAAAAAAGTCTCCGCTTCCTCGAATCTGCCCAAATCGACGAGAGTGGCAAGACCGTCGCAATTCAAATGAACGATTCTTTCTTCGGCCGAAAGTGATAGTTTCAAGTTTCGTAATTTCTCTTCCCGATGAGTAACGGACGTTGCGAGTAATGCGATTTTTTCATTGGGATGCGTAAGTAGCGCCGGTTTAATTGCAGGCTCCATTCCGAATACCGGTATCGGAAGTTCGGCTCGCAGTTCGGACGCAGCGGCGGAAGTTGCAGTATTACAGGCCAGAAGTATCGCGTTTACTTCCTGAGAAAGCAATTCCGAGCAAACGTTTCTAGTGAGCACGAGCACTTCATCGGTACTTCGTTCCCCGTAAGGCGCGTTTCCTAGATCGCCATAATAAACGTAATGCGCGCGATACGGAAGAGAAAGAAGCATCCGCAGGACCGAAAGCCCGCCCATCCCGGAATCCATGACTCCGATTTTAATTGGAATTCCGTCTCGGTTTTCCATTGCAGCCTTACGCCGAGCGAATGTATTCCTCTATGCTACTTCGAAGTGTGGAGTAAATCCAACGAAACTTGTCTTCGTTTTCTTCCAAGAGAGTCACTCTGAATCCATGACGATTGGTGCAGAAGGAAGATAAAGGAACTACGCAAATTCCTGCCGAAGCAAGTAGAAAGTATACGAACCTACGATCGTTCGCGCATTTCTCTAATAGAGGGTGAATGAATTCTGCGGCCTGAAGGTTTGCAACCGGCAATGACATCTTCTCATTTAGAACACCTTCATCAAAGGCGACGGTAAGATAGAATGCTCCTTTCGGTTCCACGACTCGGACTCCTTTGAGACCGTCAAAATATTGGGTTGCGAGCTTTGCTCTTTTTTTAAATTTTTCGTTTCTCGACTTTAGATGCGGAATAAATTCGGGATGAGAATACACTTGAGGAATCGCCATTTGAGGCAAAGTCGTAGAGCAGACTTCCAGCATCTTCGCATCTAAGAGAGATTTCACGTAGCGAGCAAAGACAGGATCCTTATCCTTATTGAAAATCTCAATCCAACCGCAGCGTCCACCAGGCCAAGGAAACTCTTTGGAAATGGAACGCAATGCCAGGCCGCATACCTTGTCACCGATCACTTCGGAGAGATGAATCGTTCCGGTCTCGGAGTAATTTACGTGGGCGTAAGTTTCATCGCAAACGATCATAACGTCGTATTTTTCGGCTATGGAAACGATCTGACGCATTACATCTTTTCCATATACTGCGCCCGTCGGATTGTCCGGATTGATGAGTAGAATTCCCGCGATCGAATCGTTGTATCTTACTTTGTTTTCTATATCCTCCAAATCCGGCATCCAACCTCTTTCGGGAAGAAGATTGTACGTCATGTGCTCATAGCCGGAATGCGCCGCTTCTGCCGAAGAAAGGGTGGAATATGCCGGACTAGGTCCGAGGACCCGGGCTTCCCGTCTCATAAAACCGAATATTTTAGCGACGGCATCGCCGAGACCGTTGAAAAACAAAAGATCGTCGGAAGTGATTTGAGCGCCGCCTCTTTCATTTACTTTTTCGGCGAGAAATTTGCGCGTTTTTTCGTATCCTTGCGTCGCGGTGTACGCCCAAGATAGATCCTCCAGAATAAGATCAGCAACGATCTTCTTCATCCAAGGCGCGACCTTCTCCCCTTTTTGAATAGGGTCGCCGATATTTTCGTAGGTGACTTGAACGCCTAAAGCTTCCAGCTTTTTAGCGACTGCAACGATCTGACGGATCTCATAGATGAGAGCATCCGCACCGCTATGAACGATATTTCTTCTCATATCCCGCCTGGTAGGTCCTTTTTTATTTTTGCACTAATCGGACCACGAGTTCTTGGAGACTTTTTTCCCTGTAAATTCTGAGCTTAAGCCTCCCCCCTAATCCCACTATTCCGACCTGCTCCCGAAGATCATTAATATTTTTTACGGGTAGTCCGTTCGCCTCTAGTATGAAGTCATACCGTTTGAGTCCCGAAGATTCTGCAGAAGAGCCAGCTTCTATATCGTAAACGAGAACACCGGTCCAGTCGTCCGGAATACCTAAGGCCTTCCGGTGGTCAGCGAGAGGAACCGTCGCCATAACGCCTAGAGTTGCGGGACGAATAATTCTCCCTTTGTTTTCCTGAATCAATTGAATGATTTTCTTAGCATAATTCATCGGAATCGCGAAACCGATTCCGGTATTCCGTCCCGTATCACTTCGGATGAGTCGATTGATACCGATAACCTCTCCATAAATATTTAAGAGCGGCCCGCCACTGGAGCCGGGATTGATCATGCTATCGATCTGAATATGCGTTTGCCCAGTTTCATCCAAATCTTCCCTGTATTTTGCAGAGACTACGCCAACCGAGAAAGATCGTTCTAGACCGAACGGTGAGCCGATCGCAATAGCCCAATCACCGACTTCGATATCGTCCGAATTTCCAAAACGCACAGGTTTCAACCCGGAACCTTCGCGAATTTTTAAAAGGGAAATATCGGCTCGCTCGTGACTCCCGACGAACTTTGCCGGAAAGACACTCCCGTCCGAAGTAATGACTTCTATGCTTTCTGCTCCTTCGATCACATGAAAATTCGTAACGATATATCCTTTTTCATGAATTAGAAAACCGCTTCCGAAAGATGCAAGCCGCTCGTTTCTATAATCGAAATAATGATAAGGACTTACGATAAGATCCGATTTTTTTGTACGAATCGATACTACTGAATCTTTTGCAAGTCTGTAAACGTTACGGAATGCGTTTTGGAGTTCGATCCCGGCTTTCTGCTCTCCATAGTTGAGGGGTTTATCTCCACGGAAAAAGGAAGACAAGCCCCCTTCGCCCGGAAGAATTAGGATAAGAATCAAAAGAACCGCCAGCCCGGCGTTCACAACCAGAACTGGAGGAAGAGAGAATCGCATGAAAACTACCTTGGCCCATCCTATAGCCAGGTTGGCAAATCGTCGACTCGGATTCTCCAGAGACCGTTTACCGGTTCCTATCCTTTTCCTATTCTGGATCTCTTCTCAAGGCTGCATTCCCTATCTCTTTCATATCGGTAAGGAGCAGGCAAAAATCGTTATGCAAAAGCGACCATTCGAGGAAGTTCTTTCGGATCCTTCCGTCTCTGAAAAAACGAAGGAGAAATTAAAGGAAGTGGAACGAATCAGAGATTTTGGAATACGGTCCTTGGCCCTGTCCCCAAAAGGCGGTTTCAAAAGTTTCGTTTCATTGGATCGTAATGCGGTCGGCTGGCATGTAAGCGCTTGTCATCCTTTAAGATTCGAATCCTATACTTGGTGGTTTCCAATCGTCGGTTCCGTTCCTTATAAAGGCTATTTTTCTCTGGAAAAAGCGAAGGAAGAAGAAACGCGACTGAAGGAAGAAGGCTGGGAGACTCGAGTGAGAATTACCGCCGGTTACTCAACTCTAGGTTGGTTTGAAGACCCATTATTTTCTCCGCAGTTATACGACGATCGGGCGGACCTTTCCGCATTAGTTTTGCATGAAATGGCTCATGCAACCGTCTATTTTCCGGGAGATAGCGTCTTTAACGAAAGTTATGCGAGCTTTGTAGAAGAGATCGGAACGAAATCTTATTTATTTTCGATCGGAGGCAGACAACTTGTAGAGGCTCGTGAATCTTCGGAACAGGAACGGGAGCAATATAAGAAGCTCTTACATGCAACCGCAGAATCTCTGAAAAATATTTATTCGAAGGGCGGCTCCGACGAGCAAATACGTAAAGAGAAAAGCGAAATTCTTTCGTCCTTTAAGACGGAACTTGGTCAGCGGAATTGGAGGACTATAAACGGTAAAAAACTCTCAGAACGTGATTGGAATAACGAGGATTTCATCGGACTGCTTCGCTATCATTCCGGCTCGGTTTTTTTTGAAAGGAAATTTCAGGACGTAGGCCGAGATTTCGGAAAATTCCATGAAGAAATGCGTAAACTAATTTCACTCTCTTCAGCGGAAAGGAAGATCCTATTAGACGAAGAAAAGAATTAGATATATGTAATATACTGCTTGAATTGAGTGTGGGCCCGCCCTTCCTGGGTGGGGGATGGGGGCGGTTTTACAGAAAATCTCATTTACCTGAAAATATCCGAACTGTCAAGAAAACAATGCGCCGAAATCCGTGTAGGAGCTCCTACAAAATTGCATATACAAAAAATACTTGAAACTTTTTTAAACCCGTGATAAACGCGCGCGTCGGCTTTGTAAGGCGGAGTTTGGGGTACCGCCGATCCGGCCCCCGCCCACTAGGGTGGGGAATAATCTCATAACAACCCCCTTTCGCCTCGGCTATTTACTAATGATCGATGTCGCAAAGAGACGGTACCCGTTCCAATATTTATCGAAGGGATAAACGTCTCGCATGATTTCAATCGCTCTCAAAAATCGATTTCGTAAAGATATTCTGGAATCCTCCCGTCTCGTTAACTCTTTCAAGAATCGTGAATTATGCGTATCCGTCTGAAAACCTAGATTTACTATTCCGGAACCTCGGACTGATTTCTGTAAAAAGTATAGGGAGTCCCGTAAGTTCTCGGAACCGAAATCAAATTCTTTTAGAAACGACGATGAAAGCATCCAAGAACCTTTTTGTTTGGTATCCGAGATTTCGGGCAACGGTTTTCTGCCGAATAAAACTCCGCGATTAAAATCAAGTTCAAGCGGTTCCTGTATTAGGAAAAAAGGAGAGATTCCCGAGCGGCCGACTTTAGTTCCTAACTCCAATGCATCTAACTTTAATAATCGTTTATACCAATCGGGCGCGAAATTTGGCTCCCTTGCGATGATAGTAAAACCCGGCAAGAATTCGTCCTTTTCTTGATGAATAGGATTTTCCAAAAAAGCGAGCGGATCCGTCACATAATAAATTTCTTCCTCCGAGCGAGGAACTAACGGAACTAGAAAATGGTAATTCGAAAGATACAGATAGGTCGTTTTATTCTTTGAAATTCTAATATTCTGGCGATATTCGGTTTCCAAGGATTCTCTTAATAAAATTTCGGAACCGCCTTTTTCCGCCTCTTCGTGATATCGCTTAATAGTCGCTTTTAATTTTCGATTATCCTTATATGCGATATTTCCGTTGGATTTCCCCTTTGTAAATTTGATGTAGAAAGTCGTAAGACCTAGATCCGCCACCGCAAGAAATTCCTGGTCGGCCGGAAGCTTTTCTTCCAATCTAAGTGAAACCGGTTCGAATTTTGGGATATCGGAAAAAAACGGCTCTTTTCCGAGAATCGTTTTCCTAGCGACGGAAACCTTGTCTTTAGCTACGCAAAGATCGAAAAAAACTTCCGAATCATTCTTTTTAAAAGCGAGAGTTTGCAGAAATACCAAGAAATCGTTCAGCTCCCGTCTCTCTCTCGGTGTCAAAGAAGTTCGCTTGCGGGAGCTCACCCATCGATTCGCTATATCAAGAAAATTCTTTGGAGTTGAAGAAAGAGATTCTTGATAAAATTTTGTAAATTGGAAAAAGGGAGAATCTGAAGCGATCGTCTGCGGCTTACCGTTTAACACGTTTACTTTATATTTCAGATATTCGATTTCCCAATCTTGGAAATGTCCCGGTTCGCTCTCTGCTTTGAGTATCCATTTTTGCGCATTTTCGTAGTCTCCTTTGGAATAATATGCGCGAGAAACTTCGATCATGAACCTCACGACCCTAGGTAAATTTCCTTTTCCTCTCTCGAATTCTATGTAAGAGGAAAGAAAATCGGACATTTCTCCAGCCGTCTCGTCCCCTATCGAGTATCTCAATAAATCCGCTATAACTGCTCTCTCCGAAGAAGTAAGCGAGGAAAATAATTCGCGTGATGCGCCAAGTACTTCCGAATACAAGGCAATCGGTGAAATTCGCCCGCCGAAAGATTTCCTGTCCGCAAGATCGAGCAGTCGCTTCTTGTATCTCAGATTTTCTTCTTGCGGATTCTCCGAATTCGAAGCGATCACTGTTCCCCGCTTCGGTTCGGAGATTTCTTCCAATAACGCGGTTTGCTCCGACAAATCTTCGGACAATTTCGAAACAAGTGATAGAGATTCAGGTCCTCTGGCGATCTTGGCTGCCTTTATCAATTGTTCTTTTACTAGGTCCGGAAAATAACTTTCCAAAGCGAGTTCCGCGAGCCGAATTCGAAGTAAAAAAGGTTCGTATGTACCGATGCCGACCAATTCATCAAAATTAGTTTTTGGATCCTGACCTTGCTTTAAAGCGGAAACGGCAGAAATCAAATTTTTCTTATCCGCCGGGAGTGGCCTGTCGGAACAATCTAACTCATCATGATCCAAAATAGCGGCAAGGCAAAGCGTAAAATTCAATTCTTCTAATAGAGAACCGTTACGCGTCTCATACGATAAGGAAAGTATTTCATCCAGAGAAAGCTTCGAATGATTTCGTCTTAAAAGTCTAAGTAGATTTTCTTCGATTCTACGAGAAAAATCGGATCCCGTTTGTGCATAGTTTTTGGCCTCGTAAATTTTGTCATAGGCGGCCCGATAATTTCCGATTATTTCAAGCGATCTAGATTCCGCAAAAAGGGATTCGGCTCGAACTTTATTTGACTCCCTTTTTAATGAAATTCTACCAAACCGATAGACGCCCTGGGCGATCTTTTGTCCGTCTATCTCTGCGAGTACATTCGTTATACAATCTTTTGAATCGTCGCAGAAAAATACTTTGTCGACCCCGGAGCCGATGCTAGCGGAAGCAACCTTTGAGATTTTCTTCCAGGAAACTTGCTTTGGAGTCACGAAAATAACGGAAGATATCTTATGACGCTTGGAAAAAATTTCCTTTAAATCCAATCGATCCGGAACTCGCTCGCCGAATAAAAAATCACCTTCGACTTCCGGTAATGAGGAAACGATTATATCGGAATCATCCAATAAATGCGCCAAAAAACCGGTCTTTATATTACGAACCTTTAATTTGGAAGAAAGATCAAGATAAGAAGTTACCGTTCTAGGCGATGTTTCGGCTCGTTCCGGCGGTAAATCTAAGTCGGTTTTTAGAATCAATCCCTCGATTCGGCGAGCGAACAAACCCGCATAATTCGTATTTCCCGGATCGAATATTTTTTTGGGCATCATCCACTCTGGTTGGCGGGATAACTCAGTGAATACTTCTTCTTCATCGCCTAAAACAGTTACAAATCTTACGGATTCCGTTTTCCGAATCCGCACAAAATTCTTTCCCATTACTTTGATGATTCTAAATTCGCTTTCTTGAGAACCTAAATGCTGATCGGCCGATTCACGGAAAGGGCTAAGGAAGGCGACTCGATTCGGAAAAACTTTCCTTAACTGTTCCAGTGATTGCATAGCCGAAGCGGATACTGTGTTCAATTCCGACTCGGCTTCTCTTATTTCGACTCGCCTTTCTAAAGCAGCCTGGTATTTTAGATACGCGGTTCGAAAATATTTCCACGATGTTTCAAATTGAAGATATTCCTTCGGATTTCCTTCGAATTCCCAAGTTCCTTTTTCAAAATTTCTAAATAATAAAACGGATCGATATCTGTCCCAGGTTTTAAAAGCCGCCGTTTGATTACCCGATTCCATCTCATAACGAATCTTTGTTTCATATAAATCACGCAGCAAAAATCCTTTCACTTCTGGAATGATATGTGCTTGTTTTTGAAGGAGACTCTCTGCTTTGAGTAAACGTTCTTTTGCCCGAGAAGATTTTCCGGATATTATATCCAGCCTGGCCTGTAAAACCCAAGTTTGGATGAGTTCGTTCGCGTAAAAAAATTCGTTAGCCATCTCTTCCGCAAAATTCAAGCAAAGATAAGCTCGCTCCAAATCGCCGAGACGAAAATAGATACTGGCTCGACTTAGTGAATGAATGACCCTCTCTTTTTTAGAAAAAGGATCTTGAGCTAATCCGATGATTTCTTTCGGTAACCCGGAAGGATCTTCGAGCAACGAAACTGCCAAACCGAGTTTTTCAAATCCTGAGATCCAATCCTTTCGTTTTATCTCCTCCTCGCCTAAATAGTAAAAAAGATTCGATATTAGAATATCATAATCATAATTTTCCTTATAGAAAGCTTCCTCGCATCGCTTTCGAAGAGAAACCCTGTCCTGATCTTCCGAGATGGACAGGCACGAATCGATATAATTCGTTTTCATATCATAAAGGAACCCGTAAGCTTCCTCGAGTTCGACCTCCGGATGAAACTTTGAATTTTTATCCTCGGCTTCGATTTCGGCAAAGAGCGAATATAAATAGCGTCGAAATGTACTTTGCGACTTAAACGAGATCTCGCTCGTCGA
This sequence comes from Leptospira broomii serovar Hurstbridge str. 5399, assembly GCF_000243715.2. NCBI lineage: Bacteria > Pseudomonadati > Spirochaetota > Leptospiria > Leptospirales > Leptospiraceae > Leptospira > Leptospira broomii. The sequence goes on from NZ_AHMO02000008.1 coordinate 284,304, forward strand.
CGCTTCGTAACTCTTTCCAGAGCGAAAGGCGGCCTTAGCCTGTTCGAATTCATTCCTTTTATATTTAACGAATCCTAAATCGTTCCAGGATTGGGATTTTATCAATTTTCCGGGAAAGCTTCCGTTCAAACCTTTTCCGTTCACGTACGCGAGACGTTTATCGGTTTCTTCTCCGGCAAGTTCGTAATTTTGTTCCAAGAGTAGATTATTAATTCGTATGCCCGACGATAATAAGGGCTGATACGCCGTAGGGATCGCCTCGGGAAATCGTCCGGACCCTGAAATGCGCGTCGAATCGGGAAGGACCGTATCGAAAACGAGATCCCAAAAATAGTCCCAAAAGGTAATCTTTACTTTACGCGGAAACCAATTTACGCCTTTCTCTTTTACCAGCTGTTCCGCTTTCCTTAGATTTTCCTCCGATTCGCTTAACGATCCGATTTTCTGAAAGCAGAGCGCCAGGGCATTATGCAAGTTAACGGGATCCACTAAACGAGAAGAGTCGTTTAACTTAAGTGCGTCTTTGTAAAAAGGAATCGCCGAACTATATTCTCCCGATTCCATATGAGATAGTCCCGTAAGAGTATAGATTAACGCTAATTTTTCATGATAACTTTCTATAGCCCCCCTCGGATCCGCCTGAGAATATAATTTGGAAAATTCGTTTTTTGAATATAGATCGGAAGCAGCATTCAATTTACGAATGGCGTCCCCGTACCTTGACATATAAATGGATGATCTCGCCGAATTGAATAGGAATACGGCTTTTTGACGGTAATCTTCGAATTGAGCTTTGGAAAGAATAAACTTAGAATACGATTCTACCAAAGAGTATTGTTCGTCCGCTTTCGGATAATTCTTAAGAAGGAAGTAATTATTTCCAAGATTTAAACGCAAATCGGACAAGGCTTTCTTATTTGCGAAATTCTCCCCTAAAAGTTCCAAAATTTGACTATACAGCTCTACGTTTTCTTCGAAATTCTTCTCAGGAAAGTATTTCCGATATATGGATGCGTACTGATCCTCGTCGGATAACTCCGCATCCGGCGGCTTTCGGGATTTCATGATGTCCACATACTGATATAACCAGCCTAACAGTTGATAGGCGTCGTGATAAGTGGGATCGGAGAATATGATCCATCTCAGCTCGTATTCCGCTTGTTTAAAATCGCGTAACGCAGCTTCCTTCTTGGCCGCGTCCATCGTTCCTGCCGCGTAAAAATAAGTTTCCCGAATAACTGATCGATTGATCAGGTAATATGCATATCCGTAAAGAGTCGCTAAATCGAGGAACGTTCTAGCACGGGGAAGAATTTTCTCTTTTTCGTAGTATTGAGTTACGTAGAATAATCCTTCCTTCTTATCCAGCGGATCGAATTCGACCGGATTCAAAGTCCCGAGTAATCCTTTCGCGTTTTTATCACTGATCGATTTGGCCAATTTGAAAGACGTATCGACCATCAATCTTTGGTAATATATCGCATAATCTTTATACAGCGTATCCAGAAACAAATTCTTACTTTTTGCAAGAAACATGTTCTCTGCGTTAAAAAAATAGTGAAACGATGCTTGTAAAAAATCGGACCTATTCTCGTAGTTTCTGGCCAAATTTTCGAAATATAAGAAGGAACGCTCCATCTCTTTTTCATCGATTGCGACTCCGGAAGCCGCATCATAATTTTCGAGGAAGATTCTCAATTCGGTAAGAGAATTTCTGGTATCACCCAGTCCTCTAAAATTTTCCGATTTTAGTATATGCGTTTTTAGGAATAAAGGGTCTTCCGGCTTTAACTGTTCGAGAAAACCGTCAAGAATAGAATTGCTTTGTTTAAAATCACCCTGCCCTTTTAAACCTAACGCTTTTATATAAGAGAAAAAACGATGCAATACTGCGGATTTTACTTGGAGAGAATTTGCATTTTCGGCAGTGTCCGCGATTGATATTTTTTCCGCGTCGGAACGATCCGAAACCATCTCGGATTCGAGCAATTCGTATATATTCCGCAAATCTTCCATATCCGACTTTGGATTGTTCGCAACTAAAAGCAGAGAATTCGGAAGAATCCAACCCGAGCTCTCCGACACCCCGAATCGCAAGGTACCGATTTTTCGCAATACGTCCCGGTCATGGTAATAATCTGGAAACTTCACCCGCAAGGATTCGAATACTCGAAGCGCCGAAGCCCGATCGTTCCGATTAATATAGGCGTCTCCGATTTCTTCCTCCAAGGCAGCCAGCGCATTCCGGTTTATTTTGGGAACTTTTTCCCAAGTAGCCGAATAATCCCTAAGTGCGTTGGGTGCGGCGCCATCCGCCTCCAATAGAAAAGCGAATGATAGGCCTGCGTCGGGGTGCAATCTGTTGGAGGTCATCTCCTTTCGAACTTCCGCAAGAACCTGCAATTTTCCTTTTCTTTTAGATTCTTTATATTTCTCTAATAGCCCTTTCGCTTTGAATATCGGAAATAAGGGATCGTCTGAAAAATACGAATCCAAGGAATCGATCGCTAATATAAAATCTTCGAAACCTTGTTTTTGTTTATATTGAAGCGCAAGATCGAATTGAGCTCCGATATTCTTCGCCTTAGGAACGGAACCGTTTTCTGGCAAAAAGTAAATATTCATCGTTTCATAAAACGAGGCAGTAAACAGAATACTCCCGCCGTTAAACCTGGAGTATCTAGTATCGAATAACGAAAAATTTCCCGAAGTTAGTAATGCTTCCCGCCCCTTGGAAAGGTCGAGTCGAACGATTACGCTATTATCTCGTTCGTCTATTTTTCCGTTATTATCAGAGTCTCTTCGAATCGAAGTATAATATATGAATTTTGAGTCCGGCGAAAAGCTAGGGGAAAAATCCAGATAATCGTCTTTCGTAATCCTTGTAATCGTCCCGGTCGCTACTTCAATCGAATACAATTCGCCCCTAGGCGATTCCGAATAGGAAATGTATACGATTCTCTTTCCGTCCTCCGACCAAAAAGGACTGGCTGCTCCATTTTTTGTCAGTAACTTCGCCCTAGCTGCCCCCTTAGTATCCCATAGGATCAAATTCGGAGTACCTGGACTGAGACGATCCGAGGAGAAAACGATATGTCGGTTATCGGGTGCCCAAATGGGATCGGTATCCACAAAGCGATCCGACTTTAGAGAATTAGTATATTCAGAATTTGTTAAAAAAATAAAATCTTCGCTAAGAAATCTTTTTCCGTCCAGTATTTTGGCGGCCCACTCGGCCGGATTCATTGCCAAGAGTACGATATCGCCGGCAGAATCGTATTGTTCGGAAACGAAAACCAACTTCGAGCCATCGGGACTGATTGCGGGTTTATATTCCGAGGATGGATGTCGCGTAACCGGAACCACGATCGAGCTTTTCAAATCGCGAAACCAAACGTCGAAGTTTCCTTTTTGGCCGGTAGTATAAAATAGATATCTACCGTCTTTAGTCGTGGAATGATAAAGGTTATTGCCTCTTTGGACGGTCAGAGGAAACGGCTTTTCGTTATCGGGACGAAAATAATTTCGAGAAATAGGGCCGTAATCGAATTCGATAGGCTTTATTTTTTCGACGACACTCAGAAGAGTACAATCGCCAAAAAGAAATATAACAAAAAGAAAAATTACGTATTTGGAATAACACATAAAAGCTTATCCCTTTTTCTTCCAAACACCCGGAGATGATTCGTAGTATTCTCCTGGATCCACCGAACGGTACCACGATAATAGTATAGATTGTCTCAACTCCGTTTTTTCCTTTTCCGTCATAGGCTTTCCGGGCAAAGTTGCCGCCTTACGCAGCTTGCCCTGAACAATCAAATCCCTGCTGTCGTTCGTTATTTTAAGCAACTCATCGAGCCGATTTTTCAATTCGGGCTTGGACAATGCTTTCTCCGCACCGGCCTCTTTTGTTTTCGGATTGATTCGAAGCTTACCGTCCAAGCCTTCCGCGAGTAAGCCCGACGCGGAATATTCTTTCGTCTCCCGAGCCAAATAAGCCAATGTCCGCAAGGCGATATAAAGAGCGCGATCGTTGGGATCCGAAAATTCTTCCCGGACCAAATCTCTCTCCCAAATTTCGGATCCCGACGAAGATGTTTTTATGGAAGCGATCAGCCATCCGTCTTTTTCTAGATTTCGATCCTCTCCTAACATCTGTTTTTCGGACGCTGTCTGAGTCTGAGTGAACGTAATCAAGGGAGCCTTAATCGTACAAAAATTACAAAAAAGAATTAGAGTTAAAGGAATTTTGAAGAAATTTAATTTTCTCACGGTTTTATCACTTATTATACGTTTCGATTTCGCTCTGCGCGCGTTTTAAGAAATTTGCCAAGGGCATTCTTTGTTGAGAAACCTGGTTGTTCTCCAAATTGACGAACGTCCCTAGTACGGATCTCTTGAATAAAATCACTGCATAGACCAGCCCTTTAGACAATTCTAATTCGATTTTATCCACCGCATAGCTTGTATATATGAAATCCGTCAACAAGTTGGAAGGCGCGAAAATATTGATCGCGCTTTTACCGAAGTCGCGACCGATTTGATAAACGCTGAAGAACAGATTTAGATTCGGAATCGGGTCCCCGAGATTCCTTCCCCAAAGATTCACATCCGCTTTGATTTTTCCGTCGTCGATCTTACTCCTGCTCCGATTCGGAAGCAGCTGTTTAAGATCTATGTCCTTTACCCGCAGCGCCAATGCATATTCCATTTTTTCAGGAGTTCCCGCTCCGACGTTAATGATTACGTCCTTTCCGAGAACTTCTCCGTCCAACGTGTATACTTTAAGGAAATCCATTCGTAAATAATTTTCTGAATAATTTATGTTCGCGGAAAGCCCGGGAGAGCCTCCTTTCGGCTTTACGTATTCGAACGGCAATCCTTTGAGGGAAGGATGAGTTCCCACTATTTCTCGAATCGTAAAATTCGGCTCCGGTAACCGGCCGTAATTCATCACAAACTTTCTTTTATCGCCCTCGATCAGATTTCTGGTTTCTCTCATCGAAACATCGTGTTGGAACGGAACGGAGGCGTTAAGTCCGTCTATCCTGTACAGCTTGCATTCGGGACTCGGGCATAGGCGATTACTTATATAAAGGCCGGATTCTTTGGAGGAAAAATTACCGGAGATCATCGATCCGACCCATCGGAAGCCTAAACTTAAATCTCCGCGAAAAGTCAATCCTTTGATTAAATATGCGTCTTCCTTTGAAAGTAAGCGGAAAGATCCGCTAAGATCGGGCGCAAAAGGGCCCACGGAAGGCGGAGCCTCGTCCTGCTTCGGACGCGATAAAGTGCCTGAAGACTGAAAGGAAAGTTTTCCCGCAAATGCGGAAAGGTCCAACTGCTTCAAATGGATTTTATTCGCAGGAGAACCGTCGATCATAACGGAGACCTTAAGCTTTCCGTCCTTAATCTCTAAGGCCGGTACTAGCAATCCGAATCCTCCCTTGATTTCCTGGACGGAAGCAATTTTAGAATAGCTGAGATCTCCGGAAAGTCCGACGTTCGCGCCTAATTGTGAACGGACCGGCATTAGGGATTCCCGAAGTACCAGAGGCAAAAGTGGAAGCAAGTCGTCTAAATTCGCCTTTAACTTAGCGTTATTTAGATCGGCGCTTAAGGATTCCCCTAACCGAACCTTGCCGCCGCTTTCCAGGCTAAAGGCCTCGGTTCCTTCCGGTGACGATATTCCCATCGAAAGAGGAGAGATGTGAATCTCTCTCAATTCCCACGGTTTATCAGGAAATCTTAAAATTCCTTTTAGCTTACCGTCTAGTAGAATATTTCCGGAATTTCCCCGACCGTATGCAAAACGAAATCCCTTCGCTTTCATTTTTAGATTCAGATCCAGCGAAGAAAAGTCGGCTCCCCTTACTCCCAAATCCACTGATAGAAGTCCGGCTAATCCCGGCGAGTACGGGGCGAGGGAAAACCGATCCAATTTCAAATCGAGACTTAGAGCTCTCTCCCGAACCTTCGGATCTCCGGAATAGAATATCGTTCCTAATAAGGTTGCGTCATTATACAAAACTTTCAGTTTTTTTATATCTAAGATTCCGATCCATGGAAGCGGATTCGGTCCGGTAACTGCCTGATTCGTCGACGGATACAATCTCGCGTCCCAGTCCAGATACAATTCCGGAATACGATGAGTTCTGCCTGCTATTCTTAAATTCAATCCGTTAGCTTTGATTTCACCGATTACCCGAAGATCCTTGGATGTTCCTTCGAACAAGACCGGGGCTAAAGAAGCCTCGCCCTGCATCGAAATTCCTGCAAACCCCAGACTCTGGAGAAAATCGGAGACAGGAGCCAAACGAATTTTCGATTTTTGTAATGCTACGTTTACGAGTTGAGATTCGTCCCCGAATCCGGAAATTTTTCCGCCGCCTTCCAGCCAGACATCGTCATTTACTTTAAATTGTAGATTTCCGAGCATGAGCTCCTTCGAATCGGGAGAATATTCTAAATCGTATTTAAACGAAAACCCGAAGGGTGCTACCAGTCGATTCCTAAGTCGCAGAGGAATCCGTTCGGACCCGACATCCAACTTGGAGCGAAAGGTTTCTCGTACGTTTCCCCTGTCCCAAATCCAAGTAAATCGAAGCGGATGGTCCAGACTCCTGGAGGAATCTTCAAATCGAAGCCGGATTTGTTTTTCGGGATTCAATCTGAATTGGAAATCGTCGATCAATTGCAAGACTGTCAGATCGAAAGGGATTTTAGTAAATCGTTTCGTATCCAATTCCAGTGCGAATTCCAATCCCTCCAGTCCGGCTGAGTACGACTTTGCTCCGTTATTCGATAGAATTCGTACGTTTATATTTTTGAGTTCGAATCGTAAAAAGGCGCTTACTGGAAAATAGGTACGAATCTGAGTTAACGGATCCGATGGAGCGGCAGGAGGGGGTTCAGTCGTCGCCTTTGACGAGGGAAATATGGTCGCGATATTCCAAACTTTCCCTTTTTGAACCAAATTCAACTCGAGATCCTCGAGCGCTATTCTGGAGAGTTTCAATCTTCCAAAGAAGAGATATGGAAGATTATAGGAAAATTCAAACCGCTTCAGGACTAGAAGCGGCTCGCTTCCCCATTCGGACGAAGCGTGCACGGTTATATCTTGAATTCGTATGCCGTATAGCGGGGAAAACTTCTGCACATTTCCTTTTATTTCCCCCCGGACAAGCTGCACAAAAACCCTGTCAAAGAGAATCTGTCCGGTAAAGGAGTTAAATAGGCTGTGATAAAGAAGAAATAGCCCGACTAGTATGGTTAAGGAAATTTTCCGCTTTTGAAGGATCTGAAAGACCGAGGAGGCCACCTGAATTTCGGGTAAAATTAATATTCGAAAGACTCGATAGCCTCTTCCAAGGTTTTGTAGATCTCAAAAATGCTAGCGAGTTTGGTAATCTCCATCAGATTCTCAATGTCGGAATTTAGGTTGGTAAAAACCATTCTTCCTTTGAGTCCGTCGATGTGTTTGTAGATGTTCAGGAACATCCCCAATCCGGCGGAGTTGATGAAGGGCACTTTTTTAAGGTCGATAATAAACTTCGGGACGTCACCCTTCGAGATATACTCCTCGATTTTTTGTCCAAGTTCGAATTCGTTTCCAGCCTTGATGGGTCCTTCGATCTTGATAATGTGGACGTCGTTTTTCGTGGTGACTTTGATTTTCATAACCCTTTCTTGGATTTTTGTGCATATATAGAATCGGCATTCTAGTCGTCTTGTAAAGTCCTTTTTTACGAGATCATTCCCAAATCCGGTCCTGCTTTGCAGGAAATGGCGCCTATCGGTTTCGGCCGGTAGAATTATGCGGAATAATGATCGACATTTTGGCCGGAATGAAACAACGTACCATCGTCAAAGATGGCTTCCAAACCACCCCTCCTATCCGTCGTCATTCCCATATACAATGAGGAAAAAACAATTCCGGAGCTTGCTAAGCGACTGAATTCCCTCTTAAAGATCCTAAAAACCAAATTCGGCTTCGATTCCGCCGATTCGGAAATTCTGTTTGTAAACGACGGCTCTCGGGATGAGAGCGCGGAAATTCTAAAAGAGTTATGCGAGTCCACACCCGGTTTTTTCCTAGTGAACCTATCCAGAAACTATGGGCACCAGCTTGCCATTACCGCAGGAATCGATGTGGCTCGAGGCGAGGCGGTGGCGGTTATGGACGGCGACCTGCAGGATCCTCCCGAATTCGTTGCCGATTTATTCGAAAAAATGAAAGACGGGTTCGATGTCGTTTATGCACGAAGGAGGACTCGCGAAGGCGAGTCGATTTTCAAACTTATAACGGCCCATCTCTTTTACAGAACCTTGAAAAAATTAACCAAATTCGATATCCCGATCGATACGGGGGATTTTCGAATTATGAGCCGAAGAGTTACAGACGTATTGGTTTCGATGAGAGAACAACATCGTTACATCCGCGGCCTGATTGCTTGGATCGGATTTCGTCAAACCGGATTGGAATACGATCGTGATGAGCGTTTCGACGGTGAGACCAAATTTTCCCTAGGGAAAATGCTTAAATTCGCATTAGACGGAATTACCTCTTTTTCTTCCGCACCTCTAAAGCTCTCCTCTTATCTAGGCTTTTCCGCCGCATTTGCAGGAGCCCTGTACACTATTTATATTCTTTATCTGAAATTGTTTACGAACAATACCATCCAGGGTTGGACCTCGGTGATGATCGTGGTTTTGATACTCGGTGGGATTCAGTTATTGGCGCTCGGGATGATCGGGGAATATTTAAGTAGAGTCAACGACCAATCCAAGAATCGTCCGCTCTATGTGATCGAAAAGATTTATTCCACCGATACCGCCCCTAAACAAAAAGAGAAAAAGAAATCGGCCAAGAGTTAACGATCCTTCTTTTAAGAAGGAACTGTAGTTGCTAGTTCCTTCGTTTAGTAAAATGGAAGGTTTTTTAACGGTGAAATACAGTCCAATTCCGCCTGCTCATTTCCGATGAGGAAAAATCCTTTCCCCCAAAGACGCATCCTATAATCTGATCGAGAAAACTCTAGGAATGTTTGGGGGGAAAAATGAATCGTCTTACGGATAGAATTCTAGGCTTTTTTTTGATTTCAGCCGCATTGTTTCTGACCGGAATCATGGTTTGGAAGAATTGGTCCGCATTCCTAAACATTTGCCCGATAAAAGATCTGCTTACCTGGGATGAAAATATCCGTCTCAACCAATTACTGGACCAGTACCAAGATTTTCGAGACGGACGGTACTGGCGCGGATTCTTTCCTTTTTTAGAGGCGTCTACCTGGCCTCCTCTCAGATCGATCTTTTCTCTCTTTATGCTTTGGGGTCCTGGAGAATGGCCTATCACTTGGAAAGATTCTTTCCTCGGATTGATATTTTATGCGCTTTGCTTTCCCACATTAATCTATATCAGCTTTCGAATCACGGGTTCTTTCATTTTCTCCGGCGCCGTTTCTCTATTTATTCTGGCGATGTCCCTTCACACTACTGAAACTCCCGCTTACAGTTTATCGTCTATGCTTGAAACTCAGGGAATGTTCGTGTTGTTATGGGTGTATTTCGCGTTATATAGACTTTACGATTCGGTGCAAAAATTAGTGCCCGGCTCCGAAATGGAAAAAGGAAGTAGGGTCCCCTTACTCGTTTCCTTGGCGCTACTCTCTTTATTTTTTACAAAATATCCGTACGGGCTTTTGCTTTTTATTTCTTTATTCTTATACGAAGGAATTGCCCGCCTTCCTGAATTAATCGGTTTCCTCCGGTTCGCAATTCGGGTTCATTACAAAAATCTGCGTTTAATTTTTTTGGTCGTAGTGGTAGGGCTCGTATTTTCCCTTCCGATCCTACGAGTCGTTACGGACTGGAATTTAGATCAAAGATCATTTAAGAAAGTCTTATACTTTCTAACCGTGATCCTATTTTTAGACTTTAATTATTTCTTATTTAAATACAGGGACGAAGCTAAAAGCGTCACGCCTCCGTCCCTTCGAGTGCTCTATATCTACGCGATACTTCCGAGTTTTGTCTGGCTATTCGCCAACTTGGACAGGGTCATGAGTCTCGTGAATGCCCAGATGATCGTAAACAAATTCGTCAGAAGTTTCATACTGAGCCTTTTCGAATCTCCAAGCGAGAGGATCCCGGCGAGTCACGTTTTCGACGATCCTTGGATTTTTCGTATTCTTTTTATCGGATCAACCATACTCATCGTAATCTGGTTCTATCTTAGATCGAGAGACAAAGACGCCGATGTAAAATCGACTTATACCCGAAGTCTAACGAAATCTCCAGAAGGGAAATTGGATTCCTTACTTGCAAGGCTGGAAAGTCTATCATGGCCCGCTGCACTAAGAGATCCTTTATTTGCGATTTCTGCAGTAGTTTTCTTACAGTATATAGTGATCGACGTCACTACAGGCAACAAACAACTAAGGCACGTCTTTTACCCGTTACCTGCTTTACTTTGGATTTTGAGTTTATGGTTTTTCCGAGCGATCAAAGATTCGAAAAAATTGCAAAGCAAAGTTATGATGTCTTTGTTCTCGGGAATCATTTTTACCTGGGGGATCTCCTTATTTTTCAGGACCGGAGGACTATTAAACGTTTCCTATTATCAGTCCCACTCATTCTGTCTGAAAGGATTCGAGGAACAAGTATTTCAACCTGCTCGGGATTTTGCATCCAAGATTGATTCGAATGGGAAATACATAGCTTTTAACGCGTTCCATGACGAGGAAAATTTTCAAACTCCCGGACGCGTTCTAGCCTCCGAGTTCGATCTTTTATTCAGATTAAAGACTTTGGATAAAGGTAAATACAGAAACGATAACAAATATCGCTGGAAAACCTGGGAAGAATTTGACAGACTCATCTATGTCGGACCAAATTGCGAGCTACCCGACAAATATAAAATAAGAACGGACAGTCTCGGATATGCAATCGAACAGTTAGCGGAGTATTCCAAAGGGAAAGGACTGTATTGCATGAAAGAATTTCGTCTAATCCGCAGATAATCTTCCGTTCCGGGAAAAGCGGTCGCTTTGGAGGCTCTAGAAACTCGTGTCGAATCCGTGGCTACTGCCCACTCTTCTAGCAACCTTACCTTCGAGTATCTTCCTATTCGCTATCTATTCTTATCTTTATTATAGGGAGAAGCAAAAAGCTCTACTAATGTGGGCGATATGTTGCTTCTTCCATATTATGTTTTATATCGGAAATATTTTTCTAGCGACCGGAATGACGGAGATTTATCGATTCTATCCGAATGTGACCTTTGATTTTTTGATCGCGACTTTTCAGTTGATTGGATGCATGTATTTCCTGAAAAGGGCGACCCCGAACGCGGCAAAGATAATCTTAATGGTCGTCGGAGTCTGGGCTGTCTATCTGGACGTGATCAATACTAATAATTTTTTACTGATGAGTCCCGTTTATATTCTGATCGGATTTTCCCAGATATTCACAGGCGTTTCCTTTTTAAGGCTAACTGATAACAATATTGGAAAAAAGATCGCCGGATGGATACTTATATTATGGGGTTTTCATGTCTTAAATTATCCGATCTTGAGGCCAATTCCGGAATTTGCTTATATCGGTTTTTCAATCGGCGGTTTTTTTAGAATCTCTTTGGCGATCGCAATTTTATTCTTCTATTTCGAAGAAACTAAAAACGAGTTAACGCAAACCCAAAATGATTATAAAAAAATAATAGAAACCACTCAGGAAGGGATTTGGATGATCGATAAGGATGCGAATACATCCTTCGTGAACGATAAGATGTGCGATTTTTTGGAAATATCCGAAAAGGATTTTATCGGAAAATCCCTATTCGACTTTATCGACCCCGAATTCAAAACGATCGTCGAAAAGAGATTGGCCGAACGGAAATTAGGGTTAAGCGAAATTCACGATTTTCATTTTAAGAATAAGAAAGGGGAATCTATTTGGTTATTGATGTCGAGTAGTCCGATTTTCGACATCAACGGAAATTATGACGGCGCCCTTGCCATGAGCACGGATATCACGCCCTTCAAGAAGGCAGAAGGCGCTTTAAAGGAACGCGAACGACAGCTTTCCACCTTAATAAAAAATCTACCTGGAATCGCATATCGATGCAAAGTGAATATCGACTGGACGATGGAATTCATTAGCGACGGGTGCTTCGAGTTAACCGGTTATTCTCCTTCCGATTTCGTGGATAACCGAACCGTTTCGTTCGGTAGCATCATTCATGAAGATGATAGCGAACGAGTCTATAACGAAGTCGTAACCGCCATTAATGCAAACCAATCCTATCGTTTAGTTTATCGCATCTTGCATAGAAATGGTAACCTTCGATGGGCTTGGGAACAAGGTTCCGCCGTAAAGGGAGAAAACGGAGAGATTTTAGCGTTAGAGGGATTTATCACCGATTTTAGTCAAGTAAAGGCCGCCGAAGAGATCATGTCAAAAACTCTTGAAGAGAAGGAGATCTTGCTAAAAGAAGTCCATCACCGGGTAAAGAATTATCTGCAAGTACTATCTAGCTTACTGTCGATGCACATGGATTTAAGCGAAGAGTCCGAATCCAAATCGGTGCTTTTCGAAAGTCAAAACAGAATCCAATCGATGGCTTACGTGCATGAATCGCTATACGGAAAAAATTCCATTAGCGACGAGTTCTTCCCCGAATACGTAAGTAGACTTGTCGAAAGCCTCTTACGATCCTTCGGATACAAGACAGACGAAATCCGAATAGATCTTAGGTGCGAACCGGTCCCTCTTAGACAAAACGCGTTCATTCCTATCGGTCTCATATTGAACGAGTTAGTCACAAACGCTTTGAAGCACGCCTTTATTTCAAAGCCTTCTGCCGAAGTAAAATCGCTCGGAATCGCTTTTTACACGGAGGGCAACTGGGTTCACTTAGAAGTCAGCGATAACGGAAGCGGGAAGGACCCGAAAGTTCGACCTTCAGAGTCAATGGGTTTAGAACTCGTAGACCTATTAGCTAAACAACTAAAGGGGAACGTCCTGGACTTGACTCATTCGAAAGGAACAACTACTCGAGTTCGATTCCCGATCCTATCTTAATCTATTAAGTTAATCATGCATTTTGCGTGTTTGCATCGGTGATCGAAACCTCTTCCGGATCGCGATTCGTAACTTCTCGGAAGGTTTCCAAATATTTCGGATGATTCGTCCCCATTAAGCGATCCCAAATATTAAAATATAATCCGTAATTACAGTTAAAATATCGATGATGCATATTGTGGTGCGTCGTCGTATTATGCCATCTTAGAAATTTATTATCCAAAAATCCTTTCGGAAAAAGTTCGAAGGAAAGGTGACCTAAAACGTTTAGGAAATTGCTATAGAAGAAAAAAACCAAAAGCGCTATGGAATGCATCGGTAAAATCAAGGCAGCAAGAGGAATAATCCCCGCCTCTACGACCGCCTCGTACGGGTGGAAGGAAAATGCGGCCCAAGGAGAAGGGTTTGTGGATCTATGATGAGTTAAATGCATTTTTTTGAAAAGAAGCGGGTGATGCATTAACCGGTGAGTCCAATAGAAATAGGTATCATGTAATAATATCAGTGCCACGATACTGAACACCATGTACGCGACTCCATAATCGGAAACCTTTTCGTACAGTAGGGTCCAACCTTGTTCTTTCATCCAATAGACCAAGATTCCCGAGGCGGCAAAAATAAATAAAGTTAACGCGGAATATTTAAGCTCGTAATAGATTTTTTCTTTTTCAGGCAATCTCGATTGGATAATCCTGTGTTTTAATTTATCCCTAAAAACGTACCATACGAAGAAATATGCCAATCCGGCCATGAATAAATATCTTACCCATAATGTCACGAGCGAGAATACGTAGTAACCTTCGTATCCGATTTTTTGAACTAACTCAGTCATGATTCCACCTCGCCGTCTTTATTTCTTTTCGCTTTCAATATCGTATTTTAACAGTAGGACCTTCGGGATTCTATTAGATCATGAAAAGACCTAGCCGATTCCGAAATCAGGGAGGATTTATCGATGAATTTTATGACTGAGGTTGCCTTTCTCGATTTTTACGAAATTCTGTCGGAGTGACGCCGGTAAGTTCTTTGAACGCCCTGTTAAACGGGCCTAAGGATTGGTAGCCTAAGTCCATAGCGATTCGAATAATCGGAAACTCGTCCTTTCCGGAATCCAATAGGATTTCGCATGCTTCTTGGATCCGATATCGATTGAGGAAGTCGGGAAAATTTCGAAAACCCATACCCTGATTAATCAGACGTCTTAGTTTATATTCCTGAACTTCCAAATCTTCCGCCAATTGGCCGATCGTTAGCCCGTCTTTTCGATATAGCTTTTCTTCTTCGAAAGCCAGGACTAATTTTCTCTTTAACGCCGGATCCGCTTGAATGACCCGTTCCTCTTCTTCGATTTCTCCGTCCGGCTCCGGATCGACCAAACCGTCTTTAAGTTCGAGCACTAAATGCATGAACGCAAGGATCAATCCCCAAGCGAGAACTACGTTTAATAAATCCAGGATTTCCGAAAGCGCTTTTCCGCGTAAAATCAAATGGGAGAATATCGAGAAAGTAATGACGCTACCGGTAACGAGAATGTGGACCTCCCTCAATCGACGTCGAGTTTCTATTAGATCGTCCTTTCTTCCGGAATACGTCTGCAGAATGGCGGCCAGGACAAACGCGAGAGAAAGTAAGGTCGGAACTATGATATGAGCAATGACGGTTTCCGATTCGATCGGACCTCTCATATTGATTTCATCCAGTACCGGATAAACGAGTAAAGCCGATATCAAAATCTTTCCTATCAATAAAGACCAATGCCAAAGCTTCGGTTGAAAATTATCCACGAAGATAGCGGAGCTTAAGATCCAGAAAAAAAAAGGTAAACTAAGAAGTCCCCCGAATAGCCCGACCCGAATCGGGAGCGGAATCAGCATGTTCGGATCTAAGGAAAGGATAATATAGCAGATAATTCCGAAAGAAAAGCCTGCAGCGATTCGAATTCTGAGATCGTAATGATATCTCCATGCAAATAATCCTATAAGAAAGATTAAGTTCGAAAGACAGAAATAATGAAGGATATTTGTGATCTCTGAGATCAAGGGAGTTCTTCCAGTTTTTCCAATTCTCCCCAAAAGTCCTTTGTTTGTAAACCAGGAAGAAATTTCCTAATTAGACTACTATCGACAAATGCGTCCTCTCGATCCGATTCTTCCTCGTTTCTTGGGTCGATTTTTCCGTTATCTTCTAAAAATCGGAAGATCTCGAACCAAGTATGCCATTGATTGTCGGATAATAAAAGCTCCGACGGGAGAGTGTCCTTGCGGTCGAGGAGGATTCTTCTAAGAACTTGAGTTATATCGTCAACATGAACTAAGTTCAGTTGCCGTTTGTTTTTTTTGACCAGACCTTTTCGCGCCCAGTCACCCGGATTCCGTTTCGGCCCGTAAATCCCACAAAGCCTTAAAATTTTCCCACCGCTCTCCAAGAATCGTTCTTCTATTTCGTAACGCGCATGATCGGAATTTTTTGGGGTCGTCTCGAGTATATCGCCTCCGCGTTGATAGATGCTTGTCGTTCCGAGCAACCAACGCCGGCGGGCCACTTTCGGTAGGACCTCCAAAAGCAAATCGCGTGTCGCGAGGGAATGGATCGGAAAGGTTACGATCAACGCTTCAAAAGGAGAACTTTCGAACTCGGACTTAAATTTTTGGATCGCTTCCGGTTGCGAAAAATCGACTTTTTTAGAGGTATCCGTACGAGTGTTTGCGGAAAAACCGATAACAGGAAGATCTAATTCCAGAGCTCGAATCGCTCGCAATCCGGTATAACCCAACCCGAGAATTGCGAAAGAATCCATCAAATTATTCTAATCCGAGACGCTTGTAGATCAGCCCTACTTTCGCCAGATACGGTTCTATTCGGAAAATCGCATCCAGATCGTCCGGATTCAGAACTTCTTGAACCTTCGGATCGGCTGCGAGTCTACCTTTTAACGTCTGAGTTTGGTCCGCCCAAACCGCCATCGCATGTCCCTGAACTATCGAGTACGCATCTTCTCGAGTGATTCCTCCTTTTTCGATTAAGTGAAGAAGAACTTTTTGAGAAAATATTAATCCACGCGTGATTCCTAATGTTCTCTCGATCGCATCCGGATAAACATGCAGGTTTTTGACTACGAATAACATCTTATCTAAAATGTATTCGAGCGCTATCGTCGAATCCGGGATCACGATACGTTCCGCGGAGGAATGGGAAATATCTCGTTCATGCCAAAGTGGAACGTTCTGCAAAGCGGTTTGTACGTTCGAACGTACTACTCTTGAGATTCCGGAAATTCTTTCGCATATCACCGGATTTCGTTTATGAGGCATAGCCGAAGAACCTTTTTGTCCAACGGAAAACGGCTCCTCCACTTCACGGCCTTCCGTCTTTTGCAAGAGACGAACTTCGGTTGCGAAACGATCCAGGCTAGCTGCAGTCACGCCGAGAGCCGACATATAAGCTGCATGCCTATCTCTAGACACTACCTGAGTCGCAATCGGGTCTGGCTTTAAACCCAATCGTTCGCAAACATACTCCTCTATATCGGGCTCGATATTGGAATAAGTTCCTACGGCGCCCGAAAGTTTTCCCACCGCGATTTCTTCCTTTGCGGTTTGAAGACGGCTACGGTTCCTGCGCATCTCTTCGTAAAAGAGAGCGAATTTTAATCCGAGTGTCATCGGCTCGGCGTGAATTCCATGCGACCTACCGATACAAGGAAGATCTCTATACTGAATCGCTTTTTCTCGGATCGCCTCAATCAGTTGATCGGTCTTACGAAGAATGAGCTCCATTGCCTGTACCATCTGAACGCATAAGGCCGTATCGCCGATATCAGAGGAAGTGAGTCCATGGTGAACATGACGTCCCGCAGGCCCAATATAAGAATTCATATTGGTTAAGAAGGCAATCACATCGTGATGAACCTTCGATTCGATTTCCAGTATTTCATCGACCTTAAAACGAGCTTTGGACCGAATCTCTTCGAAATCCTCTTCCGGGATT
Source organism: Leptospira broomii serovar Hurstbridge str. 5399 (assembly GCF_000243715.2). Lineage (NCBI taxonomy): Bacteria > Pseudomonadati > Spirochaetota > Leptospiria > Leptospirales > Leptospiraceae > Leptospira > Leptospira broomii. The sequence goes on from NZ_AHMO02000008.1 coordinate 301,374, forward strand.
TCTCCCTTCTTGGTTCTCACTTCACACGCGAGAATTTCGATTTCTTTCCAAATATTGAATTTATTTTCTAGTTCCCAGATTCTTGCAATTTCCGGGTTAGAATAACGGTCGATCATCGGAACTTCCTGGGGGAAAGTCTCCCCTCTCTATGATAGGATTTTCAACCTTAAGCTTCCCGTAAACGGGAAAAAGCGCTTTAGGAAGACGTCAACCTAAGTCGAAAGACCTCACAAACTCTTTGATCAAATTGATATGATCCACCTCGGGCGAAGGGTTTTCCTTGCTAGGTTCGTAAAGGTGCTCGTCAAAAACGTGATAGTCGAAAATCTTTAATTCGAAATCCGGGATCGTAATAATGATATTCTCCGAATGGATATCGAAGATTAATTTTTCCTCGTCGGCTAAATAACGAGTCACTTCGATGACTCTATGAAAATCCATTGCGATTTTTTTAAGTTTCGCCTTGTTGATGATTCCGAATCTATGAGTATCGAAATTTAACTTCCATTTGGGAAAAAGGGCGTCCTGAATCGGGTTCTGTCTAATCTTCTCGTTTAAGCGAATGAATTCTTTCAAATGCTTTCCAGGCAAAAGATTTTGGTTATCACATGGAGTAAGAGTGATGATAGGAATTCCGAACGGACTTTTACGAAATCGAAGGCCCATAAAAAATCGAGTGGGAAGCACGAGATCCGGAATCAAACTTTTTAGTTTCCAATAATGAAGTCGCTCCAGACCCAATCTCGCAAACTTAAATCGAATCTCGTCCTTGGCAGATTCTTTCCAGGTAGCGCTCTGTAGGAACTCCATCAGACGGATTTCTTCCGGCTTCAGATATTTTCCCAAATTCCTTTGCACCTCTTTGTATAAAGAACCGAAAATAGGATCGGAAGGAAGCTTTGACTTACCGATCTTAACAACCTGATTCCAAGGTAAGGCATATACGAATTTGTAAGAACCGCGCCCGATGTAGTTCTCGGACGCCAGCGGCATAAAGCTGTCTAAAAATTCCCGACCATATCGATGGGTAATTCTGAATACATGAGAAACCGGAAAAACCCGCTCGTATAATTTCCGAAAGAATCCTGACTGCCTAAGCCGAAAATCGATCGGGAGATCTTCGAGAGGTATCCGTTCCTCTGTTTTTTCGTGATCGAAGAAGAGTTCTTTATCCAGTCCCTTTTCAAGGATCTCGATAAAGTTTGGAATTCCCGGAGAATTCCAGAAATTCCGAATCGCATCTCCAAATTCGGAGAGTCTTCCCTTCTTTGCCATTTTTCTAAAGTTGCGGAGAATACTTGAGCACGGGAGAATAGGTCGGCATAGCGCTTTTAGACTTTTTATTAGAGTTTAATAAGTCCGATTTATTCTCGTCCAACCACCAAAGATGATTAGCACCGCTCTCTCCGTTAAACCTTCCTAAAGGATTGATAGGGAATCCGAATCGATTCCAATACAATAGTCGAGTGGATTTTGTGTTCCAAAGTAGGACATATGGAACCTCTTTTGTTAAAGCCTTATCGATTTTACGAAGTAGATCCGTACGTTTTTGTACGTTGAACTCGGTCTTTTGTTCTTGGATTAACTTATCGACTTCGGAACTTTTAAAACCGGCCAAATTATTCTGGCCGGTTTCATCCGCGTATTTTGAAAACCACATAGGTTCCGGATCGGGAAATAATCCCCCACCCCATGCGGCCCAGGTCATATCAAAATCGTATTTATCGACGCGCGAACTCCACTCTGCTAAATCGGTGAGATCGATACTAGCTTGGATCCCGAGTTCCTTTGCGCGTTCAATAAAAACCGTAAAATATTTTTCGGTTCCTTTATCTCTATCTAAAATTGCGAATTTAAATTCTTTGCCCCCCTTTTCCAGAATCCCCTTTGCATTGGGCTTCCAACCGGCTTCCGATAAAAGTTTTCGTGCCTTTGCCGGATCATAATCGATCGGAGGGTTGGGCGTGGAATTTCCGGGCCATACTCCCGTGTAATACGCGTCCGTTAAGTCGTATTCGTTAAACGCTAGTTTCTCAACTAGAAGTTTCCTATCCACCAAATGTGCGATCGCCTTCCGAACGCGGACATCGTCGAACGGCGGACGCCTCATATTAAACACCCAGCCTTGAAAACCTATCGGCTTATCGTTATAAACTTTTTGCTTAACGATATAATTTTTATCGAATGGTTCGCCCGTCGCCTCCTTCACCCAAGTATATGCCTTATAAACCGGATATATGTCGATGTCGCCTTTTTTAAAGGCTTGAAACGCGACCGCTTCCTCGGTATAAACTTTAAATAAAAGAACGTCGAAGTTATCGCTTCCCTTATAAAAGGGATAAGCGCGCATCCAATAGTCTCCGCGTCTACGTAAGCGGATATATCTTCCTTTTTTAGCCGATAAAAGTTCGTACGGTCCGGAAACTACGGGGAATTCGAAGTTTTCCTTATTAAAATCTTTTTCCTTAAAGTGATGTTCAGGAAGAATAAATAGGGAATGCGCGACCGTTTCGAAATTCGACCAATGAATTTCTTTTTGCGTAAATTCGACTTCATATTCGCTTAATACTATCGGTTTTTCGAATCGAGCTAATCCGATCCGGAACACTGCCGTATTGTTCTCTTTGTTCATTAAGGTTTCATAAGTAAAGAGAACGTCTTTTGCAGTAACCGGTTTACCGTCGGACCATTTCGCGTTCCTATCGATCGCAAACGTGAATTTTTTCTTATCTGCGGAGATTTTCCAGGAACTTGCCAAGTGAGGAATCGGTTCCAGCGTTATCGGATGGTACTCCAACAAAGGCTCGAACATCGTTTGAAATATTTCCGCAGTTGTGGAGAATTGCTCTAGATAATAATTTAAAGATTTCGGGAATTGATGGCTGTAAATTCGGAGCGTTCCGCCTTTCTTAGCGTCGTTGGAAGCAATAGGATTATTTTTTCTTAATGCTTCCGGTATTGATGAATATGCCCCTTGCCAAGAAATATCCTTAACAACGGTTCCGTTATCGGAGTCTTCTTTCTCTCCGCAGGAAAAAGTCAGTCCGATCAAAAAGCCTATAATCAGGAGTATGATCGAATTCCGAATTTTTTGTACCCAATTCGTTTCCCGTTTCAATGTGCACCTCGCTCGTTAGAAACTTTTGCAAAGACTGCATTTCGGGCAAACTGAATACGGTTTTTAAAGGGATTTTTCGAATTGAAACGGCTTATTTTACTCGATGAGCGAACACTACGTCCGGTATCCGCTTAAGATTTCCAAGAATTTCCTTTAGCTGATCCAGATGCTCTACTTCGATCATGAATCGCGCCATTAGAGTGTCTTTCTGAACGGTGGAAGCTCCCGCTTCCAAAATATTCGTCTGGGTTCCCGAAATGCTTTTAACCATTTCTAAGTAGATTCCTTGACGATCCCTGGCCTTAACTTCGACTCTTACAGGAACCGGTTCGGTTTGTCCATAATCCCAATCGACGGATATGATTCGAAGTTGCTCTTCTTCCCTCTGTTTCAATGCCACGCTGCAATTTTTCTTGTGAACGGAAACCCCGCGCCCTCTCGTAACAAATCCGATAATTTGGTCCCCCGGCAAAGGAGAACAGCAGCCGGAAAGGCGCACGGGAATATCCCTTAATCCTGCGACGAGGACCCGGCCTTCGCCTGAATGGCCTTGCTTTTGATTCTTATCGTGCGAAGGCTTTCTCTTCAGCTCTTCCAGGACCTCCGCATTGAGGGTAAGTTCTGCGGCAGATTCGGCCCCATGTTCCAGATCTTTGCGACTCTCCTCGCGAAGCTTCCGGAAGTAGGCTCGAAGTTTTTGTCGAGCGGAAGTAGTTCTAACGATTCTAAGCCAAATCGGCGAAGGTTTTGATCGTTTATCAACTACAACCTCCACTTGGTCCCCGCTACGTAACTCCGTTCGTAAGGGAATCATTCTATTATTTATTTTAGCTCCCTTACAATGGAGACCAACGTCAGTATGAATTCTAAATGCAAAGTCGAGCACAGTCGCGCCCTTCGGAAGCTGAATGATCTCGCCCTTCGGAGTAAAAACGAACACTTCGTCTTCATGAAGATCATATTTTAACTCTTCCAGGAATTCTTTCGGATCCAATGCAGAATCCTGCCAGGATTGAAGGACCTCCAACCATTTTACGGTTAGATGCCGTTCGTTAGCATGGGTCTTACCTTCTTTGTACACCCAATGTGCCGCGATTCCGAATTCGGCGATTGCGTTCATCTCCGCAGTTCGAATTTGAACCTCGAGAGGTTTCCCGTCGGGACCGATCACGGTCGTATGCAAGGATTGATACATATTCGTCTTAGGAGTCGCTATGTAGTCTTTGAACCTTCCCGGAACAGGAGTCCAAAGAGTATGCACAATTCCTAAAACTCCATAGCAATCCTTGATTTCGTCCGTAATTATCCGAATCGCTCTCAAATCGAAGATTTCGTCGAAGGTTTTCTCCTTCGTTTTCATTTTTCTATAAATGGAGAAGAAATGTTTCGCTCTTCCGTCGACTTGCGCGTTGATATTTATTTCCGCCAAACGTTGCTTTAGAATAATTTGAAGTTTATCAATATACTCTTCTCGCTCGGATTTCTTTACATTGATTCTTTTTTTTATATCCTGGTATTCTTCCGGATAAATGACCTGAAAAGCGAGGTCTTCCAGCTCCGACTTAACTTTATAAATACCTAATCTTCCCGCGATAGGCGCGTAAAGTGAAAGAGTTTCGTTAGCAATCCTGCGTTGTTTTTCGGGCGGCTGAAAGGAAAGAGTCCTCATATTATGCGTTTTGTCCGCAAGCTTGATCAGTATGACTCGAATATCTTGAATCGTAGCGATGATGATTTTACGGATATTTTCGGCAGCCTCCGTTTCTCGAGATTGGCTCTTGATCTCCGAAATTTTCGTGACGCCTTCCACAAGTTGGGTGATTTCGGTGCCAAAGTCCGAGACCATATTTTCCCGGGTATATTTCGTATCTTCTATAACATCGTGAAGAATTCCGGCGGAAATTACTTTTTCGTCCAATCCCAGCTCGTAAAGAATATAGCCTACCTGCAACGGATGCACGATATAAGGCTCTCCGGATAGACGAAACTGCCCCTGGTGTGCATCTTCGGAAATCTTATATGCTTTTTCCACGAGTTCCAGAGACTCCGGTCCGAGACGATCTCGGACTCCTTCTAAAAGCATTTCTTTGGTTGCGGGAGCTTTCACAAATCCCATCAATAATCCGTCCGTATATCTAAGCCGAGGTCGAGGAATCGTGTGGTGTGAGTTAAGTATCCCATACTGACGCCGACACCTGAAAATTTCGATAATGCTTCCAACTTCTCAGGAGTGATTCGTCCGGAACATTCTATCCTTATCGAAGGATTCGTTTTTTTTATCGTTTCGAGTGCCTTTTTCGTATCTTCCAGACTGAAATTGTCCAACATAAGTACGTCTGGACTTGCCTGCAAAGCGTCTTCCAATTGCGAGAGCGAGTCGATTTCTAGTTCTACGAGTCTGCCCGGGTATCTGTCTCGAATTCTTTTTACAGGAATGGATGCATGTTCGAATAATGCGAGATGATTGTCCTTAATCATTGCCATTTCGGATAGGTCAAGTCTATGATTTGATCCTCCTCCGCAGTAAACCGCATATTTAGCAAGTTTCCGATATCCCGGTAAGGTCTTTCTAGTATCCAAAATCATCAAGCCGTTCGATCCGTAGCGATCTACGACTTTCCTTGTTTCGGTGGATATTCCCGATAAATACTGCAAAAAATTCAGTAGTATTCGTTCCACTCGCAATAATAATATCAAACTTCCGTTAAGTTCGGCGATCTTATCTCCCTTACGGAAACGATCTCCGTCTTTAAAGAAAAATATGGATTCCAAACTTTCACCGGAAAGTCGATTGAGAGCTTCGATTACGCCGCTTCCGCATAGAATTCCATCTTCGCGAGCATTCAAATTAGCGAATGCTTTTTGTTCCGGCTGAAAAAGGGAAACCGAGGTTATATCTTCGTCAGGACAGTCTTCCTCCCAAGCCATTTTGGCCAAAGGAAAGTAATCCTCCGAAACGACTTCGGAAATAGGCTTTGTGTAAGCCCTTTTCACAACGACTCCATCTAAATAGAAGTCTTACTTGCTTATAGAAGGGATCAAGCGGAATTCCTCGGGAATTCCCGTTAGAAAAAGAAAAGCCCGGATCCAATACCGGGCCGGGCTATTCCATCAAGGAATCGAAATAGGAGTTGCTAAAACCTAGGACTATTTTCCTGTATCAGGCTTTTTTTCTTCACCGCTAGAAGATGGGGTATGTCCTTCCGTATTGGATGGATTTGTATTTTGCCCTTCTGAAGGTTGATGCTCGTCATGCGGAGGAGCGCTTTGCTCTTCGGGAGGGTTATGCTGTTCCGGTGGAGCCTGTTCTTCGGGCGGTGCCTGTTGGTGCTCCGGAGCGGGAGCATGCTGATCTGCCGCAGGCGCTTGTTGCTGCCCTGGAGCATGTTGCTCTTCCGCCTGAGGCTGAGGATTTTGAGAATGATCTTCCTCGGAATGCTCTTCTTCTGCATCAGGTTTCGGTGTTGTGGTGCTCTCGGACTTTTTCTTTTCATCCGTTACTGCTTCCACTTCATCACTACCTGAATGCTTTTTCTTAGCTTTCTTAGGATCGAATTTCGTAGATCCCTTTCTCGGAGGAATCAAAAGCACTTGTTTAGGATAGATCAGGCTTGGATTCTTGATCTTTCCTTTGTTTGCATCATAAATTCTTTTCCAGAGTCGTCCAGTACCATAGTGCTGTTTGTATGACGCAATTCTCCAGAGGCAGTCAGCAGGAACTCTTTTTCTAACCACATACCTCTTCCATCCTTCCGGAAGTTCACCGGAACTTGCCGAAGCCTTTCCGCTCGTACCGGTCGTTTTGGTCTTCGTATGTGTCGTTTTACCCTCTGCGCCATCGACTGTCGCATTTCTATCTTCTTCGCCAGTTCCGGTACGTCCGGCAACGGAAGCGCCTGATTTAATCCGCTCTGCAATATCATCTGACTGATCAACGACAATTCTAGAAAGTCGAATCGCTTCCTCGGAGCGACTGATCGAATCTTCGTATTTTTCCGAAGAAAAGAAATCTTCCGCAGCTACTAAGGATTCATCGGCGGCCTTTAAATTTTCATCGGCTCTTTGGTAAGAGGTTTGAATATCTTTGCTAGAAGTTACTTTAGTTTGATCGATTCCGGCAAGTTTATCTTTTGCCTTAGCGATACTATCCTTAGCTTCTTCCTTTTTCTTGGCGGCGTAGGATTGAATATTCTTTGCTACGAGTTCATTCGACTTTTTACGAAGGTCTTCTACTTCGGAATATCCTTCTTTGATTTTGCCTTCGTCGATTTTCGACTTAGTTGCGTTCAGTCGTTGTCTGGTCTGTCCCACTTCGGGATCCTGGCCGCCCGCATAACGATCTGCATCGTCCAGATTCTTTTCGATATCGGATAGAGAATCGATCAGTTGCTGCTTTTGAGAGAGGGCTAAAGCTTTTGCATCCTGAGCGGATTTTTTAGAATCCAGATACTTTTTATTGCTTTGCTCGTATTGCTCGAATGCGGCTAAACGAGTCTTTAATTTAGCGTCATCTCCGGATTCTTTTGGATAGGATTCTAAGGCCCGATCCGCATTATCGCGAAGAGTATCACCTTCTTTACGAAGTTCTACCGCATTTGTATACGGTTCTGCGGCAAGTTGCGACGCGAAAGCTTCCTCGGCCTCGTCGATCGCGGCCGTAGCTTGTTTTTTGGATTCTTCGGTTAACGATGGAAATGATTTTTCCTGCGCATCCAAAGCTTTTGCTCTGGCATACACCGCACTTTTCTTCGTTTCGCCTAAGTCCTCGTTGGAGGCCTTTTCGTGAGCCGTAAAAAGGCTCTTGCGAGCCTCCTCGTATTCACCAGGCGCGTATTTTTCTGCACCGGATTCCTTGGCTCGAGTGATCGCTGATTTCGCTTCTGCAAGCTCTCTAACGGGGAGCTCAGCACCGCAAGCGACCAAAACGCCGAGGATCCCTAGTATTAGTAGGAATCGGAAAGATGTAGCTCGAAAGGATTTCATTTGTTTTGCACCAGCCTGGAATCGGTTTTCTCTATCGTAGCTTATTTAAAAGCACCGACAGCGTCAGCTTCATTATCAAAAATCTCAAAGAAGGACGTAAGCTTAGTGAGCTCAAATACCTTTCGCACAGACCCCGCGACGTTAATGATTTTTAATCCTCCCTGATATTTCTTTAGGTTAGAGAGGCTGGAAATCAATGCGCCAATTCCGGATGAGTCGATGTAGGAGACTTTTTCCAAGTTGATGATTGTATAATATTTCTGCTCTTCGATGAGCTTAGCGATGACATCTTTTATTTCAGGGGCGTTATACAAATCGATTTCGCCATTAATGTCCAGAATTACGATGTTACCGCTTTCCCTTCTGGTGATTTCCATAAAAAATCAGCAACTCCTTATTATCTCTTTTTGAACCAACCTACTATAGGGGGGCCAAACTCTATATAGTCAACGAGAAATTTCCGGTCTTTCATACAAATTTTTCCATTTAGCGGAAAACCGATCAAATTTTCCTTCTTTAATGGATCGCCGAAGCTCGAACATAAACTTCTTCATAAAACTCAGATTATGGAACGTACTCAGAGAGAAAGCGGTCAGCTCTTTTACGTGGTGAAGATGCCTAAGATATCCGACACTATATCTCTTACAGACTCTACATTCACATTCCGAATCTAGAGGTTCGTCGGAAAACTTCCACTTCTCGTTTCTCAAGTTAATTTTTCCCTTCGAAGTGAATACTTGTCCGTTTCTTGCGTTGCGTGTGGGTAGAACACAATCGAACATATCGACTCCGTTCCTCACTCCGTCCAAAATGTCCGGAACCGTACCGACTCCCATGAGATAAAGAGGTCGATTTCGATCTACATGAGGGGCGATTCCTTCCAAAGTTCGAATGAAATCAGGTCGAGGCTCTCCCACAGAGAGGCCGCCGAGCGCAATTCCGGAGAATGGAAGCCCGTTTAAGTAGGAAAGACTTTCCAACCGGAGCTCCACGTTCGTACCACCTTGGACAATTCCGAACAAATGTTGTCCGTTTTTATCCTTTTCCCAGTAACGCACTGCCGTTTCCGCCCAACGATGTGTCCGATCCAAGGATTCTTTGATCCGAGCGACACTTGCCTCTCCGGGAGGGCAATCGTCTAACACCATCATAATGTCGGAACCGATCGTCCGCTGAATATCCACGACCTTCTCGGGAGTAAAGAAATGGGAGCTGCCGTCTATATGGGAACGAAAGGCAACCCCGTCCGTTTCGAATTTAAAAAGGGAATTTAAACTAAAAACTTGAAAGCCCCCGCTATCGGTCAATAAGGCTTTCTTATACGATATGAAATTCTTGAGTCCTCCGAAGCTTTGGAGAACCTCCGTCCCCGGCCGTAAATACAAGTGGTACGTATTTCCGAGGATCAGTTCGAATCCTAGTTCGTCGATATCGTCAGAATCCAGAGATTTAATCGCTCCTCTGGTTCCCACGGGCATGAATACGGGAGTCGGGATCTCTATGCCGTTTAAGGCGAGAGTCCCGGTGCGAGCAAAGGATTGTGGGTCTCGAGTTTCTTCCCGAAAGATCATTTCTTCCGAGGACAATTGGGATCTAAGCAACTTCCGTAGATATTCAAGCTATGTCCTGTGATTTTGAAACCGTTTCCGAGAGCGGCCTGCTCCTGGAGCTGTTCGATCCTTTCGTCCACAAATTCGACGATTCGACCGCAATCTACACAAATAATATGATCGTGATGAGTGTGACCGATGATATGTTCGTAGTACTTATAATCCTGTCCAAAATTATGTTCTTGGAGAAGTTTCGCTTCCACCATAATCGATAGAATCCGATAAATGGTCGCCTTGGAAATTTTATCTCTCTGGTCTTTGAATTCTTCCAGGAGGCTTTCCGCGGTAAAATGGTTGTGAAGAGAGAAAATTCTCTCGGCAACCAGCATCCGCTGGTTTGTGATTTTTAATCCTTTCTTTTGAAGATAATCAGAAAAGGTTTTCATCTCCATGCGAACGGATTCGTCTACGGTCTTAAGAATTTCGGCTTCCTTATCCTTATTCATCTTTTATCAGATCAATGTTTATCTAACAGTTCATTTCTTGGGTTCGGGCGTGCGAGTCACTCCCGATTCTTTCCCGTATTAGATCAGATATCGAATATCGGGCAATCCAAAAATCAAAGGTGCAAGGCTTCCGTCCGAATTGTTGGACAGAGAAAGTAGAAGGCCTGCCTTTCCCGAAAGTTTCGGAAGACCGTTTTTCCGGGAGATTTCCGAGCAATCACTCGTCAATCTTTCCGGAAATCGAATAGTACCAAGCTCTCTCTAATTCTTCGGAAATTCGGACGGAGAGAATGCGCAAAGCTCTAGTTTGGGCCTGAGCTTCCGTTTCGATATAGCCGACTTGGTCGGAATAAATCACCCTCGCAGGAATTTCGGACCTCTCCAATGGGATTCGTTCTCCACCTGCTTTTTGAAGTTCCACCTTGCATATAATCAACATTTCACGACTGAGTAATTGCCCGCCTTGATCCAGCAAGGCGCCCACTTGTTGATAGTGGGAAATTTCTCCGTAAATGCGGTACGCCGCGAGGGATTTTTCCCGCGTTTGGATAAACCTTCCGCGATTATTTATTTCCTGTTTTACTAAATCGGAAAGTTGGGTATGCAATCCGATCCCGTACGAATTATTTCTGAAATTCTGAATGTAGACCGTCCTTTGGGAATCAGGAATTGGAATACCGTTTATTTTCGGAGGATTTCCAGGTTCTCGGGCAAAGTAAGCACAACTATTCAAAACGATCCCGAAAATCGGGATCAGTAAAAGAAGACGCATATCTTTCAGGCTGATGGTTTCCCTTTCTAGGGCAAGGAAATTCTATGATTCCTGCTTTACATTTCAGCCGAACGGCCGCTGAATTCGCACATGGGGAGAACCTTTCGTTTATTTCCAAGTACGGATCTCGTTTTATTTCTTTTCGTTTTGGGAACGCTTCTCGTACCGTTGCGCGCTTCTTTTGGAGTGGAAACCGCGCCTAAAATTTCCTCCTTAATATCCGGCCCGAAGAAAACACTCACCTCGGCTCCACCGATTTGGCAGGAACTCACTTCGGATACGCTCGCCGATCTAGGAAATATGCGGTTTCCGATGGAGCTCGAAACTCCGATTTCCGGTTCATACGCGGAGTATAGAGTTCACCATCTTCATATGGGTTGCGATTTTAAAACGTTTCATGCAAACGGCCTTGCTGCATCGGCCCCGTTTTCAGGATACGTAGATTCGATCGGACAATCCGCGAAAGGATACGGGCTCAATCTAGTACTGAAATCCTCCACTTCTCCATTAAAGGCAAAATTCGCTCACTTATTGGATTTTAGCGGAGTTCGAAAGGACCTAGAACTTTTGAGGGAGGCCCTGGCTCTTTTGAGCGGCGGAGAATTCCATGTAAAGTTTTCGAATCCAAGTTTCGTAGCAAATAAAGGAGACGCGTTCGCAAGATTGGGAGAATCGGGAACGGGGGTCAGTCATTTACATTTCGAACTTCATCTTCCCGGAGGCACTCTCAATCCTCTTCCGTTTCTCCCGATGAGAGGAAGGGATACGACTCCTCCCGAATTGCTTCTGTTATACGTGGATTCTGACGATGGAACTCAGCTAAGATTCCCTTTGCTAAAAAAAGGGGAAGGCATATTTGAAATCTCGCCGGAAACGACATTGTCTTTGAATGGAGGTGTTCGTTTTCGATTAGGCGCATATGACCTGATGACTTCTCGAAATAAGAATAATTTATTTTTTGTGGGTCTTTATAACGGGCAAATTCCTTTATATGAACGATCGTTTCGCGGGATGAGTTATGAAGAAGCGCGTTCCCATCAGGATATCTTCGATTCCAATCGATCTTCTTTAAATCCTGCCGTCTATGTATATAATTTGTTTCCAGCCAAGGCCCCCAGTATTTCCTTAAACTCCTTTCCGATCGGAACCAATCTAATCATCACATTAAAAGCGGCGGACCATGCCGGGAATCGATCCCAAATCTCGATTCCTATCGCGGTAAGTCCGCCCACAAAGCAAAGGACATCCGGGACGAAAACCGACTTCACATCTAAAGACGGGAATCTCAAAATAAAAACTCCCGTCAAAACCACTTACGGAGCCGGAAAACTTTTCTTTGAGAGGGTGGAAGCGCCTGAGGAAATCGCGCCTCTCCCGGACGGACTGATCTTGAAAGGAAGCGCTTATGAGTTGGAGTCCACAGATCTGTCTTGGGTGGGAGAAGCCGAACTCAACTGGAAAGGACTTAGATTGGGAAGAAAAGAAAGTGTCTATTTATATGACAAAGGCACTAAGCGTTGGTCGGCTCTCAAACAGAAAGGTGCCGTGAGCTATCTCTCCAAGCTAGGCATTTTAGCCGTGTTGGAAGATAACGCCAAACCTACCGTAACTCAACCCTTCCTAATAACTAGACATAGAAGAATTGCAAGCGCCAGAGAGCCGGATTGGGAGGAACGAGTCTATGTTCTAAGCGACGTAGGTTCCGGATATGCCGGAGGAGCCGAAGTCTTATTAGAAGGGGAATCTTATCCGAGCGAATTCGACAACGATCGAAAAATGTTGATTCTGAAAATTCCCAAATCCTTATCCAATTGGAAAAAAAAGCTGCTTATTCAGATCAGAATCAAGGATCGATCCGGAAATATCTCGGATTGGTTTACTGACCTAATCCGATTTGAAACTTAATAAACGAAGTATCTAAAAAAAGGGACCATAAACGGTCCCTTTTCCGAATTCAGACCGAGAGAGTCTTCTTCAGCTTTCTTGATTCTGCAGAGAGAAGCGGTTGATATCCAAAACTTTAAATTTAGTTTCCGCACCGCCCAGATTAAGCGCCGCAGTATCACCGATTCGTTTACCTAATAAGGATTTAGCTAAAGGAGACTGATAAGAAATGATATTCTTTTCGGTATCCGCGTCCCAAGCCCCTAAGATGGAATAAGTTTGGTTTTCTTCGGTCGACTCGTTCTTAAGTTTAACCGTAGTTCCGATATTGATCCTGTCCGTTTTCACATTGGAAAGATCCAATACGACTGCGGTTTTCAACTCCGATTCCAACTTTTTGATTTGTGCCTGTAGCTGAACCTGACGCTCCATAGCGGCCTTGTATTCCGCGTTCTCGCGCAAGTCGCCTCGTTCCTGAGCTTCCCCGATGTCCCTCGAGTTTTCCAACATTTCCACGTTTACTAGATGCTCGAAATCGGCTTTTTTCTGATTCAATGCCCACCGAGTGACGAGCACCGCGTTTTCCGGAATGTGAGAAAGAACGTCGTCTTCTTCATCGTCTTCTTCCTCTTCTTCCCAAACCAAATCGGGTTTCAGAGATTGAATCAAACTCATCAGTTTATCTTTGTCGGTTTCCTCGATATACGGAACTTCTCGATACAATGCGTATACTTTACGGATGTATTCCGAATCCCCGTTTTGAATCGCTTCGGAAATCACTTCCGCGTCGTTTCCGAAAAGAATTTCATGACAGGTATTCTTGAGCTTGGTTCCTTTTTCCTCGATTTTATTCAGAGGCTTTAAAAGGCGGAGAACTCTCAAAATCAAATCCTGACGGGAGACATTCATCCATTCCTCGTCCCAAGTGCGCCAGAGAATGGATTTTGCCACCCAAAGAAACACTTCCGGATTTTCTTTCGCGCGGCTTGCAGCCGTTTCGATGAATAAGTTCAGCTCGGCGAATTTTTTATCGTCTTCCAGAACGGAAACGACGTATTTATTATTCTTAACCGGAACCTCGAAAAGCAATCCGACAAGAACATTCACCCAATCTTTATGGAATTTCTTCACGATATCCACAAAAGACTTTTTGATATCTAGGTTGGTGATTCGGGAAGAAATCTCCAAAAGCTCTTCTCTGTTAAGAGTTTTAATCAGTTGAGCTACTTCGTCTTCCTTCTGATGACGTTGGAAATCGTAAGGAGTTCCGTCTTCACCTTCCATCGTGGAAGCGACTTCCTCTAAATATAAAAACGCAACGATCTTGCGGAATGGTTCGTTGGATTCCTCTTCCTCGTAATAATGATGCGCGAAAGTATCGATCGCTCCTTCCGCTTCTTCTTTGTTTCGAAGAGCTTCGATTGCAATATCCAGTTTTTTAGATAGGTCGGAAGTTGCGCTGAATTTTTCGGTGAGTTCTTCAGCGAAGGTAATCGGTTTTTCACGATACCAAAGCTCGTCCTTTTTCTTAGGATTAAAGCCTAGCTTCGGTTCCTTCTTGATGATATTTTTGGCCTTGTTCCACCATTTGGACCACTCCGCCACGGGTAGAAATTTGCCGACCACTTCGTTCTTGATCTCTGCGACCAACATGTGACCGTCGAAAGAAGTTAATAATTCCTTAAAGAAGCCGGGAATATCTTTTTCGAATAACTCGACTACCGATTCTTTATTCTCGTAGAATTTCACCCAAATATGATCCACCTTTAGCGGTTTAAGGCTGGTGATTGCCATTTGAATGGAAAGCTTATGATTCTTTTTATCCTTGAAATCGACGAAGATAGAGTCGCCGTTAGGAGATATCGAAACGATTTTGCCGACCCCCCAGTTTCTATGGAGTACGTAGTTATCCGTATCGAAAACGATGTTTCTTTCGAAATTGGAAATACAAACCTTAACCGGTTTTCTGTTATTTCCCAATTCGGACATCTTGAGGAAGTCTTCTAAAAGGCTATGGTTGGCATATTTCAGTTTATAAACGCGAATCAACTCGTTACGAGCCTTATTGGATACAGGCTCATGGTCTAAAATCTTCTTTAAAAGATAGATCACTCGATCCCAATCTTCTACCGCTTTATGAGGATCGACCAACGGATATAAATATCCTGCCAGACGGGTTTTTTCCCTATGACCGAGCAGTATTCTTTCGATTTTTTCTACGAACTGGATATCGTCGTAGTTATTGGATACGAAAATCGGCCAAATTTCCTCGAATTGAACGTAATCCTTGGTTTTTGCAAACGTTTCTATGGCTTGCTTTAAATAGGTAATAGCTCGTTCTCTATTTTCTTCGAGAATGGCTAATCCGTATTTTTTTGCGATTTCCGGATTCTTACGATCCTGCTTCGCAAGTTTTTCCAGAACCGGCTTTAATTCCTTATTTTTCTTGAGCTTTTCCAACGCTTCCGCTTTGAATCGGAGAGCGTAACGATCTTCACCATATTTTAGAATATTATCCGTTATATGTTCGATTATCGTCCATTTACTAGATTGTTTAAATGCGTCTAAAAGATTCTTAAAATAAGAGGCGGCATCGATGCTCCCCTTCTGAAGTCCTAAAATTCCCAGTAAATATCTTGCGGAAATACTTTCAGGATGCTCGGCGAGATGCTCTTCTAATTTCGCTTTTGCAGCTTCCGTAACTCCGGATGCCCCGAAAGACTCTATAAGATCATCGTAGATTTTAAATTTGGACGCAGGGATGGAGTTGGCGTCCGAGCGGACGTAAATCTCCTCGTTAAAGAGCGAGGTAAGCTTGTCCAAATCGCTGGCAGGCTTGGTTTCCGCGGTTGTCGCAGTTTCGTTAGACATAGGAAATACTCCACCGAATGGGGTCGGCTCGAAAAATAATCTGGATGGGCTCGGTTTATATCTTTTGGCCCTTTCTAGATCAATTATAACGGAGAACACTTATCCGTAAACTAGAATTTCCCTAGCGGGAAATGGGCGCAAGCTAGGCTAAGCCTGGAATACTCCAAGCTTTTTAGAAAGATGGTTTGCCTACCTTTCTTGGTCTTTTTTTCTGTTTCGACCCAAAAAATAGAACGATCTTTTGCACCTGATTTGGCTCTAGATCGGCGGCGGCTCTTGTTTCGGAAACTCGATTACCAAGGATGCCTTATTTACTCAACCCTTTTTAACAAAATTTTTTCGGAAAAACTTCAAATAAAGGAAAGGGAAAAGAAAACGCGGAAGCTCTTTCGAGACATTCCGCGTTTGTGTGTCGGGAGACCCCCGTGCGTTGGAATTGAATCCTACGGTTTGTTATTCTGTGCAGTTCCGCCTTCGCATTCCTTATCGGCTTTCACTTTCAACATTTTATCCAGTTTACGTTTTGAACGACAATCCTCTCCGTCGAAATCGATCGAAGCGCCGTCAAAATGCACTTCGAACACATCCGATAGAACGCGAAGTTCGTCGAAGAAGAGATAAACCGTTTCACCGCTCGTATCCGGACGAGAACGGATCTTGAATTGCTTGAATACTAACGTCTTAACTTGCGGATATGAATTTACATCCTGCGGAACCGCGACCGGAATCTCAAAAGTCAGAGGTCTCCAGCCGATGAAGTCCAAAGATCCGAATTGGAAAATATGAGAATCTCCCTTCCAGTCTTCTAACCAGCCTTCCAAATCGTATTCGTTTCCACGACCGCAAACCCAAATGGAGACCGCTTTTGCAACTCCAGGGAATTCCACGCCGTAGATTTTGAATTCTTTTCGTTTATTATTCGCATCCAAATAAGCCATTTTCCGGACTATCTCGTATTCCGGAGTCTTTGGAGGACGAATTGTAACCGAATTATCGCCCGGATACGTAAATGCGAATTTAACGCCTAAAACTTTAGATGTGGTGGCGTCTACGTTCTTGATATCGCCGGGTTTCCCGGGCAAAAGTTTCACTTCGCGTAACGACTGCGCATTCGAAGCGGTCGGTTGGTATTGTTGCGCTGCCTGGCCCTGGGGAACCTGCGTATCCTTGTCGGTAGTGACTTCCCAGCCGTACGGAACTCCGTTGGCAGGATTGTCCCAGGATTCGACTGTGATGGAACGTAATTCCATACTGCTTACGTCCATCCCGGTAGGGGTTTCGATTCCCCCCTTCTTTTTCTTGATGAACTGGGCGCTCACACTACCCAGTAGAAGGACTGCGCAAATTCCGAACGTAATCGTTGCGGTCGCTTTAAAAGTTTTACTGAAGTTTCTCATGAGTAAATCCCTACAGGAAGATTACCAGTTGTCTTTGATCTCGGAACCGGGGTACTTCGTATCCGATTTATCGGCACGAACTTCCAAATCATCAACGTAAAAGTAGAATGATCCCCCTACTTCATGAACATCGCTGGTGACGAATAAGGACACGAACCTTAGGTTCTTATCCAGAAGTGCAAAACGGGTGCTTTGAGGAACGAAACCCGGAACCGTAGCGGTCAGTTTTCTCCAACCGAAATAATCCAAACGGCCCAAACGGATATTATGGGTTTTACCCTTATAATCTCTCAGCTTTACAAAGAGAGTATGTCTGAACTTACGTCCCAAGCTCCAAAGGGAAACCTGGCGTGCTTTTCCCTTGATCACGTATTCATGAGGCGGAAATACTTCCACTCTATCGAATCCGCGATCGTTGAAATAGGTCTTGATTCCTAAAATATGATTCTTGTCTATTTGATCGCCGCCGTTATCCGGAATAGTATTCTCATCAAATACGTCTCGGATGAGGCCTCGTTGGACCATTTTCAGGGTTTTCGTTTCACCCAGCGGAGTAGTGGCTCTAGCCCTCCAGTCCTCAGCTTCCTCGAAGTTTTCGAGAATGATCTTCTCGAGGGGATCCGGAGCTCCCGCCTGTTGGTTTTGGCCTTGATTCTGGTTTCCCCCGGTCTGCTGCCCGGAAGTTCCGGTCAGGGCCAAGAAAAAGAGAACTGTGGCGAGAAGGTACATCTTTTTCCCCATGAGAAATTCTCCTAAAAGATTTAGTGCAATCCTAACTAATTCTGAGCCGGAGGGAAATCCATTTCTTCAAGCGTTCCGTCCTCAATGAGGCCTTGGAACTTTCGAAGAACTTCGATCATTCTGCCAACTCCTTCGGCTGGAATGAAAATCGAAGACTTTTTACTATTGGACCACTCGGAAACTTTTAGATAGTATCCGTTCTCGTTCCGCTTTAGGTCCACCAGAAACTTTTTACTCTGAGTGGCTACCTTTTCGGTAAGAATTTCGGGGTCCAAATAAAATTCTCCTTCCCGTCTCTGTGTATAAATATCGGTAGCCTAAGTTCCAAAATTAGCCAACTAAAAAGTTTTTTAAGCCTTTCTATAAAAAATCCGCAAGATTCCTCTCTTCCTCCCCTTTTTTGGCCAAATGTTACATAAACCGGCCGATTTTCCCGGCAAATTAAGAATTTATATTGTCCGCCCTAATTCAGGGATTCGATTCCTTGTTTCTTCTTCTCCAAACAATCACCCCGACTACCCAAAGGTAATTAAGCATGATCAATCCTGACATACCGTATAGACCGGTTCGAACCAAGGCCGCCTCCGGATCCGAGAGCGGCAAAAGAATTCTAGGTTTTGGAGAAATTCGAAGGTGATGGATCTTACCCGACTCTTCAACTGCCTCCATGTAATAGGGAAACAGGGCGGAGGTGGATAAGGACTCCCCTACTCCCGTATTTTGTGTATCCCAATCGCAAAGCGAATCGGCTAAGTTCGGGCAGGCGGCCCAAGTTTGAACCGGATCTCCCTCTTTCCAAGCCGAAGAAACCCACGGAACTACATGAAAATAAAGAGGTTTTTGGATAGCGCCGGGGGCTTTGGGCGCCACTATAGAAGTTTTTTTTGCCTGGTATTTATATAGAAATCGGGCGTTGGAAAATCGAAAAATTCTGACTCCCGGAAATTCCGATAGTGCATCCGGCCCGGTCGAGTTCTGATAATGCAGTCCTAAAAAATATCCAAAAGAGTGACTCAAATACAGAGTCGATAAAGGTCCGGATAGAAATCCTAAAAATAGGGCAAAAAAAACCGCATTTCCGTAAATCTTCGTCAGCTTTAATGCCGCAAAAAATAGGGGTAAAAAAAGCAAAATGAGCAGGGCAATCGCGGATACGATCGATCCAAAAATACCGATCGGCAAAAAAACGGCAGCCATCCCGTTTACGAACAGCAAGCCCAATCCTAATAATCGCCAGGGGGGTTCGGGCTTAGGCCGATGGTTCTTATCCCATGTTTTAACGAGTCCGACAATCATTCGAATATCGTTCCTTCGGATCACCCGGATCCTAGAAATCGGATATCTATTCTACGACAACACTGGAAGAAAATCCATCCCAGATTTTCTTAGCTTCCGTCTCATATTTCTCCGGAAAAGATAGGGTAAACAATAATCCCCTCCTTCCTCGAAGATAGAATTTTTCCAAAATAACCATCTTGGTTCGCCTGCCGTCGGGGGTGGTCGCAGTAAAGGTCGTTCTGTAAATATTGTCTTCTTTCTTTCGAAGATAATTCCATTCGTGCATGGTTCTTACATTGATTCCGCGAAGTGCATCCCAAAGCATGTAATAATTTTTAGCATCGAACGCTAGCGGATGAAAGTGTAGGGAAGTTCCGATCGAAAAGAGAATGCGATCAGGGCGAAAAAACAAAAGTCCTTCGCTGCTTTTTCTGTATTCTCCTTCCCAATTTTTTGGAAGCGCTTCCGTTGGAAGATTTCTATAGAAGCGATGCACCTGCCATCGTAGATCGGAATCCTCTCCGGAAAATTCCCGATCCTCGTCCGGAAACAAATATTGTAAGTTCGGATCCAAATCCAAAGAATACGCGTAATCCGTACTTCGCAATCGAAGACTCCCGGAATGCAAACAGCCGAACGGATCGGTTAATCGGGATATTTCCTTTTCTTTATGCGAGTAAAAATCCAGGTACTGACCCAGTAGAGAGGCGGCTTTTCTACTACTCTCAGTCGTTAATTTCCCGTATTCCAGGTTATAACAGACCCCCATTCCCTTTAATAAACGAATTGCGGCGTAAGGACTCGCGTGCTTGCGCAAAGACTCGGCCTCGCTATAATGCAAATCCAATTCTTCCGTTTTGGGAAAAACCTCTTTCCAATCCCTATCCATAACGAACTCTACTCGCCCGTCTTTGTAAAATCGATAATTCCTAGCTCTTGAATCGGTTTTCCAAACGTAATGCGCACTGAGCCGGAAAGCGCTCTGTAATTTATTATGAAGAAGCTCCTCTTTTTTTTCCTGATCCGCAAACCAGGGTTGTCGGAGTAAAGGATCGATTTCCCCTTCCTGAGCCGTAGAAGTCCAAGAAACTATAGAAACCGCAAGCAAGAAGAAGCTTCCGGAAACACGACGGAGATTCACCGGAACAATCCCTCAAGCTCCGAAAGAGATTTGATGCCGACTAGTATCAAGTCAGGAATCGTTTCGATCTCAGCAAGATTTCCTTCGGGAATATAAACGGTTTCCATTCCTATTCCCTTTAATTCCTTTAAGCGAAGAGAAATTTGTCCGACTGACCGAACCTCTCCGGAAAGTCCGACTTCCCCTAGGACCGCAGCCCTTGATTTTACGGGCCTTTCGGTATAGCTGGATAAAATGGATGCGCAGATAGCGAGATCGAGAGCCGGTTCGTCGACTTGTAGACCGCCTGCTAAATTTCCGAAGATATCGCATTCGGAAAGTTTATGACCTAGATATTTTTCGATCACTGCGGCTAAAAGAATGACGCGTCTCGTATCGGGGCCTTCCGCCATCCGTCTTGCTTGGGAATAATTCGTTCGACTCACGAGCGCCTGAACTTCCACGCTCAATGCGCGGCTCCCTTCTAGGACCGCACTGATCACGGATCCGCTTTTCCCTTCCGTTAAGGAACTGATAAAGACATGATGTCGATCCTTCACTTCCCGAAGACCGGTCCCTAACATTTCGAATACGGCCAAATCTCCGACAGACCCGAAACGATTTTTTACGGCTCGCAAGAGTCTGAAATAATTCAGACGATCTCCCTCGAAATAGAGTACCGTATCCACCAAATGTTCCAAAATTTTGGGTCCTGCGATCGTACCGTCTTTAGTGATATGTCCCGTCATTATGATCGGGATTCCGGTTCGCTTAGCAGTTTCTAATAATACTTGTGTGCATTCGCGTAACTGAGTGACTGTCCCGGCCTGATTAGGTAAGGCTTCGCGAGTCAAAGTTTGGATGGAATCCACGAAAACCAAATCCGGCTCCGTGTCCTCGATCATTGCGGATACGTTTTCCGCGTATGTTTCGGAGGAAAGCAGAAGGTTCGAGGAAAGTACGGACATTCTTGCGGCTCTTAATCCCACTTGAGAAGCGGATTCCTCCCCGGAGATATACAAAAGTTTCCGGCCTTGTTCGGACAATTTCCTGCTGATTTCTAAAATCAGAGTGGATTTCCCTACACCTGGCTCGCCGCCGATCAAGACTAGGCTTCCCGGAACAAGTCCGCCCCCCAGTACCAAATCCAATTCGGATAATCCCGTAAGAATCCGCTCAGTATCTTCCGAAGGAACGGAGGTTATCGGAATCGGATGTTTGTAAGCGGCGTTCTTTCGCAATGTCTGAGAAGAAGAGGAAAAACGATCCCCGCCCGACTCCTCCAGGATAGTATTCCACTTTCCGCAAGAATCGCATTTCCCGGCCCATCGCGGGTAATCTTGTCCGCAGGACTGGCAGAAAAAAAGTTTTATCGCTTTCTTCTTCAATGTTCGAATAAATTCTCCATTTCCAACCAATCCAATTGGTTAAAGACGGGCAGACAGGCAAAGCATTCTTGCGCGAGATCCAAGCGACCTTCTCTTAACAAAATTTGAGTTAATTTCTGCTCCAAGGAAATGAGAAAAAGCACGTCTCCGGAAGCGTAATCGATCTGATCTTTGGTCAAGATCTTGGCTCCCCAATCGGAAGATTGATTCTTTTTATCCAAGATTTCGTCGAAAAATTCCCGAATGATATCCTTGAGTCCGTGTCTATCTGTATATGTCCTCGCTAACTTAGAGGCGATCTTCGTGCAAAAAATACCTTTCGTCCCTATACCGAGTCGGTAACGCAAAAATAACGTATCCATTCTTGCAAAATGAAATACCTTAATAATATCCGAATTTTCGAATAAACGCTTTAGGCGCGGAGCCTCTTTTTGCTCCGGAAGAATCTGCACTAAACTGACTCGATTGCGCGAGTCGCATATTTGAACCACGCATAATCTGTCTCGACGAGGATTCAGTCCCATCATTTCACAATCCACCGCGAGACGGTCGTCGGTTAGATATTCGTTCAATCTCTCTTCGGAGAGATCTCCGGGAAACAGGTCCGGTTTTACAGGGGGACGATTAGATGCCATAAAACCAAACTTACGGCGTATCCCGCCTAAAGCCAGTAAAGTTCGCGGCAAGATAAACCTCCTCTCCGTGGAAAATTTCCGTTTGAAAATCCTTGGATCGGTTCATAAAAGATCGTGGCGGAATCCTGTTTTTTTCCTTTTCTGCTGCCGGATTTAGGAAACTATCGTCCATGTTTTTGTCGGTCACCGGTCTTTTGCCAAATTTTCGAGCGCAGAATGCCGAAATCGGGAACTGAACGATTGCATATTACGATAAAAAATAAGATACCGGGATCAAAGATGAACGCCATTTTGCGTACGAGAATTTACGAGAAGCAATCAATTTCGAGATTCGAATTTTCCTCAGGATCGAAAGAGGCAGTCAGTGATTGTGGAACTTACCGCCTATCGCTTAAGCTCCAAAAAACCGCGGGAAAATACACTTATTTTCCTCAACTAGATTGGATCGCAGATCGCCGTCCTCAAGCCGGTCTCGAACTATTAACTCTCGAAATCGAACTTCCCGAGCATGGATTAAAAGATGGAAGGATTTTCTTTCATGGATACCAATCTTGGAGTCTATCCGCTAGTCATGATTGGAAAGAGCCTGACGAATCTCCTAAATTGGCGTTCTTACAATACTCTCAAGAAAACATATACTCATCCCATTCGGAAATTTCTGAAGATTGGATTTCGGAAGGATTTATTTTAGCTCTTTCAAAAGGAGAGGAGCAAAACTATTTTGCGGGTGTGATCGGCAGAGGACAGGAAGGAGTGAAATTTAGGGTTCGCTCAAAGGAACGCCTTATGGAGAATTCCGATCAAAAAACTCTAAAGTCCGAAGCGATCGCCATCTATGATATTTTCAGATACGAAGATTTCAAAGGGAATAAACTTCCTTTGACTCCGATACGAGTCGTAAAATTCAAAGGGGACGAATCGATATTTCTTAAAAACTATTTTTCCGAATTGGGTAGAAATTTCAAAGTAAAGCTTCCACAGATTCCTGTTCCGACCGGCTGGTGCTCCTGGTATCACTATTACACAAAAATTTCCGAAAAGATTATATTAAAAAATCTGAAAGCGCTTAGAACCAAGAATTTCGGAGTAAAAGTGTTTCAGATCGACGACGGATACCAGACCGAGATCGGTGACTGGCTGGAAACCAACGAACGTTTTCCGGGAGGAATGAAATTGATCGCGGACGCGATCAAATCCGAAAAATTCACGCCCGGAATTTGGTTAGCTCCTTTTCTAGTTAGAAAGAAATCCAAATTTTTCCAAAAGTATCCGGAAGCGGTCCTGAAAGATCGGGACGGGAACCCTGTTCCGGCTCTTTGGAATCCTCTTTGGGGTTTCGATTTTACTTATACCTTAGACGTCTCTCATCCCGCCTCCAAGGAATTCTTAACTTATGTGATCCGAACAATCGTAAAGGAGTACGGATACGAATATTTAAAATTGGATTTTTTATATTCCGCGCTTCTGCCCGGCTGGACCTACGATCGAAGCGAATCGCCTCACACGCGTTATATCGAGGCGATTAAACTTATTCGAAAGGCCGCCGGAAAAGACGTATTTTTACTCGGATGCGGAGCACCGATCGTTCCATCCATCGGTCTTTTCGATGCGATGAGAATTTCCTGCGACGTGGCTCCGTTTTGGGGTCGTGAAAAGAAGAGAATTTTCGCCAATGATAGAAACGCTCTTTGTACGGAACGAGCATTGATAAACGACATTACTCGAGCCTCCATGCACAGGACGCTTTGGTTCAATGATCCGGATTGCCTATTGGTTAGGGATAGAAAAAATAAAATGACTTCCGCTCAAACTAAGATTATGGCGAGCGTGATGGGAGTTTCTGGCGGAATGCTTTTCGTTTCGGACGAGATCGCTTTATTGACTCAAGAAAGGGAGGACCTTCTAAAAAAAACCCTTTATCTGCAAGGTAAGTGTAGAAATAAGACCCCTCTCCCGATCGGAATCGGTTCCGAGTTTTTTCCGAGCGCTCTCTATAACCCTGCCGGGTTTCTCGGCATCTGGAATCCAAGCGATACGAGTCGCGAAATCGAATTAAATCTTACATTTCCGTGGGAGAAGAAAAGCACGATCGACTATTGGACCGGACAAATCGTAGAATCATTGGAAATCGAACCTCGAAAAAAGATTCTTAAGATTCGCTTAGGGGCTTGGGAATCGGTGGTGCTTTCGTCAGGAAAACTCGGTTGACGATCGGGTAAAAAAAACTCAGGATTGGTCCTGCGTGTCACAAACTTTCTTCCTCGAAAATATTCGAGGAAAAGACGAGGTATTACGAATGAAATTATTAAGAAAGAGCCTAGGAATTGCCGCGATGGTGTTCGCCCTACTTACGCTTCAAAACTGCTTTATCCTGGATTTTTTTGCGTCCGTATCGCAATCCGTTTCAAAGTCATCCGATTCCGTTCAAAGTCTTTCCAAGTCAGTATCATCGATCTCGGCCTCTATATTCTCTTCGTCTTCTTCCGACGATAAAAGCGAAAAGAAAGCGTTTCGTAGAGATGTGGAAACCTTAACTGCGATTCATCTAAATAACGGATTGGTCCCGAATGAGTTTGAGGCAGACCTAGCTTCTTTGGCGCGCAAAAACGGAATCAACGACTGGAGATCTTCCGAAGTAACTTATTTAGCTATCGGTCGCGGAATGAGAAAAGCGGGAGTAGAAACGGATAGATTCAATAGTTTTGCGGATGAGTTTGCCGTCACTCGTCCTGAAGTCGCTAAGGCTTTACGCAAAGGATATACCTCTATCTAAAGGGTGATATTTTCCATTTCCAAAAGGCGGTCGATTCCTGTAGGCCGCCTCTTCATTCTTCTTTTATCTTATATATCTTTCTCGCCTTCCATTAGAGCGGAGAATCTATTAGATTTCGTTTATGTAGATGCGAATACCGGCCAGTCCAGCGGCGGCCATTCCGCATTAAGAATTGACGATACTATCTATCATTTTCAGTATTATCCCGACGAAATCTTTCGACTGATTCGGGAACCTTACGAGCGTTTTTCCCATTCCTATAATGTATATTCCAATCGGAGCAGTAAAATTGTCCGATTTTCCCTACCGAGCGAAGGTTGGGAGAAAATAAGAAGCGGACTCGACAGATTAAGCCTTCAGCAATTTAAACATTTAAGTAATCTGGATTCTATGCGATCGGATACCTTATTCTTTAAGGAAATTCTCTCCGTGGATCACCAAGTATCCGTTTCTGCTTTGGGTTATTTTCATGAAACTCCCGGCTCCGAATCAACTAAGGAATTATCCGAACGTCTTAGAGGGGAATTAGGAAACTCTTGGTTAGGAAAGGTTCGGTCAAAAATAAAATCGGAATTGTTTCAAGCGGCCAAGGAAGAGAAATTCTCCGCCTTTCCGCGATATCCTTCGACCGATTCAAAAGCCTACCCTTTTTACAACGGAGGACCGTCCGCTTGGTTTCTATTACGATTAGAAAAATTATCTTTCTTGAATGCATTAGAATCAGGATCAGGGCTAAATCCAGAGGCATCCTTTTCTCCGATTTCTGCAACGATTAGCGAACAAGAAAGAGAGCGATTGAAAGGCCTTAAGGAAAATTTAATAATATCGCTAATTGCCTCGCTTCACGAAGATAGTTCCGACTGGGGTTATCCCTCCCTTGTATTTCTTGCAAGGATACTTGCTATCGAAGAAAGCTTGAATACGGGAAAGCTTCATTTCTTAATCACCTTCCCCCCTTTTACCGACACCGTCTCGCATGAAAACATACGGGAGAATATCGTACTGGCCGAAAAAGCTTCCAAAGAACTATATGCTGCCGCAAGTTACTTCAGAGAAACGTTAAATTCTTTGCGGGATTTAAGCGAAGAAGAGTATCGAAAATGGGAAGATTTGGAAAATCGGGCATTCGAACTGCGCTCGGGCTTAACTAGAAAAATTTCCGTTCGCAATACCTTCGAAAAACTTTCACCCACGCTGCCGGCTAAAATAACCTATTCTTTTCCTATTCCTGAGAAAGCCGAACTGCAAAAATCACTAAGAGCAAGCGAAGAAAGGGAAAAAGAATATTATAATAGCTTAAAGGATTTATATCGATTTCATATACTCGGCAAAAATTGTACGACGGAAATTTTCGATTCCCTGGAAGCCATTCTATCCGGGGAGGAATATACAAAGTGGCTGGGACAAAAAGTGAATCCAAGGCGCTCCTTATCTTTTATACCTTTCGTCGCGTACAATCGCGTAAAGAACGATTGGCATTTCCGATCGGAAGAATCCGTTCTCTCTTATAGAAAGCGTAAGCTGGAATTCATGAGCCGAAGCGAATCCTCCCTGATAGTGTCTCTTCGAGAATCGAACACCATAAGCTCCACGATTTACGAATCTAACCCCGAGGATTCTAGTTTTCTTTTTTTTACCGATGACGTATTCTTGGTCCGGCCGATTTACGGAATTGCAAACCTAGGATACGGCTTAGGTAACGGTATCTTCGGCGTTTTTACTCTTCCCTTTGACGGAGGAAAACGTCTCAAAAGCGGATTACAATCCGCGTTTTTCTCTCTCCCTGAGTTGGCCTTCTTTAATATTAGAAAAGGTTCTTTTCCAAAAGTCTCCCCGAAAGAAACTCCGAAAGCTCTGCCTATAGATTCCGAGTCCGATAAAACCGACGATCTTCCGTAGCAATTCGAAGGATTTCGAATCTACAGTTGAATCAACATATAACTCGAGTCGTCGCGAAATTCACGAGTCGGCAATGTCGCTTTCGAATAGACGCGTATGGCTTCCTGAAGCTCGTCGATCGGGCGATCCTTTTTGCGCAATTCTTCTAGTTCCGAAAAAAGAGGACTGGAAAGATTATTCAATAACCCGTCGCTGTATAAAAATAATATATCTCCGCTCTGAAAAGGAACTTCGTGCGCTTCAAATTCCAGTTGGTCCATGATTCCCAACAACTGACCGGACTTTTCCTTTAATAGAAGCATTCCTTCCTTCCTATATAGGACGGGAAAAGGATGTCCTCCTCTCGCATAAAGAAACCTCTTCATTTCCGGCTTTATTACTATGACTGCCGCTGTCATACTATGAGTTCCGATTTCCGTTGAAAGCTCCTCGTTCATTCTGCGAAGTACATGCGACGGATCGTCCTTTTCCTTATATGCTTCTCTTGCAATGCTCGTCATCAAAAGCCCGATCAGTCCGGACGTTACTCCGTGATCCTCGATATCACCTAACAAAGCCAAAACGGTCCCATTTGATTTAGAAAGAACATAAAAATCGCCGCTCACATAGGATGCGGGAGTGTTATCGACCAACACCTTATAAGGAGCAAAGTCCGGAACGGATAGAATTTTTCTCTGAATCTTAGAAGCGAGACGAAGGTCGCGTAAAATATTTTCATCCCTCGCCTCCTTTTCCTTTACTAAAGTATAATAATCTAAAGCCCTTTGCACGGCAATTCGAACAGTTTGCAAGGAAAACGGTTTTAAAAGAAAATCAGAGGCTTTATGAGTGAGAGAGGTGACTACATTATTAATATCCCTCTCGCCGGTCATCATGATCACTTGCGTCGCCGGATTCAGGTTTTTGAAATACGGTAGGACGTCCAACCCGCTTGTATGAGGCATATGGATATCTAAAAATACGATCGGATTCGCTTCTTTCTCGAAATATTCTTTTCCTCGGTCTACCGAATCGAAAAAAGTCGAGTTGTACCCCAACTTTTGAAGTAAAACTTCTAGCGCCTCACCTACGTCACGATCATCGTCGATGATCAGGATTTCAGGTTTTATGGAAAGTGATGTCATTTTTTGATCCTGGAAAATGCCTTGGACTTGGAAATCTTGGCAACGGTAGAATCATATTCTTCGTCAAACAAGGATTTTTCTAAATACGTATTTATGCAGGATACCATTTCGCCGTACGTCCATTTATAAACGTCCGAGGTGGTATCATCCATTATTTGCCCCGAATGAATCGCCCCCGAAAGAGAGCGAAGATTTTCTTTCCGAAACGAACGGAGTAACGCTCTGAATTCCCCTTCTTTTTCCGGACTGAGATACCGAAAGTTTTTATGGAACAGAACTGCATCGTGAAAATATTCCGGAATATTAAACGCGCCCGCAGCGCCTATTTTACCGGCAAGCAGACGAATAAAACTGGTGATCTCGTTCATCACATTGAGGCCGGGATATTCCTGGCCTTCAAATAATCGTTTCTTTTCCTTCAATTTTCCTAAGCGAACATTTTGGCTCAATAACCAATCGATATAGACCATCGGGAACGCCTCGCCGACTTTTTTAAAGAGAAAGTCTGAAAACTTCAGACGCATATGAACCAGAATGGCGTTGGTAGGAGTTTTTATATAAATCCTGTTGTCCACTTCGGAAATTCCCTGAATTTCAAGATTCGTTTTATCGAATCCTCGAAACGCAAGCATCTCGAACATCCCGCTCTCCGTCAAAAGTTCGGCGACTTCCTCTTTTGAGAAACGGTTAAAGAGAGTATCCTCTATTCCTAGATGTGTTTTAAATTCTCGATTGATGTCTATTAAGCCCAGTGCTTCCGGATCTATGTAATTTTCACCGGCGCCGGATTTATCAGAATTTGAAAAAATACTCATTATTAAATCAGAGAGGCGAATACCCGGATGGTATTAAAATGAATTCTAACAGTATCATGAAAATTTCTCGCATACCCTCCCGCAGGAAGAATGACTACAGGAACATCCAGAGAATCAGCAAATTCCTTTACGATCTTATCTCTCTTTTTGAGACCTTCGAAAGTTAATTTTAAATCACCGAGTGAATCGTCTTCAAACGGATCGGCTCCTGCAAAATAGTAAATCAAGTCCGGCGTAAAATTAGCTCGAGTCTTGTCTAATCCCTCCGCCAGAGCCTTTAAGTATGTTTTGTCGTCCGTTCCATTCTCCAAAGGAATATCAAGACTTGAAAGCTCCTTCTTTGGATATAATTGTTCCTGATGCATCGAAAATGTCCAAACCGACGGATCGTCCTTAAAAACCTTAGCATTTCCGTTTCCTTGATGCAAGTCCAGATCTATATACAGAACCTTCTTATCCGGATATTTTTGAAGATATAATTTAGTGGCGACTGCGGCGTCGTTCAGATAACAAAATCCTTCGGCTCGATCGGGCATGCTGTGATGAAATCCTCCGCCGATATGATATACATATTTGTAATTTTCGGTAGTCTCCGTCGCGAGAATCGTCCCCCCGACGCCTAAGCAAAAACTGCGAACAATTTCCTTATTCAGAGGCAGCTCCGAATACATGGTTCGATCGGTATAACGAAGATTCATAAAGTCGGAAAGAAATTCGGGAGTGTGAACCAAACTGAGTTCTTCTACTCCCACTGGAGCGGGTTGTAGAGCAAGTAAACCGGAAAGTTTCGGATCTTCCTTGACTAGGTTGTATATCATCCCGTACTTACGAGCGGGGAATACGTGGGCGCCCAAGTCCATATTATATTCCGGATGGTAAATGAGAGCGATCCGTTCTAACTTTTGTCGCAAAGGGGCGTGCCTTTTTTTTCCCAAGCTTACCCTTCCGTTTCGCCCCGTAAAGAAGGAAATCGCGGTCTTATATACGTCCAACATCTCGGAGGTTCCTATTCATGTTTAGCCCGGAAAAGAAAACAAAAATCGTATGCACCATCGGTCCATCCTCCTCGGAAGAGTCTATCATCACTTCTCTATTGCGAGCGGGAATGGACATAGCAAGAATGAACTTTTCCCACGGAACTCATGAAGATCACAAAAAAATCTTCGAAAAACTTCGAAAATGCGAATCCGAATCCGGTGTTCCACTTGGAATCATGGCGGATTTGCAAGGACCGAAAATTCGAACCGGAAAACTTCGCGCTCCTCAAGTCGAATTGGAAAAAGGTAAAACAATTCGCCTACTCGCAAATGCGGATTACTTAGGAGACGCGGAAGCCGTCGGCACAACCTTTCCCACTTTAATTGAAGACCTAAGAGCCGGCGACAAACTTCTGGTCGATGACGGTAAATTGGTTTTGGAAGTGGATTCGAAAACCGACTCGGAAGCCGTTTTAAAGGTTATAATCGGAGGCATCTTAAAAAGCAACAAAGGAATCAATTTGCCGGGGACTCCCATCTCCGCTCCGGCGCTCTCCGAGAAAGACCTATCAGATTTAAAATTCGCTCTGAGTCTCGGAGTGGATTACGTCGCATTGAGCTTCGTTCGTCGCGCAAGCGACTTGGAAATGGCCCGTGAAATGATGAGAGGAACTCTGACAGGACTTATCGCAAAAATAGAACGGCCGGAGGCAATCCGAAATATCGACGAAATTATCGCCGCTGCCGATGGAATCATGATCGCCCGAGGCGATCTCGGAGTAGAAGTGGAAACCGAAAGAGTTCCCGTTTTACAGAAAGAATTAATCTTTAAGGCCAATCGTGCGGGAAAACCCGTCATTACAGCGACTCAAATGTTGGAATCGATGGTGGAGAATCCACGACCCACCAGAGCTGAAGCTAGCGACGTTGCGAATGCGGTCATGGACGGTACTGATGCAGTTATGTTGTCCGGCGAATCCGCGAGTGGGAAATATCCGGTTGAATCCGCCGAGATGATGGCAAAGATATTAAGGGAAGCGGAGAATATCGATCGAATTTACGAGATCCATTGGAATCTAAAAAAATCCGAGCTGGAAGTTGAAAGAGCCGCTTTAGGTTCCGCAGCTAGAGAAATCGCCCATGACATTCGTGCAAAAGCGATCGTTAATTTTACCAGGAGCGGTTATTCGGCCTTAATCACATCCGAGATGAGACCTAAGGTTCCTATTCTTTCCTTTACTCCATATCTCGCCACAGCTCGAAAAATGAAATTGTATAGAGGAGTTCAACCTTATGTCATGCCCTTCATGGACACGTTTCAGGATATGATTCGACACATGGAAACGAAATTGGCCGAAGATGGAATGCTCGGCCAAGGAGATATCGTGGTGATTCTTTCGGGCGCTCCCGGAGGACAAGCAAAGTCGGTTGATTTTTTACAAATTTATAAAATACGATAAAATGAATCCGATTTCTCCGAGAACTTTTTTATCCGACCTTAAAAATAGAATTCTCTTATGCTAATGGGATCTGAGCGTTCCCGAATTCTTTAAGTATTTCTCGGGAGATATTCGCCCTTTGGTTTCGCTTTTCTTTAATATGCGTCAGATAACGGAGAGAAAATAAGATCCCGCCTTCTTCGGCGCAAATATAAACGATCGGGGTAGTGATCCCCAAACGAACCAGATAATTCTTAGAGAGTTCTCGAGCCGTATAATCGATCTGATGTCGATCGATGATGGATTCGTTTTTAATGATGGAGTTTAAGATCGTTTCGGCATTCTGCCAATTCGCTCCGTGCGGAATCTTTACCTTGAACTCGTCCCAAACGAATCCCATTCTTTCTTTAACTACGTAGACCTTATGCAAAATCACCGAATGGTTTGGAATATGGACAAGCCGATTCGTCGATTGTTCGGACTTCGGATCGGGGCTGAGTTCCATTAAAGTAAACCGATTAAGACCGATATTGACCACATCTCCTTTTATCCCGTCCAATTCGATTCGATCCCCGACTTCGAATCCGTTACTTCCGTGAATCAGGAACCAACCCACATAGTTTAGAGTAATATCTTTTAAAGAGATTACGATACCCGCTCCCGCGAGCCCCATCACCGTAGGGAGGTAGGATAATCCGGAAAAAATGATCGGAAGGAGGGAAATCGCGCCGACGACCACAAAGGATATTCGAGTCATTCTCCGTCGGTTATACTGCGCGGAGGCGTCCGTCGGCGGTTTTATGCGATCGAATAATAGAACAAAACTCTTATATATAACGATGAGAGAAAAAATGAAATAAACGACTAAGACGAACTCTTGGGAAATAGAGCGTTCCTTTAGTTTCAACAAATGGAACGGATTAATTAACTCTAAAATTTCTTCCATAAGCCAGGAGTGACAATTTAGCCGATATAGGCTCTATCGATCAAGGTTATTCTAGCCCGAGCGGGAACCCCTTTTTATAACTTCTTTTGCTTACGAAAAGCTTCGGCAATTTCTCCGAGAGCGACCGGTATATCCCAAACCGGGTCGCCCGGAGCTTTCAACAAAACAAACCGGATAGAATTACCTACGTTTTTTTTATCGTGCAGCGTATGAAGGGCGACCTGTTTGGATTTACTTTGATCCTGATACGGTAAATCATATTTTTGCAAAATACTCTTAACGAGATCGATAAAAGAAGCATCGAGCCCCTCCTTTTCGGAGGATAAAATCATAGCAGTGAGTAAACCGATGGAAACTGCCTCCCCGTGCGAATACTTTTTATACTTAGTAAGAGATTCGATAGCGTGGGCCGTCGTGTGACCTAAATTCAATGTCTTACGCAGTCCTGTTTCCCGCTCGTCCTGTTCGACTACTTTGGCTTTAAATCGTACTGAGTCCGCGATGAAGTCGTGCAGGATCGGAGATTCGTGATCGTATATTTCCGACCCGTGATTTTTAACCATCTCTAAATACTCGCCGCCCTCCAGCAGGGAATGCTTTACTATTTCGGCCATACCGCATCTCCACTCCTTTCTTGGAAGAGTGGATAAAGCGGAGAGCGGAGCGAATACAAACTCGGGTTGATAAAAAGAACCGATCATATTCTTTCCAAGGTCGGCGTTAACGGCGACCTTTCCGCCGACGGAAGAATCGACACAGGCTAATAAACTCGTAGGAACCTGGGCGAATCGGACTCCGCGTAAGAATGTGGATGCGATAAATCCCGCGAAGTCCCCGACTACTCCGCCGCCGACTGCGAGTATCAAACTTTTACGATCCGCTCCCGAACGGATTAGTTGATCATAGACTTGCGCCGTACGCCCGATATGCTTATTCTTTTCACCGCCCCGAATGTAGATCTCTTGGACAGGTAAACCGATCGTCTGCAACTCTTGATTATAAAATTTGGAAAAGAGACCGGCAAGCTTTCGTTCCGTAATTATAAAAACGGAAGATATCCCTTTAATATTTAAAATCGATTCGGCCAAACCTTTGAAATCGCGATTCAAAATAATCGAATATTCCTTTAAGGATGTCTTGATTCTAATTTCTTGAATCGGATTCATTTATCATACACCCATTGGCTTTTAAGATATGGCGCGGGCTTAAACTTTACGGAGGAAAGGTAGGATTTAATGTCAGGCCGAATATCCATTTCCTTAATGGCTGCTACGGGAAAATATCCGAATCCGGTAATAGCTTTTTCCTTTAGATTCATTTCAGGATCCAGTTTTTTCACCTTCGTTAAAAAGACCAATTGTATAAGATGACGATTTCCTTTCGGATCTATAGATTCGTTCAAAAATAAAAAAGAGGCCGAAGTGACGTCGAGCGATAACTCTTCCTTTAGTTCTCTTCTCAGCGCTTCTTCCGCGCTCTCTCCGAATTCGATTCCCCCCCCGGGCAATAACCAATAGTACGAATCCTTTTTCTTCTGCTGTAAAAGTAAGATTTCTCCCTGTCTATTCCTGATCAATGCAGCAACCCGAACACGTAAGCCTTTTTTCTTGAAGAAGAATTCCATTCGAGTTTGTTTATCAGTCCTTTATTCCGAGGACCTTAAGCATTTTGCGAGCGGCATCTTGTTCCGCAAACTTCTTATTTCGCCCGGTTCCTTCTGCCTCGTATCTGTCTCGAATTCTTACGCTAACAAGAAAAGTCTTAGCGTGATCCGGTCCGGATTCTTGAATCAATCTGTAGGTAGGCAGTAGTTTAAACTTCCTTTGACAAGTTTCCTGGAGAAGAGTTTTGAAATCCTTTACAGACTCCATCTTTTCGGGATTTTCCGCAAATGCTATTAAATGATTCAGAATTATTTTTTCCGCAATCTCGAGTCCCTGATCCAGATAAATCGCTCCGATAAGGGACTCGAAGAGGTTCGCGCTTAATTTCTTTTGACTGGAACCCTGCCCTTCGCCTTTTCCCAATAGTACGTAATCGGATAATTTTAAATG
This sequence comes from Leptospira broomii serovar Hurstbridge str. 5399, assembly GCF_000243715.2. Taxonomy (NCBI): domain Bacteria; kingdom Pseudomonadati; phylum Spirochaetota; class Leptospiria; order Leptospirales; family Leptospiraceae; genus Leptospira; species Leptospira broomii. The sequence continues at coordinate 335,644 of NZ_AHMO02000008.1, forward strand.
ATTGCTAACGATGTTTAAAACAGCGGTGGAAACTAATTTAGCTTTGAGTCTGGAAAGTTCTCCCTCGGTTGCATTCGGATGCTTACCGTAAAGAAAGCGAGCAACTACTAATCCCAATACGGAATCACCCAGAAATTCTAGACGCTCATTATCTTCTTCAAATTCCGAACTTTCGTTTTGATACGAACTATGCACGAATGCAAGTTCGAGTAGCTCTGTTTTTTTAAAACGGATTCCTAGCGAATCGCACAATATTGTTAGGCCTTTCAGCCTTTCGAGCTTGTTAAGTTTCGTTTTAGAAGGTGGATTTTTTTTTATCAAAGGAGTTTGATAAAAGAAAGAAAAAAAGAGAATTCCGAGTTCCCGTAAGAACCCGGAAATCTAGTTCAAATTAGGACTTAAGAGCGTCGATGAATTTGATAACATCTCCGACGGTTTGGATCTTTTCAGCATCCTCGTCGGAAATTTCAACACCGAACTCCTCTTCAAGAGCCATTACTAGCTCAACGGTATCAAGGGAGTCTGCTCCAAGGTCATCGATGAAGTGCGCTTCGGGAGTGACTTCGGATTCGTCGACTCCGAGTTGCTCAACGATGATGGACTTTATCTTTTCGAAATCTGCCATTTGTTTCCTCCGTACCACCGAAGTGGTATGTAAGTTTTAGTTAGGTTTAGAACTGGGGATTAATTCATCCACCGATTTTTAAACATTTTTATCTGGAAAGTTTTGGCAAGCGTTAACGGATTAGATTCCGAAAAAAACCCGTTGGAAAAGAAAAATCCGAGGAAAAAATTTCGTAAGTGAAAAGTCACATTTACTCAAAGTTTCTTTCGATAAAATACGGAATTTATTTTATTCCGGAATTCTAACTTGGAAAACCAAACTAAAATCGAAAATACGAACTTGATTTCATTCAAAATTCGCAATGAAACTCTTCTTTCGAACGAACGCTAGGAGAAACTTGCACATTTACCTAGACATTCTAACGGCGTTCGCCGTGCATTCTGCATAAAAACGAAAAAGCCCGGTAAAAACCGGGCTTTTGGGTACGATTTCGTCGTCGAAAACGCTTCGTTTTTCTTATGCTTGAGCTCCGGGTAGAAATCCCCCGCCGTTTACTTCGATCACTTGTCCAGTGATAAAAGAAGAAATATCCGATGCAAGAAAAGCGATCGTATTCGCGATATCTTCTGGCTGTCCCGCACGTTTTAAAGGAATGGCAGCTATCATCGCCAAGCGGAGTTTTTCCGGAATCGCATCGGTCATTTCCGTATGAATGAAGCCCGGAGCGATCGCGTTACAGCGAATTTTACGAGAAGCCATTTCCAGCGCAACGGCCTTAGTAAACCCGATTACCCCGGCTTTAGAAGCTGAATAATTGGTTTGTCCGATATTGCCGTTTACTCCGGCGATAGAGGATAGGTTGATAATCGATCCCCCATTCGGGTTCTTTGCCATGAACTTAATTGCGGCCTGTGTGCAGTTAAAGGTTCCCGTAAGGTTAACGGCGATAACGGCATCCCATTGTTCCTGCTTCATTCTGAGAAGTAAGGTGTCTTTGGTAATTCCTGCGTTATTTACTAGGATATCTACGGAACCGAACGCGTCCACAGTCGCTTGAATACCCGCGTGTGCGGATTCTGCATTCGCAACGTTGACGGATATCCCGATCGCTTTTACGCCGGTAGTTTTTGCGATTTCAGCCGCAGTAGCCTTGCTCGCTTCCTCGTTCAAATCTGCAATTACAACATTAGCGCCGGCTTGAGCCAGTTTAAGAGCGGTTGCTTTCCCAATTCCACGGGCAGACCCGGTAATAATGGCATTTTTGCCTTTCAGATCAATCATTGGTTTCTTTCCTCACCAGATTCTGCGGTTAGCGTATTTTCGGCATCCGAGGGGTCAAGGGGGTTTTGCGGAGAAGCATCATTCAAATATCATAAAGAATGAACTGAAAAATGGGAAAAGTCCCTTCTTATAGAAGAGAATCAAATATTATATTTCTTAATGTCTTCAGTGATTCTATTATTTACGTCTCGTTCGGCACATTCAACGACGACTCGAATCGCGCTTCTCACCGCATGAGCATTGGAAGAGCCGTGTCCGATTAGACAAGTCCCATCGACGCCCAATAATAAAGCTCCACCATATTCTGCATAATCCAGTCGTTTCTTGATCGCAGTAAAAGTGGGTTTTAAGAGAAGCGCCCCGGTCTGAGCCAAACTGGATTGCGCGATGCTCTCGCGCAGAACGTTGAAGATAGATTTGGATAATCCTTCCGTTGCCTTCAAGACGATATTGCCTACAAAGCCGTCGCAAACGACTACGTCCACTTCTCTACCGCCCCCATAAAGATCACGGCCTTCCACATTACCTACAAATTCGATCGGAAGTTTTCGTAATAATTCGAACGCCTTCTGCGTGACTGAATTTCCCTTCTTATCCTCTTCTCCGTTGGAAAGCAGACCTACTTTCGGCCTAGGAATGGTGAAAATAAGACGAGAATAGATTTCGCCCATCACTGCAAACTGTGCCAGGTATTCCGGTTTGCAATCGACGTTGGCGCCCGCGTCTACGAGTAATGTAGGAGGTCCTTTCTCCCTTGGAATCGGGGCTGCAATCGGCGGGCGCAGAACTCCGGGAATTCGTCCCAAATAAAGAAGCGCCGAAGCCATCGTCGCTCCGGTATTCCCCGGAGAAAACATACCGACGCAGCTTTTATCCGCGACTAATTGCGCGGCTTGAACGACAGAGGAGTCCTGCATCGCTCTGACTGCGATCGAAGGAGAATCCTGCATCTCGATAATTTCGCCCGCATGAATGATACGAATCTTTTCGGTATCATAATCGTACTTTAAAAGAATTTCACTGATCTCTTCTTCTTTTCCAACGAGAACTACGTTACGTTTGTCTTCGTTAACCGCTACTACTGCGCCTTCCACGATCCGATCCGGACCGTAATCGCCGCTCATCGCATCGACGGCGACCCACATGGGAAACCTTAAAGGCCAGTTGGCAGACCGATCTCAAGGTTTGAGAACGATCGGTTGGAAAACTTCCCACGGAACGCGGGAACAGAAAATATATGGAGATTGGCTCCTATCCGGTCGCCGGTTTTAAAAGGCGCCATAGGAAAATTAGGTCTCTTCGTTAGACTTCCTAACTTTAGGCTCCAGAACTACGCGGTCTTTGTAAAAACCACAAACTGGACAAATTCTATGCGGCGGGCGGAAAGAATTGCAGTTCGGACAGGGGACCAGGTTCGGTTTGCCGATCGCATGATGGGCCCGTTTCATCCTTACTTTGGATTTAGATTTTCGTCTCTTAGGAACTGCCATTGTTCTTCTCTATTAGATAAGGTCGTTTTACGACTATGATTTTTTTTGACGGCGTTTATACAACTGTTTTTCAAACTATGCAAAGGAATCCAGAAATTCGCCGGCTTCTTGCCGCTTTGAATATAAGGAAGAACGGTTAAAAACCAGTCTAGCCGTAGACTCTAGAATTGTCTCGATTTCTTTCAAATTATTCGCACGTAATGTACTCCCGGTAGATACCAGATCTACAATGCAATCCGATAACCCTACTAGAGGAGCAAGTTCTATACTTCCATACAGCTTAATGACTTCGCAACTTATTCCTTTCGAAAGGAAAAAATCCCTGGCGATATTCGGATACTTTGTCGCCACACGAACCTTACGCCCGCCCGAGCTAAGATTCCAGCCTTGCGGAGCGGCCACGGATAATCTACATTTTCCGATACCAAGATCCAGGGGTAAAAGAAGGTCGTATCCGCCTTCTTTCAATACATCCCAACCTACAATACCTGCATCCGCAGCATTTTGCTCCACGTATGTTGCCACATCTTGGGAGCGAACGAGAAGAATTCTCACCTTCCCTTTTGAATCCTTATAAATCAGTTCTTTGGAATCCGGATCGGGGCGGCCTTCCAACCAACCCTTAGAAATCATAAGCTCGATACTCTCCTCTGCGAGTCGCCCTTTCGGAAGCGCCAGAGTCAGCATATCAAGATCCTTGATTCAATTTTACTAAAAGATAAGTAGAGAGTTCCCGAACGGATTTATATTCGTCGGATGGAGAGGAAATTTCCTGTTCCAGTACCTTGCGAAGGTTTTCTTTCGCTTCCGCCTTTTTGCCGTTCTTGGCTTTTAAGCGAGCGGATTGGTACAGACTCCAGGAGTAAAATCCGGCGACATTCCTGCGATTATTTAAAAGCGAAACTGCAGTATCGTAGTCGCTTTCCGCCTCAGGAAATTGATTTCCGCTTTCGCGATAATTGCCCGCTATATAGAAAAAGTACGCCTTAAGCTCAGGGAGTTCGTCGATTTCCTTTCCGGCCCATTCCAATTTAGTCGCAGCTTTAGAGAATTCTCCGTTGCGTGCGTATAAATCGCCTAGGGTTTTGGAAAGACGAATGTTTAAAGATTTGGAATGGTAAGTCAACGCAACTTCTTCGTATTGCTTAATCTTATCCGTTAGATCGATGGTAGGATTCAGTAGAAATTTCTTTTCCAAAACTTCGATCGCCAGAGTTCCTTTGCGGAATTGGTCGGCGCGATATTCGTTCCAACCCACAACTCCTATCGTAGTAATGATTAAAACGACGACCCCGATCAGAACCTGTTTCCGATATTCACCCACTTTCGAGAAGAAAATGGTAAACGCTCTCTCAGCGCCTTTCAAATCGGCGTACGGATCCACGTTCACCTGCACGGATGATTTAACGTTCTTTGGTTCGAAGCGTTTCATGGAAGTCTTCCGAAATCTCCCCTTACTTCAAAGAGGAGTTGATAAAGCTACCGAGACTTTCGCGAGAAGGCGCATCGGAAGTTTTGAGATACTTTGCCATCTCTTCCCGCTCCAACGCCTTATCGAAATCCTTAATAGAAAGGGAAATCTTCTTATTCTTCGAGTCGATCTTAACGACAGCGCATTTAACGATGTCGCCCGGTTTATAAGTTTCCTGAAGATTGCTATCTTTTCCGCCGGGAATTTCGGAAATATGAACAAGGCCTTCAAAGCCGGGTTCGATCTCCACAAACATTCCGAAGTCGACGATACTCTTAATCTTTCCTTCGACCACGCATCCGACCGGATATCTATTACGCAAAGAATCGTAAGGATGTTCTTGCAATTGCTTGAGTCCGCATGAAATTCTCTGAGCGTCGAAGTTGATATCGAGGATTACGTATTTAACCTCTTCTCCCTTTTTCAATAAGGAGGTTGGGTTCTTTTGTTTTTCGTCCCAGGTAATATCGCTGATATGAATCAAACCTTCGATTCCGTTTTCGACTTCTACGAAGGCGCCGTACTTAGTGATTCCGGTTATTTTTCCGGTCAACGAATTCCCTACGCGAACTTCCGGGCCGAGAGTATCCCAAGGGTTTGGTTGAAGCTGTTTCAGTCCCAAAGAAAGTCTTCTGTTCTCGAAATCGATATCTAGAATTAGAGCTTCGACCTCTTGACCTTTTTTAAGGAGATCTTTCGGATGCGGAGGTTTTTTGGACCAAGTTAGTTCGGAGGTATGAATAAGACCTTCTAAGCCTTCTTTCAATTCGACGAAAGCTCCGAAATTAGTAAGAGAAGTGACCGTTCCGCGAACAACCATATCTTTTTCCAAGGATCGTTGAGCCCAAACCCAAGGATCTTCGTACAGTTGTTTAAGTCCGAGCGCCAGTTTGTTGTTCTCTTTGTCCATTTCCAGAACTTGGAGTTCTACTTCTTGGCCTATGGTAAAATATTGCTTAAAGGGAGCGAATTTTTTATACGAAATATCTTTCTGGCGAAGAAGTCCAACGACTCCTTCCAAATCGCAAAACACGCCGAAGCTAGCGATCTTAGATACGACCGCTTTTACTTTATCGCCTACGTTGATTTTCTGAACGAGTGCATCCCATTTTTCATTATTGACTTCGTCCAAAAGTTTTTTCCGGGAAACGACTCCGGAGCGAGTGCGCTCATTGACTTCGATAATTTTAAAATCGAGTTCTACGCCTTTGTAATTTTCGCCATCGGAAAATTTATAACTAAGTTGCGAAGCCGGTAAGAAAAGCTCCGAACCCTCAACGTTTACGATATAACCTTTGCCTTTAATCTCATTAACGAGACGACCGGTTACTTGATAATTATTCTTAAATGCATCCTTAACGACTTCCCAACCTTTTCTTTGGTCGGCTTCTTTTTTAGAAAGAATACAGCCCGAATCCGTGGATTCTTTCCGCTTAACCAGTGCAGTGACAATACTTCCTAATTCGGGTTTTTCGTCAAATTCAGCCCGAGCGATGCGCCCTTCTTGTTTCAGCCCTTCGATGGCGACATAGACGAAATCGGTATCTACCGAGACAACCTTCCCGTCTACGACCTGGTCCTTCCGGACTTCGGCTTCATCGTTTTTCTTTTCTTCCCACTGTTTGAAAACTTCTGCAAAAGTGGACTTGTCTTGTTGGCTACTCATAGGGGCTGGAATACTCGGTTATTTATTTGGGATTAGTGCGGATCGCCTAAAATGCCATGTTCTAGGCACTCAAGAATCTTACCAATAACAGTATTTTTTGGCAACCTATCTGTGTCAATGAGGATTGCGTCTTTTGCCTGTTTCAAAGGCGCGATTTCACGGTCTGTATCCGATTTATCACGAGCGATGATTTCTTTTTCGATTTCATCCAAATCCGAATCGATTCCTTGCTCTTTTAATTGATAATATCTTCTTTCAGCCCTAACGCGAGAGGATGCGGTTAAGAAGAATTTGTAACGCGCATCCGGAAATACGGCGGTACCTATGTCTCTACCGTCCATAATTAATTTGTGGATTAAGGCAAGATTGCGTAGCTGTTTATTTACGAATTCGCGGTACGATTTTTTATTGGCGATGTGTTTTATTTCTTTTGTAATCTCAGGAATTCGAATCTCCAAGGAAACATCTTCGCCGTTTAGAAAAATCTTATTTTCCTCCGACTCGGAGAAGACGCATTCCACGATCGCGCCGTCGGACAATTCATCCGGATTTCCTTTTCCGACCCATTCCTGAAAACTTTCCTTGGGTCGGATTTTTTTATACTTTCTAAAAATGTAAAGAGTTAAGGCGCGATAGAAAGCGCCCGAATCCAAATATTTATAACCTAACTTAGTCGCAAGTTCTCTAGCGACCGTACTTTTACCCGAACCTGCGGGACCGTCCAAAGCGATAACATTTTCGTTCATACGAGTACCGATCCGAGCTTTTCCTCGAAACCGGGAAAAGAGGTTTCGATCCAAGAAGTTTCATCAATCTCTAAAGGAAGTCCGGTGAGAGTTTTTAAGATCAAGAAGCTCATTGCGATTCGATGATCCATTCTGGTCAGTATTTTTCCACCTTTTCCGGAGAGCCAGGCATCCAATTCGGATGACATTTTCCCTTTTCCTAATTCGGAAAATTCGTAGCCGTCTTGGTATTCCCAGACTTCGATTCCTAGAGAGCGAAGATTGTCCACCATTGCTTTGATCCTATCCGATTCTTTGGCTCTTAATTCTTCCGCATGCCGAATCCTAAATCCTCCCTTGGCAAAGAGTCCGGCGATTGTAAGAATAGGCACCTCGTCTATCAAAGAAGGCATCCATTCCGCGGGAATCTCAGCAAAGTGTAAGTTAGACGAAATTGCTTCCAGATCTCCCACGGGTTCCCCGCATTCTATCCGCTCGTTATGAACTGATATTTTCGCACCCATCGCACGAAGAGCTTTTAAGATCCCCACTCTGGAAGGATTTAAACCTACGTTGCGAACAACGATGGAACCTTCCTTTAGTAGAACTCCCAGCACCAAAAAAAAAGCGGCAGAGGAGATATCTCCCGGAACTTTAAATTCTCCGGGTTGAAATTGATATGGCGGAGAAATCTTAAAATGGGTCGGACTAAAATAATCGATCGAGTTACCTAAATATCGAAACATATTCTCCGTGTGGTCCCTAGATAAAATTTCTTCGTCGTATTCCAACTGAGTTTCTGAAGCCATTGCGGCAAGCATCAAGCAGGATTTGACCTGGGCGGAGGCTATCGGACTGACGTAAGAAAACGATCCCAACTTCCGACCGATAATTTTCAAAGGGGCTCGATCCGACTCCCCTTCTATCGAGGCTCCCATGGCGACCAGAGGCTTTATGATTCTAGACATGGGACGTTTCCTCAAGGAAGCATCGCCGTTGAGAATCGCATGAATCCCTGGAACCCCGCAAAGAAGTCCTGCCGAAAGTCGGATTCCAGTTCCCGCATTTCCGAAATCCAATTCCGCTTTGGGAGAATGCAAATTAGCTTTACCCGGACTAGTGAATAGATAGGCTCCCGACGATTTCTTTTCCGCCTGAAGGCCGACCTGAGCGAAAGCGTTCATCGTATTCAGCGGATCTTCCGCTTCTAAAAATCCGGTGACTTTGGACGTTCCTCGGGAAAGGACCGAGAAAAGTACGGCACGATGAGAAAGGGATTTATCGCCGGGTACTTCTACTTCCCGGCCGAAAGAATTAGCTTTTCTTGGGACCATTATTGTGTTTTAATATTCCGTCCCGATCGACCCGGGCTTTTTCCATGAAGGACTTCCAGTGATCGGGGTCGAGCGGCTTTTGCGGATCCAATTCGGAAATTATTCCGTCCAAATGTTTTCTAAATTCTTGAAGAGACTTATAGATCTCGTCCCGATTGGAAGAAAATATCGGAGCCCACATTTTCGGGTTCGAACCTGCGATTCTCGTCATATCCCTGAATCCTCCGCCTGTTAACGGGAGAGGAGATCCTTCCGTAAACTTTTGGACGCACTCGTTTTCCCAAACCCAGTTCGTCATAATTGACGAGATCAAATGTGGAGCATGAGAAACGTAGGATAATATTCGGTCGTGTTCGAGAGCCGGGATCTCGATCGTTTCCATTCCTAAGAATCTCCAAAAAGATTCCAATTTAGAATATGCATCGGGAAGAGCATCCTTAGGACGAGTCAGAATACAGAGTCGGTTTTCGTACAAATCCGCATTAGCAAATTCTAAACCTGATTCCTCCGATCCGCACATCGGATGGGAAGAAACGTATCTATGTCCCGATAAAGATACGGTATTTTTTCCGGATTGAATATCGGAATCGTCTATGGATTCGATCGAGGTATCCTCGTATAGTTTCGGTTCTACTTTAAAACCGTGTGTTAATGCCGAATCTACCGCCGAAATAATATCTCTCTTAGTGGATCCCATATCCGTCATATATCCGCTAAAATTTTTGGGCAGAGTTCGTATCAATTCGATCGTCGTATCGACGGGAACACCGAATACGATTAAATCGTACGAGTTCCAATTCGGAGCATTTTGAAACTCGACGGACGTTAGTAGATGATCCGCAGAACCTAAAGAGATTCCCTTTTTCTTACTTTCTTCGGAAGATACGATTCCGGTAACTTCCGCACCGGCCTGTTTTTTCTTTAGGGCAAGCGAAAGCGAAGCCCCCATCAATCCGAGACCGTAAATTAGAATTTTACGAAAAGGAAAATTCACGGATTCGGCGGAGAAACCGGGTAAGAACCCAGTACCCTCAAGTATATTGTATTTTCCTTAAGTGCATTCAAAACTTCCTCGATGACCGGGTCCTTTCTGTGTCCGTGAAAATCGATGAAAAAGTTATATTCCCAGGATGTTCTTCTTGTCGGTCTCGTTTCCACTTTAGAAAGATTGATTCCCTTATCAAAGAACGGTTTCAATACCGAATATAAGGACCCGGGTTTATCCGGAACGGAAAGCACGATCGAAGTCTTATCATTTCCGGTTGGAGGACATTGGTTTTTACCGATAATCAGAAATCGGGTGGAATTTCCCGACATATCTTCGATAGATTCGCGAATCACATCCAGTCCGTAGATTTCGGCAGCGATCGAGGACGCGATAGCCGCACATCCTTCCTTTTTCTCCGCGACGATACTTGCCGCCCTGGAGGTGGATGGAGTCTCGGAAATTTGAACGTGAGGAAGATTCGCCGCAATCCAATTTCTACATTGTGAATTAGCGATCTTGATTCCATAAAGAGTTTCAATCTTATGGAGATCATGCTCGAAACCGAGAAGATTCAGAGTAATTTTAAGATAGATCTCCGAATAAATATTAAGATCCGAAACTAAAAACTGGTCCAGGGTGGAGTTGACTAACCCCTCGGAGGAATTTTCCACAGGAACGACTCCGTAATCCACTTTATCCGTCTCAACAGCGCGAAATACTTCCGGAATGGACGGGAACTCGCTCGCTTCCACGGAAGCTCCGAATCTTGCCCGGACGGCTTGATGGGAAAAAGATCCCTCCGGCCCCAGATATCCTACGGAAAGTCCTTTTTCCACCGAAAAGGATCCTGACATGATTTCTCGATAGATAGCGATCAGAACTTTGTCCGGAAGAGGTCCAACGTTGAGATTTAAAATTTTCTCATATACGTCCTTCTCTCGATCGGGTCGATAAATCGGATCCTTGTTTTCGCGTTTGATCTCGCCGATCGCGGATGCTATCTCCGCTCTGGCCAAAATGGCCTTGACGATTTCTTTATCCAGAGAATCTATTTTTTCTCTGAACTCTTTTAGTTTGTCGTTATTCTTGGCCATTTTCGATTAAGTCGTCCAGGTTTTCGAATTTTAGCTCTTTTACTTCGACGGGAGCCGGTAAGTCTGAAAGTTTATTTAGGCCGAAATGCAATAGGAATTCTTTCGTGGTTCCGTAGAGCGCCGGGCGACCGGGCACTTCCTTATTACCGACCGGTTTGACCAATTTTTTTGAAATCAAGGAGGTGACCATGGCTCTGGAAGAAACTCCTCGGATATCGTCTATTTCCGACAAAGTGATCGGTTGTTTGTATGCAATGATAGCTAACGTATCTAAACTGGAGCGTGATAGCTGGTCCCTTTTTTTTTCTTTAAAAAGTTTTCCTAAAATCTCGGAAAAACGTTCATTTGTCGCGAATTGGTAGGCGCCGGCAATCTCGCGAAGAACGAATCCGCCGTCTCTTTCCTGATAGTCCAAAATTAGTTCGTCTAGAATTTCCCTGGCTTCGTGCTTCTCGCACTCGACCGATTTGGCGATGCTGGCAAGCTTGAGCGGTTCCCCGGAAAGGAAAAGGAGGGCTTCTATCAGTCCCTTTAAGCCGGATTTTTCGCGTTCCACGGTTCTCCCACCAAGAAAATACGGATTTCGCCGAAGGTTTTATGCTGGCGAATTACCAGGATTCTCTGTTTGCAGAGTTCTAGCATTGCCAAAAAGACAGCGACAACTTCCGCTTTCTCGGGTTTGACCAACGAAAACAATTCCTCAAAAGAAATATCGGACCTTTCGACGAGGAGTGTGGAAATCGACTCCATCTTTTCCTCGACAGAATATCGGTGGGGCGCGGTAAGTAAAGCGGGAATCTCCCCTTCTTCCTCCCGTTTTTCAAGTATCTCGTTAAAGGCTGAGATAAGGTCGAGCAAACTTAAATCCAGCCAAGAATCTTGCTCTTCAATGACTTGGTTACTTTCCCGGGCAAAAACGCCGGACTGAGATTTATCGACTTCGGATAGCTTCTGGGCCGTAAGTTGGAATTTCTTGTGTTCCAGGAGTTTTTCGACTAGTTCCGGCGGGAGAGGCGGATCATAGTCTTCTTCTTCAAACCCCGGATCGGGTAATAGTGCTTTCGATTTCAAATACACTAGATTCGCAGCCATCAATGCGTATTCTGCGCCCAAGTCTATGTGGATATTTTCCGAAATTTTTAGAAAGTGGAGAAAGTCTTCCGTAATTCTCGAAAGAGAAACTTCGAATATATCGACTTTATAACTTTCGATCAGAGACCAAAGGAGATTTAAAGGCCCCTCGGTAATTCCGCCTTCCGTATTATTCCATTGGACCACGAAGGTCTTCCCACCGTCCTCCCTCTCCATATTTCAAAAAACCTTTATGAATTTAAAGCTTTGTCTGCCGCTTGCTGCAACCTCTCCGGAGAGAAGGGCTTAACTACGAAATCCTTGACACCCATCTTAATCGCTTTGGCAAGAAGTTCTTCCTGACCTAATGCGGTAACCATAATGATTCGTGCCTTCGGATCTATTTTAAAAATTTCTTGGGCGGCTTCGATTCCGTCCTTTTCCCTCATGGTGATATCCATGGTTACGAGATCCGGCTTTATCGCCTTGTACTGATCGACGGCGATATTACCGTTTTCGGCTTCACCTACGATTTCGTGGCCTCCCGCTACCAAGGCATCTTTCACCATGGTCCTCATAAACTTTGCGTCGTCCACTACGAGAATTCTGGCCATATTTTTAATTTCCCCTTTCTTTAAGAATAGAAAGTATCCTAGTTGTAATTGCGCTGACCGGTTCTACGAATTGAACGCCGCCCATTTCAATGGCTTGGCGGTTCATTCCGAAAATCACCGAACTTGCCTCGTCTTGGGCGATTGTAGCCGCTCCCGTTTCTCTCATTCGAAGAGTCGCAGCGGCTCCATCCTTTCCCATACCGGTCATTATCACACCGATCAAGGCGCTACCGTATTCCCGGATTGCGCTGTCAAAAAGAACTTCGACGGAGGGCCTGTGTCCATTTACAAGGGCTTCCTTACCTAATGCAATCCATTTCCGACCAGCTCTAGTTTCAATGCGAAGATGAGCGTCGCCCGGCGCAACATAACCGACACCCGCTTCCACAGGTTCGCCGTCTTCCGCTTCTTTTATTCGGATCTTAGAGTTATCATTTAAACGCGAAGCAAACGCTTTCGTAAATCCAACCGGCATATGCTGTACGACGAAAATCGGTAAACGAAATCCTTCCGGAAAAGTGGAAAAAACGGTCTGTAATGCTTTTGGCCCGCCGGTAGAAGTACCGATGCAAACCGCCTCAATCGCCTTCGTTTCGCCTTTAGAAAACCTAGCCTTTAGCGTGTCCGAAAGTCTATGCGCATCGATGATAGGTAGAATCGTCCGGACACTTTCGAAATAGGAAAGAATTCTGTTGCGTAAGACTGCTCCTAACTCCTCGGGATTAAATTGACTCGAACTTGAAGGTTTCGGAATAAAATCGATCGCTCCGTATTCCAAGGCTTTAAATGTGGCTTCGGCGCCATACTGGGTCAGCACCGAAAGCATCATCACCGGTATTCCGAGTTTTCGTTTCTGTAATTCTTGGAGAGCAGATAATCCGTCCAACACAGGCATTTCGACATCCAGTATTACGAGATCGGGTTTCAACTTCTCTGTTAATTCGATACAATCCAAACCGGTCTTTCCGGTGGCTATCACTTGGATTTTTTCATCCTTTTGGATCTGATCAGAAATAATATTCCGTACAAGTAGGGAATCGTCGACGATTACGACTCGTATTGGAGTATTGGAATTCATTCTTTATTAGCCTTCAAAAACCGTTCGGTTTAGAACTTAGGAATAAGTGCCATTAGCTCATCAAAATCCGGAAGGAATAAAAGAACACCGAGCAAGTTATTTCCTTCATGATTAAACTCGGTTAGCATACTCAAAAATTTCGTTCGTTCGGGTTTTACCGCATCTAAGACTTCTAAGAACGTACCTTCCACCAGCTCCGGGACGGCAGGCATAACGCTTACTTTCGCCTTATTAGAAATGGAATTTAGTACGGAGGCACAGACGATATTCGAAATTTCGGATAAAACGCTCTTTGTATCGTCGTCCAGATTATCGCCGGGAGAGACGGTATCTAAAAGTTCTTTAGCGAGATTCTTGGCGTTCTCTCTGGAAAACATCATCAAAAGATTCCCGTTAAGATCCCCGTTCATCCGAACTTTCATCCCGTAAAATTTATCGTCGGAAAATCTAATTTCGGAAGCCAAACCTTCCTTATCATTCATTAGAATTTCTGGAATAAAGAGATCCACATTTCGATTTAGAATCTGAGATAAGACCATCCCTGCGTTCATCATCCCGGTATTAACGACGGCTTCGATTTTCTTAATCTGCTCCCTCGTCAAATTTCCCGTAAAATCCTTGGAATGAGAAACTGACATCATTCTCTGCTTTTTCTGTTCTAGAAAACCCTCGATAATATGTTCGGCTCTCTTTTTTTCCTCATCGGTATTAACCGAATCCGAGATGAGTTCCGAAATATGAGACCTGTATTTGTCTTCCATTCCGAATTTAGGAGAGGAGGGCGCGGTTTTATCCATGACCGCAGTATTCGAAACTGACGGCGCCGAAGGTTCCGCAGTTTTACCGCCATTGGGCAAAAGACGATCATCGCTTACTTTAAGTTCGACGGAGAATGCGCCTTCAGTTTTTCCCGCACCTTCCCGATGCAGATCCTCTTTCCCGGCGACGATCTTTCTGGAATCGTCTTCCTTTTTGCGTTCGGTTTTCTTTCGTTTTGCCCTTTCGCGGGTCGTAATTTCGTGCAGTTTATGATTGTATACGTTCGTAGGATTGGACGTTTTTTGAATGTACATCTCTTCTTCGGTTTCGATCGTTCGGATCGTACTGATTCGCTTCATCGTCTCCAAATGATAGTTGATATACCTGCCTGTTTCGTCCAGATAAGAAGCTATCTCGACTAATCCCGGAATATCGAGAACCATGATAATAGTACCGTCTCCCATGATGGAAGCGCCGGTGAGTCCTTTGATATTTTTGAAGTTCTTCTCCAAAGACTTAATAACGGTTTCATGCTTTCCGACGAGCTCATCCACCATGAAGCCGAGTTTTCTTCCTTTAAATTGAACTATTACGACCGGAGATTCTTCCCGATCCGTTTTATCCTGCAATCCGAGGATCCGATTCAATCGATAAATCGGCAGCACTTCTCCGCGAAGATTGATGATTTCGTTTCCTTCCAAAGTCGTTATCTGTTCGTTGTTGACCTTGATAGTTTCGTTCACTTCGGATAACGGGAATGCATAAACTTCCTCTTCCATCATTATTAGAATGGAAGGGATAATCGCCAAAGCTTGCGGGAAAGATAATACGAAAGAAGTTCCCTGTCCTTTCAGAGATTGAATCAAGATCTTTCCCTTAAATTCCTGAATTAAATTATTCACGACATTCATTCCGACTCCGCGACCGGATATGTCCGTAATCTTCTCCGCCGTGGAAAATCCCGGGGCAAAAATAAATTGATAAACGTCGTTTTCAGAAAGAGCCGCGGCGTCCGTCTCCGAAACCAAACCTTTCTCGACGGCCTTTAGGCGGATTCGTTCCACGTCGAGACCCTTTCCGTCGTCTCGAATTTCCACCATGATATTACTTCCGCCTTGATAGGCGTTCAATTCTACTATTCCCAGTTCGGGTTTTCCGATACGTTTTCTTTCTTCGGGAGATTCGATTCCATGATCGACCGAATTGCGAATGAGATGTAACAAAGGCTCCCCTAACGCATCGATCACTTTCTTGTCCAGTTCCGTGGATTCTCCGTTAAGAATCAGGTCCACTTTTTTTCCTGTCTCGAGTGACAGGTCGCGCACAAGACGGGAGAAGCGGCGGAAGACCGTCGAAATAGGAACCATCCGGATATTCATAATTCCGGATTGCAGTTCTTTAGAAATCCGATTGATTAAATCGATTCTACCTTTGAGTTCATTGAAGAGCTGATCTTCTCCAAAAGTACGTAATAAATCGTCGTAAATCTTCTGAAAGCCGGAATTGGTGATAACCAATTCTCCGACATTATTCATTAATTGGTCCAGTTTATCCGATGAAACCTTAATACTCTTTAATGTGATTTTCGCATCACCGGTTTTCTCCTCTTCGTCTAGTTGAAAAGAAGTGATCGCGTTCGATTCGGTCGTATAACCGAGCTGAGAATTAGGATGAAATTCTTCAATTGTAAGAGTCTCGACCATATCCACATTGGCGGCTTTGGTCAATTCATCCTGGGGTTTATGACTCAGGATGAGAATCGTCAGAACGGCGGCCTCCGTTCCTTTTTCCAATTCTTCCAAGTTAGGATTGGTTCTATAGATGGTTCCAATTGGTTTTAAATTCTGAAGAATAAGAGAATATCGCAGACCTTTCATCGGAGCGTCCGATTTTAAGCCGACTTTGAGAATCCAAAAATTTCCCCCGTTTGCCCTAAGCATTTCTTCCAGTTCTTTCTGATCGTCTCCGTCCAGTTCCAGATGCGAGGAATGCGATTGTTGATTCTGTTCCGCCAAAACAGTCCTCGCACGAGATTCCAACTTCTCTTGGGATTCCTTGGTCGCCTCGGGATCGTTTTCATACGCCTCTAATCTACGGATCATATCCGTATAAGGCGTGTCGACTTTCTTCCCCTGAGAAACGTTAACGATTACATTCTTGATAAGATCAAAACATTGAAATAATAGATTTACGAGCGAAAGTTTTACGGCTAGTTTTCCGTCTCGAATACTTTGGAGAAGGTTCTCCATTTTATGAGCTAAATCCGAAAGATTATATAGTCCTACGAAAGCGGCCGAGCTTTTGAGAGAGTGTGCGGCTCGAAATATATCGTTGATCGTCGCCGGATCGGACTGGTCTTTTTCCAACTTTAATAAATTGGCATTTAGTTCTTCGATCTGGTCTTCCGATTCTTCCAGAAAGAGTTCGGTATATTCTCCTAGTACTCCTGCCACTTAATTTTCCTCCGCAGTGAAGTCGATTAGCTTGGAGAGATTCAAGTTAAGAACCAGAGTTTCTTCGTATTGGCTTACGGATTCGATCAATTCACTGTAGCTTACGCTCAATTCCGCGCCGGCCTCGCTAATTTTATCTCTATGGATTTTAACTACTTGCTTTACGGAATCGACCAGCAATCCGCCTCGTTTTTCACCGTTGACGACTACGATAATTCTCGTAGAAGAAAGGACATCGCAAAATCCAAGACCGAACAGCTCCTTTAAATCCATAATCGGAATGATTTCGCCGCGCAAATTAATCACTCCAAGAATGAAACCTTCCACATTCGGAATGCGGGTAATAGGAACCGGTTTTAAGATTTCATGAATGTGCAAGATATCGATTCCGAAAAGCTCCTTATCCACTTCGAAGGTCAAGAATTCCTTCAATCCTTCTACGTCCTTACCGGTTTGATCGTCTTCTGCGGGATTCAATTTTTCGATGGCTCTCACCGGTCCTCCACGTAGGTAATTCCGAAAATAAAGTAAAAACTCCTTCTCGGGGGTTCAGCGGCTCCCATATACAATCGGATTTCGGAAGCGCGGAATTCTCAGATTTTCAATTTATCGGACTGAATTTTCATCGCTTTTCTTTGGAAAGCAATGGTTTTTTTTGTCAGTCAGAATCGTTCCGGCTCGAATGTCGTGCTCTTCCGCTGAAAATTCGCAGGGAAACAGAGATTCGAACGTTAGACCGATCAGATTTGCCCTCGGAACCCCGGAAAGCGCACGATCGTAAAACCCTTTCCCTCGACCCAATCTTGCTCCTTCAAAAGACCAGGCCAAAGCAGGCACTAGGATCAAATCGGCGTCTTTCGAAGAAATTATTTCTTTCCCGACTGGCTCCAAGATGTTAAACGCACCAATTTCGAATCTTTCCGGTTTTATAAACGCCAAATCCAGGTTTTGGACCTTCGGAAAAAAGAAAAATATGCCCTTTCCGCTTAGCGACCGTGATTCTTCGAAAGGAAGCGGATCGATTTCGTATTCGTCCGCGACATAGGAAATTATCCGTAGGGAGGTCCGTTGTCCCAAAGAATAGGTAATAATTTCACGCAACCGTTCTCGAATTAGATTCTCTTTTGTCGTTCGATCAGGAAGACGGAGAATCGAGTCTTTACTGATCTTTCTCGCTTCTTGCTTCGATAGCAAATTAAAGGTCCCCTATGAGACCTTCTTCCAAAAGGGTAATCAGTTTTCGCGTTTTTTCTTCCGCCTCGGGAGAAGAGGAACCGGAAGAAGAAGGCTGAGCGTTTCTCAGTTGCTCTAGTTCGTCCGCAAAATTCAAGGCTGCTAAGACCGCCAACTTCAGCTTTGAGGAAGATGGCATCCCCAAGCTGAGTTCCCGGATTTTACGATCAACCACTTCCGCCAATTGTTTGATGTATTCCGGATCCGCATCTCCAACGATCGTATAATCGTCGCCTAAGATGCGCGTCGTAATCTTTTCGCTCATTGCTATGGTTTGGAGTCTTTGTGATCTTTGTGATCTTTCGGTTCGTCTTCAATGACTAAAAAATCATCGTCTTCATCCGCGTCGAATACGCTGATCGCATCGTCATCGTCTTCGATAATGATGTCATCATCGTCCGCGGATACCGGACTAAAATCGTCGATTGGCTCGTCGGTGATAATGATTTCATCATCTCCTCCGGAACTATCTTCGGACGATTCGGAAATTACCGCAATATCGTCGTCTTCGTCGTCCAAAAGGATAATTTCATCATCCTCGTTAAAATCCTCTTCGGATGAATCGGTAATGACCGAAGGAGTCGGAATAGAACTAGCGGACGGAATGGCGGAGCCTCCGGCAAAAGCAGCAGCTGTAGGAGGAACGGAACTAGCTGGCGGTGCAGAAGAACTAACTGCAGGCGAGGAAGACGGAGAATTACTAGAACTTGATGTACTCGCGGGTGAAGTCGGCAGACCGTCCAAGCGTCCGAGAAGCTGATTGATCTTCCCTTCGAGCGCCCGCTCCCTCTCTTTCATCTCCTCGAGTTCTTTTGTAGTCTTTTGAAGCTGCTCGCGAACGGAAGCGAGCTCTTTCTCTTTTTCCTCCATGGCCAGTTTCATCTGGTCATTTTCCGCACGGAGAGTTTCGTTTTCCGATTCTAGCCGGCCGTTTTCGGCCCGAAGATCGCTAATCAGTTCGAGAGCCTTAATGACCTTACTTTCGAGTTCTTCGATGGTCTCCATTGTTAGCATAATGAGAACCTCATCCTTCCGGTACGTGATTTTTAATAGGACGCATAAAGATCATTCTTAAAGAACGACCTGAATCTTTTTGGACCGCCAAATCGGCGAAATCCATCCTATTTTTCTATTTTCGGCAAAAGAGAAAAACCTTTTTTTAGAAAAACAAAGAGAGCCCAGGAGAATCCGGGCCCTTTTTTGATTTCTTACCAAAAAACAAGGTTTTTTCGGTGCTTCCAACTCCCTTTGGAGGAGAAAGAAAATTCAACGGTTTGAATTAAACGGCTACTTTGATTTTTTCGACCAGAGCGTTGAATGTCTCTTTATCGCTAAAAGCAAGTTCAGCCAACGCTTTTCTATCTAAATCGATGTTAGCTTTTTTCAAACCGTACATGAATTGTGAATAGGAAAGTCCTGCTTCACGCGCGGCGGCATTAATACGGATAATCCACAATTTGCGGAAATCACGTTTCTTAGCACGGCGATCGCGGTATGCCCACTGGCCGGCTTTCATTACGGCAGATTTAGCGGTTCTATAAAGCTTAGAACGAGCGCCCCTAAATCCCTTAGCTTGCTTCAGGATTTTTTTGCGACGGTTCTTATGAATGGTTCCGTTTGTAGCTCTTGGCATTAGCGCACTCCGTAAGGCATTAATCTAACGATTGATTTCCAATCGGCATCCACTACCAAAGTCATTCCCCGGAGACGACGGCGCCTCTTAGGTCCTTTTTTGGTAAGAATGTGACGGGTGTTCATGCTCTTCCGTTTAATCTTATTATTTTTGGAAAACTTGAACCGTTTTGCTGCGGCCCTGTTTGTCTTCAGCTTGGGCATTTTCCTACCTCAATAACTCCTAAGTTCCTGCTCACTATTTCGCGACGGCGGGGGTGATCACGACGACGATTTGACGTCCGTCTAACACCGGTTCCCGTTCAGGCGTACCATAACCTTTTAAGTCTTCAACCATTCGATTGACTACGTTCATCCCTAATTCCGAGTGCATCATTTCTCGGCCCCGGAAGCGGAGGCTCACTTTCACCTTGTCCCCTTTTTGAAGGAACTCGACTGCGTGGCGTTTTTTAATCTCATAATCATGCTGATCGATCCGAGGACGAATCTTCACTTCTTTTACATTAATTACGTGTTGTTTCTTCTTCGCTTCTTTGCTTTTTTTAAGTAGCTCGAACTTATACTTACCGTAGTCGATCAGCTTGCAAACGTGAATTTCCTGGTCTCCAGATACTTCTACCAAGTCCAGGTTTTCTTCCTTCGCCTTCCGGAGGGCTTCTTCAAAGCCGACGATCATGACACCGTCATCTGTGACCAATCTTACTTGGGCAACCCCAGTAATTTTTTCATTAATTCTATGGCTAAACAGTTTATCCGTGGGTTTAGGTTGGGGCTTCCTCTGCATTCAGTCTCCGGCTATTTTTCCAATTTTTTGGCTCTTGGGCCTGCATTCAAGCGATTTTCTCCCAGCATAGGGGAAGACAGGGCCTCTCATCAAGTAGAATTTAAGAGATATGCAAAGGAATCTGAGGGCGCCTCCCTGCGTTCGCAGGGATCGGGCTGTTTCGGGTTCGGCTATCCGCCTCATCCCGCATGGAAATCCGATGCAGTAACGAATTCCGAATATTGGCATGCGGGACGTTGCCCTACACATCCCTGGCGCGGTACTAGGTTGTACTAGGGGTTTGTTCGGCGAGCCCCCGCCCTGGTTCGGGTGGTGGTGGAGGGCTCGTGGGCGAGGTCCTCGGCTCTATATCATAATTCCTTCGATTCGCCAAGCGCTTTTTATACGAGATTTTCTGTTGGAGCTCCCTCTCAAATACCTAGTATGGAGCTACGGCTCTGCACGTTCCTAACGCTTCGCTTAATACGCACACATCGTTAAAAGTATTTCTCCGATTGTTTTGTTCTGCTCACGCGGCTCCGCTTCGTAACAGAACTGATACAGGCTCGGCCTGAAAAGCACTTACCTTTAAGATGGAAAAACCAATTACATTACCTGACGTATCGACTTTTTCCATTACTGCATCGTTCTCCGTCTCTTTAAAGTACCCTTCTTTCTTTTCAAAAAGAACCTCTAAATAGTCCGATTCTTTATCGAAATATATCTTGATCTCTCTATCCATATAAAACGACCCCTTCCTTGACCTTATCGGTAAAGTATGCGGTGACAAGAAATAAATCTTCTCCGCGATTCTTTATTACCGCACAAAGATATTTTCTACCTACTGGAGTTGCCTCGAAAAGTTTATAAAACAGCTCAACGCTCGAATCTGCCTTGGATATTCTCACCTGGTCCGGTTGTGACAAACACTCTGCAATTTTTTCATCCTGCCCGAACATCTCGGGATGATCTTCTTCAAAATGCCTTCTACGCTCTAAAGTAATTCGAATATTTCTTTTGAACACATCTTCTAAAAGATTCATTTCGCCGAGATTAAAAGATTATGAACGCTTTGCATCCCTTCTTTCCTACCTGAATCGGCTCCCCCTATGCGACAAGCCGTTTTAATCGAACTGTATCCTATTTCAGGATTCTTCGTACCGAATCGTATATGCAAAAAACGAGATTTTCAGTTCTATGCGGATTCCGGACGGTCATTTGTATATTTCACATGAAAGATACACGGGACGTTGCCCTACACATCCCTGGCGCGGTACTAGGTTGTACTAGGGGTTTGTTCGGCAAGCCCCCACCCTGGTTCGGGTGGTGGTGGAGGGCTCGTGGGCGAGGTCCTCGGCTCCATATCATAATTCCTTCGATTCGCCAAGCGCTTTTTATACGAGATTTTCTGTTGGAGCTCCCACTCAAATACTCGATTGAATCTCCGATTCCAATTGCTTTACAAATTCTGCAAATGAAAGGTTTATTGTTTCCTCCGATCCCCTCTTCCGAACCGCTAAAGTACCCGACTCTCTTTCCTTTTCGCCTAAGACGAGTAAGTAATTGGCTTTTTTTAATATTGAATCTCGAATTTTCGCTCCGATTTTTTCGTTACGAAAATCCGCTTCGACTCTAAAGCCCAGGTCTATCAAATTCTTTAAGACTTCCTGTCCATACGACTGGACCGAATCGGTGACGGTAAGGATTCGAATTTGGTTCGGAGAGACCCAAAGAGGGAATTTCCCTTCGAAATGTTCCGTTAAAATGCCGATGAATCGTTCCAAAGATCCGTAAATGGCCCTATGAATCATCACTGGACGTCTTTTTGATCCGTCCGAATCGGTATAATCCAACTCGAAACGGTCAGGCATCGAAAAATCGATTTGGATTGTTCCGCATTGCCACATTCTTCCGATAGAATCCTTAATATTAAACTCGATCTTCGGTCCGTAAAAGGCGCCCTCGCCTTCTTTAATTTCGAAAGGAATTCCCTTCTTATCCAATGCTTGCTTAAGGGCATTCGTAGAAAATTCCCAGTCCTCGTCTTTGCCCTGAGATTTCTCGGGGCGCGTCGCGATATAAGTTTTAAATTCAGTAAATCCGAATTTTCTATATACATGAAACGTAAAGTCGATGATGTCCACGACTTCCGATTCCATAAAATCAAGCGGAGTATAAATATGAGCGTCGTCCTGAGTAAATGCTCGCACCCTAAAGAGTCCGTGCAAAACTCCATGAAGTTCATGGCGGTGCACGCTGCCGAGTTCCGCGAATCGGAGCGGAAGCTCGCGATAAGAATGTAAATGATGCCTGTAAATCAGACTGCAACCGGGACAGTTCATCGGCTTGATGGCGAATTCCTCTTCATCAATCGAAACGAAATACATGTTTTCGTAAAAATTATCCCAGTGACCGCTTTTACGCCATAAATCCGAAGATAGAACCGCGGGGGTCCTTATTTCATGATATCCTCGCTTAGCGCATTCTTTTCGAATATAATCAGCCAGCGAATTCCAAAGGATGGTTCCTTTAGGATGCCAAAACGGAAATCCGGGAGCCTCGGGTTGAAAAGAGAAAAGGTCCAACTCTTTCCCGAGCTTGCGGTGGTCGCGCTTCTTAGCCTCTTCCAATCGCAAGAGATACTCGTCCAATTCCTTTTTGGAAGGAAATGCGACTCCGTAAATGCGAGTCAACATTCGATTTTCTTTATTCGCTTTCCAATACGCCCCGGAGAGAGCGGTCAATTTAAACGCCTTTAGAAAACCGGAACGCGGGATATGCGGGCCGCGACAAAGATCGAACCATTCTCCCATTCCATAGATGGAAACTTGCTCGTCGGGTATTTGACCGATAATCTCGATCTTATAATTTTCCCCCATCTTCGCAAAAGTGGAAACGGCTTCTTTTTTATCCAAGACTCTACGAAATATCTCGTAATCGCTTTCTACGATTTTTTTCATCTCGACTTCTATCTGGGGAAAGTCTTCCGGAGTAATTATTGTATCGCCGAAATCTATATCGTAGTAAAAGAAACCCGGTCCGTTTTCGATCACTGGGCCGACGGTTAACTTTGCATCCTTATATAGATTTTGGACTGCCATTCCGAGTAAGTGAGCCGCAGAATGTTGAAAGGTTTCCCAGCCTTCTTTATCTTGAAAGGTGAGTACTTCCAGCTTTGCATCCATATCGATAGTACGGCTTAAATCCAAAACCTGGGTTCCATTTAAACGAACCGCCAAGGCCTTGTTCTTTAAAAATGGGAGATTCGATTCTATAAATTCTTTATAGGTGGAACCGATTGAGGTCTCTTTCTGGCTGCCGTCAGGCAGAACGAATTTTACGATCTTATTGCTAACTTCCACAGTTCTTTACCCAGCCCTTCTTCCATAACGCCAAAAGCGGGGTTTTTCCTCAACCATTTAGAACCTATAAGGCGGCCATCCCGCTCGCTCAATCGTTCGAAGATTGAATCGGAATCTAAGCGTACCTCCTATTCTCTATTTCTCGATTGACCCCTATCTCTGTCGGACAACCCTGTCCGTATATGAAAGCGTTCTTGGTTTTGGAAAACGGGGACGTATACGAGGGCGAGTCCTTCGGCTACGAGACCCAATCTGTCGGGGAAATCGTCTTCAATACGTCATTGGCAGGATACCAAGAAATTTTAACGGATCCGTCTTACGCCAACCAAATTATCACGCTCACCTACCCAATGATAGGGAACTATGGTATCAGTCCCGAATATATGGAATCTTCTAAGATTCAGGCTAGTGGGATGATCGTTAAAGAGTACGTGGATCGCCCTTCCAACTTCAAATCCGAAAAAACTCTCTCACAATTTCTGAAAGAATATAAAATTCCCGGGATTCAAGGAATAGACACCCGGAAATTAACTCGCTTTATCCGCACTAACGGCGCGCCAAACGGAGGCATCTTCGTTGCTGAAGAATATTCGAATTCCTTTCTGGAGAAAGTGAAGAGGTTTCCCGGAATCGCGAACGCAGATCTCGCGAAAGTAGTCAGTACCAATCATAAATACGAATTCGGCACTTTAGAAGGAAAGAAATATAAACTCGCAGTTTACGATTACGGAGTAAAAACCAATATTCTGCGGCTTTTAGATGCGGTAGGATTTGCAGTGACCGTTTATCCGGCAGAAACTCCTGCTGACGAAATTATGAAAGATGGAGTCGATGCATTCTTCCTATCCAACGGCCCGGGAGATCCTGCCGCATGTACCTATGCCATTGAATCGACGAGAGCCATCCTAGAAAAAGGATATCCACTCTTCGGAATTTGCCTAGGCCATCAAATCATCGGCCTAACCATGGGTAAGAAAACCGAAAAAATGAAATTCGGTCATAGGGGGGGAAATCAACCGGTTAAGAATATGGCAACCGGCAAAGTGGAAATCACCTCTCAGAATCACGGCTTCGCGGTGGTTGCGGAATCCTCGGAAAAAGAACCGGTATCTTTCGTGAATCTGAATGATCAGACGGTCGAAGGGATTTTAAAATCCGGCTATCCTTTACTTTCTGTCCAGTACCACCCCGAAAGCGCCCCCGGACCTAATGACAGTAGGTATCTGTTCAAGAAGTTCTACGACTTAGTGGACTCTACAAAGAACGGACTAAAGCTAACTAGCATCTTATAGCTTGAAATCTTAATCATAGTGATTCGATTTTTGGGCGAGCAATCTTCTCAAATAGATTTTCTGATAAAAGAATTATATTTTCATTATAGATAGGATCGGGTATTTATAGTCAAAAACCAACGAGTCAATTTTTTCACCCCGCATGCATTCAAGTGAGTATAATCCCCAAAGACGGAGATTTCGAAAGGTTCTTCCGGCTTTACAAACGGAATTTCGTCCTTCTTTAAGACGGTTTCGAATTGGGACAGCGCATTATCTTCTCCAACTGCGGTAACAAAGTCAGGGCGAGAAGGAATTAATAATACCTCGAAAGAAATATTCTCTTTTTTTAATATTTTAAAAATCGATTTCCAGGCCGCAAGCGAGGAAGACCTCATTTTTTTATAATTCGATTCCCAACCCCGACCTGGCAATGCTTGAGGAGAATGGTTTGGAACGCATTTGCCGGTATAAATCTCCGAATTATTCCATTCCAGAAATCCTTCGTTTCTCTCCAACTCCGCGACTAGTCGTTCATTCTTATCCCGATTCGTCTTCCATCTTTCGATCGGATTTACGGATAAGATTTCCGAAAGTCTGGGATCCGTCTCCAGAAATTGTTCAGTCTTAGGAATCGTCCGAATTTCCGAAGAAATCGCCGAATTCAATTTCATCAAAGGGAAAATTCTTGCCAGGGCGAAAAATAAAGCGTCTCCTATATTCCGAAAGTAAAAAGTTCGCTCCTGAGAATTCCAGTATAGGCTCCAACGAAAAGAATCGTAATTCAATACAAGAGAACGATGCGCGGGAACAATATCCACATCCGCGGTATTGAAATAATTCGCATTCAGGAATATTTTTTCGGGTTTCCATCCTGAAGAAAGAAGTTCGTTTATCCGAATCAAGATCCCTTCCGGTTGTTCCGAAGGTCGTGGTAAAAAAAGAATCCTTTTCCCTGTGGATTTTTGCAATTCAGCGGGATTTATACCGCTCATCAACTGACTATCCCCCAGAAAAAGCCAAGTCGGCTCCTTATTTTTCATCCCATCGTAGACTAGCCGTCTTTCGAACTTTTTCCGCAGAAGATCGTACAAAAAAGCGTTCTTTTCCTGAAACGGTAGGAAATACTCGAAAAGAAAATTAGAGGCCAAGATCAAAAGGAAAAGAAATGACCCCGCCCAAAAAAGAATTTTATGTTTCCCTAATTTTTTCATATCAAAACTGGAAATAAAAGAAGACTTTTTTTTCGAAAACACCCGCGCTCATAAATAGTAACGCAAAGAGAAAGGCGAGAACCGAATATTTTAAGAATGATCGGGATCGACTCCATCTGGAGAAAAATTCATCCGAACCTCCGGCCCTAATCTGCAGAATATCCACAAAGATCAAAGGAAATCCGAAAAAGAGGACCTTAGCAGCCAATTCGGGCGACCAATAATATCCGGAAAATGCATTATGGAAATACGGAATCCAATCGCTCGGACGAGTAATATTAAAAAGAATTAAACCGAATGAAAACAAAGTCCATGTCAGAATGGCGCCGACGAATTTGCTCGATTTTTGGATCCAGATCTTCGAAGTCCATTCCGATCTACCCAAAGTCTTTGCCCCGATTAGATAGAAAGAAATCTGGAGGCCGCAAAACAAACCCCAAACTAAAAATCCATATGCCGCACCGTGCCATAAACCGCCTAAGAGCCAAACGAACATGATATTAAAGATTTGCCGAAGGAGGCCTGATCGATTTCCTCCTAAAGGAATATATATGTAATCCCGGAGCCAACTCGATAGGGAAATATGCCAGCGCTTCCAAAATTCGGTGGGGTTCGAGGCTAGATAAGGAAAATTAAAATTGTTGGTAAGTTTAAAGCCTAGCATCCTCGCCAATCCTCTCGCTGCATCCGTATAACCGGAAAAATCGGCGTACAATTGTAAACTCATCACGAAAGCTAACCACCACACGATCCCGTCCGGCCAAACGACTCCCGGTTGCAAAACTTTTTCTACGAAGAAGAGCAGATTGTCTCCGACAAAGACTTTCTTAAAAATCCCCCAAGAAAATAGCCATATCCCTGCCCAGACTTCTTCGTTTACTATGACGCGAGGATTTGCGATTTGTGGAAGCAGGGAATTAGGTCTTTCAATCGGACCGATCAGAAGCAACGGAAAAAATAAATCATAAACGCAAAATTGTACCAGATCGGTCGAAGCCCGAATTCGATTAATTCTGATTTCGACGATATAACTTATATTATGAAACGTATAAAAGGAAATTCCCAGGGGCAACAAAAGCTTCGGTATTCGAATTCCTTGGCCGCCGAACATAAAAGCTAGATCATTCCACACTTGGGCGCCGAAGGAACTATATTTAAAGACACCGAGAAGAGCCAGATTCAATCCGATTAGGATTCCAGCGACCAAACTTTTGCGTGAATCGGTTACGTTGGAGAGCCAAAGTCCTCCTAGAAAATTTCCCAGTACCGAAAATACCAAAATCAAGGTCGGCTCCCAACCCCAAGAAACGTAAAACGCCAAACCGGAAACTAATAATAAAAAATTCTGACCTCTAGTATCGAAACGATTGTATAGGAAATAAACTACTCCGAAGAAGAGCAGAAATCCCAAGGAGTGAAATAACATAAGAAAACTACGATTCTTCGATCAATTCAAGTAATCGTTCTTTCTCTTTCGTATCTGCGGGGAAACATAAGGTCTGATTGGCGGTCGAGGTTTGGAAGTCTTTACTTTGGCGATCTAGTTCAACGATTCGATTCCGAATTTTTCGCACTACGATTTGAGTCTCCTCTCTATCCTTACCGTCCAAGACCACGACGTATTTACCCTGCCCTACTCTATAACAGTAGTCACTCTCTCCCAAATTTTCTTGGATTGCGTTTCTTAATTCTTCACAATAATAGGCAAAATAGCCGGCTCCTTTCATCCTAACCACTCGGGTCGCATTCTGAACCTTGAAAATAGTAAGACTGAACGGGGTTCCTATTTTAGAAGCACGCGCAATCGCTTCGTTAATCTTCGATTCTACCGGACTGAACGGATCTCTAAAAACCGCATCGCGCTCTTCCAGCATCAGTAGATTGGAAAGGATTGGGGCGGTTATTTCGGAAATACCGACCGCGGATTCTCGATCAGTATCCGTCCAAGGAAATTCCGTTTCGTGAATGACGAGCATTCCGACCAGCCAATTCAAATTTAAAAACGGGAGGATATCGAACTCATGCATCAGCCCCAACTCGTCGTTCGTTAGTTGAGCGAGTAGTTCCGGATTTTTTCTAAAATTTGCGATCCTAAAGACACCCGGAACATTCGCAACGATTCCGACTAGATTGGAATCTAATCCTAATCTAAATCTCCCGATCGTATCCGGAGTCAATAGGTTCGTTCCAAAAACCTTATATTCTTTTCTGTTCATCCGATCCAAAAGAAGTAAAGTCCATCTTCTCAATCCGAGTTCTTTCTTTAAAATTTCAATCAATCGATCGTAAGCCTCGTCCATATCGCGAACTTGAGCCAAATCACGAGCAGTCGATAAAATTCTTTCGTTACTTTTTAAAACTTCCTTTAGATGATCGTTTTCCTGATGGACAGCTTCCACGTCCATTATACGCCGAAAAACCGAACCGGATATCTCGCCTACGATCTTAAGAAATTCAAGATCCTCGATCGTATAATCTTCACCGGCCACCGTTTTAGTGAGAAGGATAATTCCATAAAATTCCTCGTGGCTTCGAATCGGCACTAAGAGTTCCGCAGAAGTTTTTTCCAAAATTTCTTTTTCCTTCCTAGGAACGATAAGCTTAAGCATCTCCTTCGCATAAATTACGGAAGGAGCGCGCCGAACCGCTTGGTAAATTTCGTCGCCTGATTCCAATACCCAGGTGGGATCCGCATCCAATCCTTGCGCATCCACGACTCTTAGTGCGTCAAAATCACCGTTGGTAGAAGAGAAAATCACAACGGCTTCGGCTCCGATTTGACCTAAAATCGAATAGGACAGGTTTTCAAAAAAACTGGTAAAATCCCTGGATGCGGCGATTTCTTTCGAAATTTCAAAGACCGACAGGTAGTTTTCAAGTTTCTTCCGAGAAGCAATCTGCAAATCGATCGGCAACGTGGAATAATCTGAGTCGTCGTCAAAAAGGAATTCGGCTTTCTCCCTTTCCTCCTGGTCTCTACGATGAGGACGGTTCGCTTCCTTAGTTGCTTGTGTCTCCGCGTCCTTAATCCAATCCGAGAATGGATCATCGATTTTGTCCGCCTCGCCTAACGATTCCGCTTCGGAAATCGGGGCTTCAAGTTCCGACGTTGCGATCGCATCCTTTTCGTCGGGCTCGAAGGAAGGCAAATCGTTAAACGAAGTATCGGCGGTATGACCCGGCTCGAAAGACTCTAAGTCATTTAAAAACGCATCTTCTTTTTTGGAATCGGTCGGCAAATCCCCGAACGTCGAATCGGGAAAATCGAATTCGGGGGGTTCAGAGCCCCCCTCTCCGTCTTCATCCATCGGTTCGAATTCTGCATTTGGAGCAAAGTCCGAAGCGGCAGCGGGAGAATCGTAAGAAAATTCGTCTTCACTGGATGCGGACAAAGGAGCCGGTTCGAATTCCGCCGGATCTCCGTAAGCCGAGTTGAATTCTTCCGGTTCTTTTCTGCTAGTGAATTCCTTTGCCTTTTCTAGAAGGCCCTTTGCTCTGGCCGCCATGGACTTTCTTAATAAGGAGGGCTTTTCGGAAACCGCTGCAGACTTCGAAGGCGAAACGGAATCCCCGGCTGGGACAGCCGTCTCGGAACGAATCATACGACTGACTTTGTCTAGAAGACCCATAGTCGTCAGACGCCGATTTGTTTCATTAATTTCTTATAAAGTTCGAAGTAGTCGGAACGAGAGAATTCTCGAATCATATCGTCCGGTAAATTACCTAGCAATTCGTCGAGATATAGTAAAATTCTTTTCATCTCTTCTTGAGACGGTTGAACTTCGCCACCTTCCGCACCTGCAGGAGCTCCCTCACTCGCAGGAGCCGCAGTCTGACGAATTTCTTCGATCGGAGATAATTCTCCTTCGTCGGCGAATTCATCCAGTACGATAAGCAGCTCCGGATCGGGCGGTAACGCCTCGACCGTCGGTACGGTATCCAGATGACTTTCTTTTTCCGAAAAATTCAAATCCGCGATAAGAGCCTCGTCTCCGGTAGCACCTAACGCGTCCAAGTCGGAGGCTGGAGGAGGCTCGGAGAGCAACGCGTCCAATTCTCCAACTTCCATTCCTCTCGGTTCTTCGTCGGCGAGCAAATTACCCAGTTCGTCGTCGGAAAGAGTGATCGGCTCGTCGGCCTCTTCTCCCAGATCCCAGTCGGACGGGGCCGCCGTTTTTACCTCGGACAACTCGTTTAAATCTGCAACCGGTCCGTCCCAGTCTATGTCGTAATCGGTTTTAGGTTCCGAAGACATTCCGAGTTCGTCCAATTCATTGACTGGCAACGCAATCGGCCCGCCTTCGTCTTCTTCCTCAGACATGAACTCGGAGGTGGATTCCTCTTTTCCCTCTTCGGATAACAAATTACCTAATTCATCTTCGGAAAGAGCAATCGGCTCGTCGGCATCGGCGAAGAAATCCGGTTCGTTTGCGGCGACAGGTATCGCCTCGTCCGCGGATGAGAGCAGATCTCCTAGTTCGTTATCCGAAAGAGCAATCGGCTCGTCGGCCTCCTCGTCGGAAAGAAGATCCATCTCTTTTGTCAGACGTTCCGTTTCTTCACCGTCACCGATATCGGAAAATGATAAATCTCCAAAGTCCGGTTCCGCCGAGACTTCCGCAGTTTCCTCTTCTCCGGAAGAGAGTAAATCCCCTAATTCATCGTCGGAAAGAGCGATCGGTTCGTCGGAATCTTCTTCCTCGGAAAGAAAGTCCGGTGTTGTCGCGGGTACGGAAGCTTCTTCTTCTCCGGAAGAGAGTAAATCTCCTAATTCGTCGTCGGAAAGAGCAATCGGTTCCTCCGATTCGTCTTCATGCGTTAAAAAGTCGGATCCGGGAGGAATTACGTCGGTATCTTCCACCTCATCCAGCACTCGCGCAGCGAACGGATCGTTTTCATCTTCCGGAATCGTAAAATCGCTGAACTCGCTGACAGGTAAAGATATTGTTTCCTCTTCGTCCGAAATGGTCGGCGCTTCCAGGTCGGCTCCGAAATCGAAGTCGGAAGCGATAGGTTCCCCCAGCAACTCCTCTTCCGGTTCGCCTATGGCAAAGTCCATCTCTGCCCCCTGAATTTCTTCTTCCGGAATTTCCAAATCGTTTAAAGAAAGCGAATCGGAAGGTTCTTCCGATCCCGAAGATAGCAAATCGCCTAATTCGTCATCCGAGAGAGCGATCGGTTCGTCGGAATCTTCTTCGGATAACAAATTTTGTTCCGGTACTTCAAGGGAAAAATCCTCCGCAATAACTGGAGTCGGTTCTTCGGAGGAAGGCTCGAAATCCGCCCATCCCGCCGTAGACTGCGGCTCTTCCGATGCGATTATATCGGGACCGAAATCGATTTCGGAGGTAGTACCTTCGTCGGTTAGCAAATGGTCGAGTTCGTCGATCGAGAGAGCAATATCCCCTTCTTCATTCGGTTCTTCTAATGTGGAGTGAGTCGAGCCGGAGACCGGAAAGTCATCTCCGCCGATATCCGCAAAAGCATTATCAACCGTTTCGTGTGACTCGATAGTCTGCGGGGCTTCGCCTAATAAATCGCCTAATTCGTTGTCGGAAAGAGAGATCGGACCTTCGTCATCCGATAGAAATTCGTCCTCGATAGGATGCGTAGCGGTAGGTCCGACCGAGTCTTCCGACTCTTCTTCTTCCATATCGAAATCGGCGAGATTAGCACTTATATTAATATCTTGTAATTCATCATCGGAAAGAGAAATCGGAGTTTCGTCCTCCAATTCCAGATCGCCAAAGCCGGTTTCGTGTTCATCCGTTTCAAACGGTTCATCATCGGAATGAAACGCCGAGGAAGGAACTTCCCCAGGCTGCGAAAAATCTCCCAGATCCAAGGATCCCAAATCGGAAAACGCGTTTTCCGTACTCGATTTAGATTCGAGATCGGTGGCAGTGGAAGACGCAGCTGCAGTATCTTTCCAGGATGGTGCCGTCGCTTCGGTCGAAGTATTGGAATCTTCCTCTTCTTCGATATCTAAGAGGCGA
Organism: Leptospira broomii serovar Hurstbridge str. 5399; assembly: GCF_000243715.2. Lineage (NCBI taxonomy): Bacteria > Pseudomonadati > Spirochaetota > Leptospiria > Leptospirales > Leptospiraceae > Leptospira > Leptospira broomii. Next base: position 367,704 of record NZ_AHMO02000008.1, read on the forward strand.
TCTATTTCCGCATCGATAAGAGGATCGGTCAGTTCAAAATCGAAATCTTCGTCAAGGTGGACTTCTTCATCCAATTCGTTTAAATTAATACTTAGATCGTTATCCGTAAAATCCTGCGCGGGCTCTAAATCGCCGAACGCCGTCGGATACTCTTCCCCGGAAGACGCTAATAACTCTTCGAAACCGCCGGGATCCGACGTTTCAGTTACCGGTATGGAATCGAAGTCAAAGGCCGAAGAATCGTCCCCCGAAGAGAGAAGAGAATCTATATCATCCAAACTCATTTCATTCGGATCAAATTCATCCTCGCTTCCTTCGGGAAGATTCTTTCCTTTGTTTATCCTAAAATCGTCCGCCATACTTCCTACAATATATCACTTATACCGGAAGATCCCTAAATTTCCAGGGAAATACAATCCGAAAATTATCTCACAGGATATCTCAAGATTGAGAGTCCGTATGAGCTCCGTTTCTTCTTCCCGATATTTTCGGAAAGAAGAGTTCTTATACTGATTTTCGGAATATGAGGACCCTAAAAGTTAGCGGGAAGCCGCTAAAATTCGGGTTTTTGCCTTTTGGAGGAGGAGATTTTTCTCCTGGGATAGAGGAAGAACTTCGGCATCTTCCAGAGCTTTTTTGGCGGCTTCTAAATCGATCTCTTCTTTCAAACTACCGTGGTCCGTTAGGATCGTAACATTATTATTACGGATTTCAAAGAAACCGCCTTCAATCACCGCGATCTTGGTTTTGCTTCCTTGTCTGATTTCCAGAACACCGATCCCGAGCAAAGAAACTAGGGATGTGTGTCCAGGAAGGACTCCGAAGAATCCCTCGCTTCCTGGCACGATCAGACTGTCGGCATCTCCCGTATAGAGAAGCTTTTCCGGAGAAATGACGGAAACCTTTAGCTTAGGACTAGCCATTATGCCCTCAGGTTTTTGGACTTCTCGATCGCGTCTTCAATGGTTCCTACCATATAGAAGGCTTGCTCGGGAAGATGATCGTAATTTCCGGAAATCACTTCTTTGAAAGAACGGACAGTATCTGCCAATTTGACATATTTTCCAGGGAATCCCGTAAATACTTCCGCAACATGGAATGGTTGGGACAGGAATTTCTCGATTTTTCTGGCCCGAGCCACAAGAACCTTATCATCCTCGGAAAGTTCGTCCATACCCAAAATAGCGATAATATCCTGAAGATCCTTATATCTCTGTAGAATCCGCTGAACTTCTCGAGCCACACCGTAATGCTCTTGTCCTAAAACTTCCGCATTCATGACCCGAGATGTTGAATCCAATGGATCCACTGCAGGATAGATTCCTTTATCGGAAATTGCGCGAGAAAGAACCGTAGTCGCATCCAAGTGAGCGAAAGCTGTCGCAGGAGCAGGGTCGGTCAAGTCGTCTGCTGGAACGTAGATAGCCTGAACCGATGTAATGGACCCTTTGCGAGTCGACGTAATCCTCTCTTGAAGGGCGCCCATCTCGGTAGATAGAGTCGGCTGATAACCCACCGCAGAAGGCATCCTTCCTAAAAGAGCCGATACTTCGGAACCTGCTTGCGAGAAGCGGAAAATATTATCCACGAATAATAGTACATCCGTTCCGATCGAATCACGGAAATGTTCCGCCATCGTAAGTGCAGAGAGTGCGACTCGTAAACGAGCACCTGGAGGTTCATTCATCTGTCCGTAGCAAAGGACAGTCTTGTCGATAACGCCGGATTCCTTCATCTCGCGCCAAAGGTCGTTTCCTTCACGGGTTCTTTCTCCAACCCCGGCAAACACGGAAAAACCTCCGTGCTGCTTGGCGATATTATTGATTAATTCTTGGATAAGAACCGTCTTACCGACACCGGCACCTCCGAAGAGTCCGGTCTTTCCTCCTTTGATATAAGGAGCAAGAAGATCGATCACTTTAATTCCAGTTTCAAAGACTTCCGTGCGAGAGGAAAGATCTTCGTATCCTGGAGCAGCGCGATGAATCGGTTTACGTTCTTTTACTTGAATTGCCGGCCCCTCGTCGATCGCGTCTCCTAATACGTTGAAAATCCGCCCGAGAGTTACTTCACCCACAGGAACGGAAATTGAAGTCCCGGTATCGATAACTTCCTGACCCCGAATCAATCCGTCGGTGGAAGAAAGGGCGATCGCGCGAACCGTAGCACCACCTATGTGTTGCTGGACTTCCGCTACGATTTTTTCCTTCTTTCCTCCGGCAGAGGACTGAATTTCAAGTGCGTTAAAAATTTCAGGCAGGTGCCCGGATTCAAACTCGATATCCAAAACCGACCCGATGATTTGTTTGATCTTACCTTTGCTCATCCAAATAACTCCAATTCCAATAAAAACTAGTTTAGCGAATCCGCTCCTGCAACTATCTCCGAGATCTCTTGAGTGATCTTAGCTTGACGGACACGGTTATATCCGCGGGTCAACACCTTGATCATATCGGAGGCCGCGTCGGTTGCGGACTTCATAGCTATGCGCTGCGCGATCTGTTCCGAGCAGTTCGCTTCCAAAATCGCCTTTAAAAAAGCCGTCTTAACTACCAAGGGAAGTAAGGATTCCAAAATGCTTTCGGGACTCGGCTCATAAACCACGCTGTCTCCGACAGAGCTTTCTCCTTTCGGTTCAAAAGGAAGAATCTTAGTTACTTCCGCACGTTGGGAAGCCGAAGAGTGATAAACCGTAGATACGATTTCGACCGAATCTACCTCTTCCTTCGCGAATAGATTCAGGAAAAAATCGGCAAATTCTTCCGCTTCTTTATATCCCGATTTGTCGTTGATATGAGTGTACGATTTCTCGATCTTCTCGCCGGCGAATTTGAAGAAAGAAGTACCTTTCTTCCCGACTACGAACAATCTTACATCGATGCCCTTTCCTCTTAATTCGAGAATTCGACTTTTTGCCAAACGGTTGGCGTTCGAGTTATAGCCGCCGCAAAGCCCTCGGTTTGCGGTAATTACAAGAAGCGCCACGCTGCGAATCGTTTTAGGTCTCCGCAAATAAGGACTCTTGACTACTTCGGAAAGAGAAGCAAGAGATCCAACCATCTCCTTAATCTTATTGGAAAAGGGATGGGAAGCGTTTACCCTATCACTCAACTTCTTGGATTTAGCGGTTGCCACCATCTCCATCGTCCGAGTGATCTTTCGGGTATTCTTAACGGATACGATCCGTTTTTTTATTTCCCTTTGTGTAGCCAAGATCTTCTCCCGCTTACTTTAGGTTCCTGACGAAGTCGCCAGCAATTTTAGAAACGACTTCGCCGAGTTTGCTTTCATCCGCTATTTTCTTTTCTGTGCGAATCGCTTTGAAAACTTCAGGATATTGCGCACGAATCGTATTTAACAGATGGACGCCGAATTCACGCGCCTTCGGTACCGGAACTTTATCCATATGTCCGCGAGTTACCGCAAAAATTTCCACTACTTGCTCTTCCACGGGATACGGATTCGATACGGGTTGCTTTAAGACTTCTACGATTCTGTAACCGCGATCCAGCTGAGACTGAGTGATAGGATCCAATTCCGTTCCTAATTGGGCAAACGCTTCAAGTTCCCGGAACTGAGCCAATTCCAACTTCATCTTTCCGGCGACCTGCTTCATTGCCTTGATCTGTGCCGCAGAACCCACGCGAGATACCGAAATACCAACGTCGACAGCAGGTCTTACGCCGGAAGCAAACAAGTTTGATTGGAGGTAAATCTGTCCGTCTGTGATGGAAATCACGTTCGTAGGGATATAAGCGGAAACTTCACCTTCTTGCGTTTCGATGATCGGAAGTGCGGTCAAAGAACCTGCACCGTATTTTTCATCCAATTTCGCCGCGCGCTCTAATAAGCGAGAGTGAAGATAGAAAACGTCTCCAGGGTAAGCTTCGCGACCTGGAGGACGACGAAGCAATAGAGACATCTGACGATATGCAACTGCTTGCTTAGAAAGGTCGTCATACACCACCAGGGTCGCTTTTTTTTCGTTATACATAAAGTACTCGGCAAAAGAGCAACCTGAATAGGGGGCAATGTATTGCATAGGAGCAGGATCGGCAGCCGTAGCGGAAACTACGATAGTGTAGTCCATAGCGCCGACAGCCTTGAGTTTTTCGACGGTAGTAGCTACTGTAGAGGCTTTCTGACCGATCGCCACATACACGCAGATCACTCCGGATCCTTTTTGATTGATAATCGTATCGAGTGCGATGGAAGTCTTACCTGTTCCACGATCGCCGATGATCAACTCACGTTGGCCTCGACCGATCGGGATCATAGCGTCGATACTTTTGATACCGGTTTGCATCGGCTCTTCCACAGGTTGTCTCATCGAGATACCTGGTGCGGGGCTTTCCACAGGTCTGGTTTGCTTGGTATTAATCGGGCCTTTTCCGTCGAGCGGCTCGCCTAACGGATTTACCACTCGGCCTAGAAGTTCCGGTCCGACCGGAACTTCTAAGATTTTATTAGTCCGTTTTACGGTATGTCCTTCTTGGATATTCTTATATTCCCCGTAAATGATCACACCTACGGAATTATCTTCCAAGTTGAACGCCTGTCCGCGAACTCCGTTTTGAAATTCAACAAGCTCTCCGGCCATAACGTTTCTAAGTCCGAAAACTCTCGCGATACCGTCCCCTACTTCCAGAACGGTTCCGACTTCTTCTACACTTAGATCTTTTTTATAATTTAGAATTTCTTGTTTAAGAACCGACGCAATTTCGTCTGTTTTAATTTTCATACACAACTCCGACCGGTAGTTTAGTTTCCAGCAAGGCTTGTCTTACCTTCTTTAGCTGGTTCTTCATGGAAGAATCGATCGCCAGGTCATGGAAACGGACCACAAAACCACCGATTAGGCTCGGATCCTCCGTAGCTTCCAGAATGAAATCTGACTTGAATTTATCCTTTAGAACATCGCGCAATTTCGTCAGTTGCGCATCATCGAGAGCGGGATAGCTCCGAACTTTCGCGCGAACCCGTCCTTTTTTCCGATCCAATTCTTCTTTGAAAGCATCATGAATCTCGGATAAAAAGGAAAATCTTCCTCTATTTAATAACACTTGCAGAAAGTTTAAAGTGATTTCCGAAATCTTTCCTTTAAACGTTTTGGTTAGGACGCGTTCTTTCTCTTCCTTCGTCACGGACGGGATCTCAAAAAAGTCGCGAAACTGGTGTTCCGATTTTATGACTTGGAGTACCGAGTCCAATTCTTGCTCGGCTTCCTCCAGGGAAGTACTTGCCTCCGCAAATGCGGCAGCGTAGGTTTTGGGAATCGCGGAATAGCTCATATCAATTAAGCACTCAGTTTCTTAATCTTGCCTAGCTCGTTTTCGATAAATGATTTATAATCGTCCGCTTTCAGCTGCTTTTCTAATACTAAGCCCGCGACTTGGACGGTCATACCTACGATCTGCTCCTGGAGTTCCGCCAGGGCTTTGGACTTTGCTAGCTCTATATCTTTTACCGCGCTATCCTTTAATTGCTTCACGTCTTTAGCTGCATCTTCTAACATCTTATTCCGAAGGTTCGTCGCATCGGATTTTGCTTCCGAAACGATTCCGTTTGCCTGATCGCGGGCTACTGCGATTTTTGCTTCGTAATCCTTGAGCAGCGCTTCTGCCTCCGAACGGATGTCCGCAGCTTTCCGAATATCGTTTTGAATGGTCTCAGCCCGTTCATCGAGCGCTTTGAGAATAACATCCCAGGCGAATTTCTTTAGGACGAGTACGACGATCCCGAAAGTAATCAGGGTCCAAACAACTAGACCCGGATTTACGTCAAGAAGACCGTTTAGCCCCTTAGCTGCTAAGAGAAACAAGATTATTTACCTTCGGCTGGTGCGGAAACTGCAGTTTTAGCTTTTTCAACGCTAGACTTAACGGCGTCGTTTAAGGTTCCTGCTGCGAGGAATGCGATAACGAGAGCGAAAAGCGCCGCGCCTTCGATAAGAGCCGCAGAAATGATCATCGCGGTCTGAATCTTACCACCGGCTTCCGGCTGACGGCTAATGCCTTCTGCAGCAGATCCACCGATTCTTCCGATTCCTAAACCTGCACCGAGGATGGCGATTCCAGCTGCGATTCCTACTCCGATATATCCTAGTCCGAATTCCATATTGCTACTATCTCCTGTTTGAACTTACAATGATTAAAAATTAATGCCTATGCATACTTAAGCCCACGAAGAGCGAAGTTAAAAGGGCGAAGACATACGCTTGCAGGAACGCCACAAAAAGTTCCAAAACGTAAATTACTCCAGCTCCTGCCATTGATACGGGAATAATTCCCCAGGCCTTGAATTGGAAAATAAAGCCCATCAATGCCAAAATAATAACGTGACCGGCAGTCATGTTAGCTAAAAGACGCACGGTTAACGCGAAAGTTTTTGCGGCGGGAGAAACGATAAACTCCAAAGGCCACATTAAGAAATATAAAGGCCAAGGAACCCCGTTCGGAACGGAATGAATCACGAACTTAGGTCCTTGGTATATAAACCCGGCAGCATAAATCATCGCCATGGTCATGAGCGCCAATGTCATTGTTACCGACACGTCACCCGTAACGGTAATCCCGTTCCAAACTTTCGCGAACCAGATCGGTTCGTGATGAGCGTTAGCCGAGTTAGAGGAAACCGCCTCGTCAGCTTCTTCGCCCACATGAACGTAACTATGTACAAATTCGGAACCTAACTCTACGATTTCTCCGACAGGCGGAATCAGACCTAAGAGGTTACAGAAAAGTATAAAAAAGAACAGAGAAAATATGTAATGATAATATCCGTGACCGTGGCCGTCCATATTGGAATCCACCACATCCTTTTTCAGGAAGTCGACGGAAGTTTCCACTACGTTTGCAAACCGGCCTTGGATTTTCAGAGGATTTTTGGAAATGATTTTAGCAGCAGGAATAAAAATTGCGAATAATAAGAGTGAAACGATCCACATCATTGTCACCCTGCGAGTGATGTGGAGATCGAAACCTCCAACGAAATGGAACCTTTTATTGTGATGATGGTCCAAGAAAATAGTATCGTTAGAAGGATCGAAACCTTCCTGATCCTCATAGATCTTATGGCCGCCGATGTTCAAAGGAAACTCGGCGTGATCCATCAAGTGATGAACCAAGACTTCGTTTAAATCAAATCCCTCTCCGGCAGATTCGGACGCGAACGCAGGTAGGGCGGAAAGAAGTAGGATTGCAGCAAAGAGTCGTTTCAACATACGTTTAAAAAGATGCGCGGTTTCCTTTTGTGGGAAACAGGTTTCCGGGAAGAAAGCCCCGGGGTTCTAACGTTCAGCTCGGATCGGTCGAAAACGCTTCTAAACGGCGCTCGTCCCTTCACCTTGCGAATACCAATATTAATATGTTCGCGAAATGAGCAATAAAAAAACCGATTACAAATCCTTCACGTTCCCCCATCCATAAAAACGTAAACAAACAAGCCGTATGAATGAAAAAAAATAGAACGTTCGTTCCTAATTGCGCGTTCACACCATCCGTCGGATTCTTCAAAAGGATATAAAATCGTATTGAATATGAGAAAAAAGAAAGGAGAAGAGATGAGACAACGCCTTTCCAGAAACTAAAATTTAAGTCGGGTCCGAACTGAAATAGGGTGAGGAATGCAAGGCTTATTAGCAACGCTCCGAAAAGGTATTTTTTTGGATTTAATAGACCTTCTTGCATCGAAGGTAGAGCTACTTTTCTCCTCTCTCATGCTTTGCGACACGATAGAGAATGTAATAAATCCCGTAAGTAAAACCGATCACGGAGCCGCCTAAAATTCCGAAGGGAGAAAACCCGAATTTGGAATCCAGGTAGTTCCCTATAAAGATTGATCCGACAACGATAAAGCAGAATTCCATTCCAAGCCCGGCTAACTCCCAGGGGGAGGCTTCTTTCGGCTTCTTAGATTCGGGCTCGGGCATAACGTTTGCCTACTGCAAGATAGTCCCGATTCTGGACCATCGAACTTCCATTCTAGGAATTCTATATAAAATCGTTCGGAGAATCCAATTTGCGGAAGGATCTCCGCAGCTACTCTTTAGTTCTGCGCCTTCGTACTGTTCCGCATACTGGACACCTTTCTCGGCTAATTCTTGACCGCTCTTGTACTGACAGACGGAATCTTTCCAATTTACGGAAAAGTAAATCATGGCAGCTTTTCCGAGCACATCTTCCCTAGGAACAAATCCCCAATATCTTGAATCGGAAGAATCGGGGCGATTGTCTCCTTCCATCATATAATGGTCCGCCGGAATTTCACAACCGCTAGGTTTATAGCAATCGGACCCGTGATAGTAAAGGGAATCGCTCCCTTCTAAAACGTAATGCTCAAAACCGGGTTTTTCTTCTTTGTATAAGAAGCCGCTCAAGGCCCGCGTATTATCCAGGTCATACAAAAGGGTGCCGGGTTGGATCTCCCTATATTTATACTTCGTAAATTCGGAACTCCCTTTTTCCTTGTACTCTAACGCCGAGTATGTGGAATAGTGATTGTCTCTACGAATATTCGTCAAAGTGATTCGAATCGTGTCCCCGGGTAAACCGATGACCCGTTTTACATAACGCTTAGGAAAAAAACCGTCCCGAGTATCTCCCGGTTCCGTCATTGCCCTTTGCGGAGGAATAAATGTTACGATATCCCCTCTTTTAGGATTATCGTATCGAAACAGTTCCTTTTCCGTAAATGGCATTCTAAAGGAATACCTCATCTTATTAACGAAAAGAAAGTCCCCGATTTTTAAAGTCGGGATCATGGATCCGGAAGGGATATTATTGGCATCTAATACCGAGGATTTAAATGCCAAAACCAGAACAACGATTACGATGAATGAAAAAGTGGAAGAAATCGATTCGTCTTCTACAAATCCCGAAATTAGGCTTTTTTTAGATGGAATGCCCTGGGGCTCGCTCATAGGTCTATTGAAAGGAGATTAGGATTTCCCGTCAATCACGCACCAAAAATCCTTACGCTTTTCATAGAAAGGACGATACTAGAAAGGTGAAAGAGCAGATTGACCGTAAAATCATCGAACTTCGCCGCTACCTTGTTTCTTTGACGACGACCTATCCTATCGTCGGCTTAAAGGGTGGAACGGAAACCGAGGATATGGACGCAGAGGAAATCAGGGTTCTCCACCTGGTTGCCAAAGACGTGGTGCCGGTTACGGTCAAAATCGGGGGACCGGAAGCGCGGACGGATATCCGAATGCTCGTAAAAGAGGAAATCGAAGGCATTTCGGCTCCGATGATCGAATCGGCCTATGCGCTCAAGAACTTCATCGCCACTCTCAGAAGCATGCTCCCCCCTGTTACTTTTCGAAAAGTATTCAAAGCCATGAATCTGGAAACGATTACCGGATATAAGAATCTGCTCGAAATCGTGGATTCAAAATCCTTCGAAGAGCTGGATCAAGTGACTGCAGCTCGATCCGACTTATCCGCTTCGATGGGCCTGATTCCCGACGATGAGGAAGTCATGAAAGTCACCAAAACGATCGTGACTATTTCCAAGGATCGTGGGAAAAAAACCTCCGTCGGCGGAACGATTACGAAGCAGAACTTCCGGAAAATAGCCGAAGAAATCGGGCCCGATAAAATAAACTCGAGACACGTTTGCGTGGATGCCAAACGGTCAGTAGAGAAAGGGGCTGAAGAAGTAGCGGAGGCTATGCTTCAGTTCGAAATCGAACTCTATGATCTTCTTTCGATTTTAAAACCGGAAAAAGCGTTCGCTTATAAGAATCGCATGGAAACAAACCGTGAAAGAATTGGATCTCGCAAGGTTCTTTATTCTATCCGGTAAAAAATGGCGAAGGATACACGAGACCTAATCCTAAAAACATCTCTTCGGCTTTTTTCGGAGCAGGGATATCACGGCACAACGATGCGGCAAATCGCGCAAAGGGCCGGGTTATCGTTAGGTTTAGCGTACCGCTACTTCGAGTCCAAAGAATCCATTTTAGTGGGCATCATTCAATCGCATGATAAAATTCTAAAAAAGTATCTTCCCGAGAATCTTACCTCTCCCGACGATCGAAAAGAATTGATAGAATTCCTTGCCGGACAGATTATAAAGCTAGTAAAGGAAAACGAAGAATATTTAAGACTCTATTGGAATCTTATGCTTCAACCCAAAATACATAGACTGAAGCGTCGGAATATTCACCTCGTAAATTTGATCTTTTACGAAAATTCAAAGAAGGTAATTCTCGCATTAAAACCGAACTATACCGAATTCGAAGTGAAAAATCTGTCCTCTTCCACCATCGGTTATATGATAAATTACCTCACGAATAGGAAAGAATTCAGTTTGGAAGATTTTCGAGCTTATATCGTATATGCGCTCGAAAATACGTAAAATCAAACTTTGAGAAAACTCGGATTTCTCGTCGGATTATATAAAGAGTTTTTCTATGATGAGAATCCTAATCTTCCCGAAAATGAACCGAAATGGAAAATTCCCTTCCGGCTCCAAAGCTTCTCCGTTAGAAATCCAGAAAGACCAACGACGCAAATTCGATTTACATAAGGAAAGTAAGAAAGCCAAGATTTGGATCGACTTTGAAAATCCGAACGAAGAAGATCTTTATTTTCTCTCCCAAAATTGCGGGTTTCACCCTTTAGCGATCGAAGACTGCGTTAATCGAAATCAAAGGCCGAAATTCGAGGATTACGAAGATCATGCGTTTATCGTACTACACAACTTTTCATCCCCGCCAGGAAGCAAGCAGCTTTTAGCGAGAGAGACCCACGCGTTTTTCAACCATAACTTCATAGTCACCGTACATGAACATCATGAAAATATAATCGATACCTTATGGAACCGATGTTGTTCGGAGGCAAGCTTAGTTGCCAAAGGAACCGATCATCTTTTATACGTTCTTTTCGATTTTTTGGTGGATTCGAATTTTCCGATTCTGGACGAGGTATCGGATGGGATCACCGATCTGGAGAACCAAATCCTTACCAAAGAAGTTCAGCCCGACTTCGTTACAGATATGCTCTTTTTAAAAAGAAATCTAGTTCGAATGAGAAGGGTTCTTTCCCCTCAAAGAGAAGTGCTGAATCTGATCATGCGGCATGAGAACAAATTCCTGACACAAAGAATTAGATTCTATTTTAGGGACGTTTACGATCATTTAAGCCGACTGGTGGAAACCATCGACATGGACAGGGACCTTATCGGGAACTCGATGGACGCGTATTTCTCGCTATTGTCTCAGAAGACGAACGAGATAATCAAGAAACTGACTTTGGTATCTATGGTCTTTCTTCCCTTAACTTTCTTAACCGGCTTTTTCGGGATGAATTTCACCGACCTGCCATTTTCCAGCGATATTATGTTTTGGATCACTATCGCGACGATCGGAAGCATCCCTGCCTGGATGATGCTATATTTTCGTAGAAAAAAATGGTTTAATGAGTGAATCGTTCCGTACTCTTTCGAGCGAGGAGTCGGTCCGTCAAAAACTCTCATTCGATTCGGTAGCGGATATTTTTGAATTCCTGCGGAGTCTTAATTCACATATCGTTTGAATAAACGAATTTTTCGGAAAAATAAGAGTCCTCGATAGAACCCCCATTTCTCGCTAAAATCGATCGCCCATTTAATGCGTTTTTAAGAATCGCTTGTTTGTCAGTCTTTTGTCGATATGAATAGGTCTGCTCCTTTAACTTGGGATACTTGTTCACAATATCGCATTTACTCCCAAGCTTTGTGATTCCTTTGCAATTTCGGATCGGTCGAGCAACTAAAATCGGGCCACTGTTAGCAAATCCGAAAGAATCTTAGATGCGAAGACGTATTCTTTAAAATTTCGACATTTAAGAAATAGCCGCAAATATTATGTAAATAGAATATATCTTTTGTTTAATTTAGCGCTCTATTAATTCCGAGGCGGATCTGTCAAAAATTCCGATTTGAAACCGGCCGCTTTCCACTTTGAAGCACGATGAGCAATTCGCATCGACGTGCGCAATACATCCCGTCGTTATTTCAAGATTTTTTTTATTTACAAATTTGTTGGAGCTCCAACAGGCTTTTTTCCGATTTAAGATTGACGATTTCTGTTTTTTATGCTACATAATCGACTCTTAAAAAAAGCCACCCCCGCCCCCCACCCAAAGTTAGGGTGGGATTTTCCCCAAAATCTTTTACTTTACATTTAAATAGATATCGTATATGTAGTATACATGCATGTAGACTCCCTTCGAGATTTTGCTACCGATTTATATCGCCCCATCCTGGGCTGGAATCGTAAGGGAATCGGTATGCTTACGGGCCGGGAAGGCATTTATCGCTTAGCATTACGTTGGGAATATGCATTTGCGGCTTCCGGATTTAAGATCTTTAACTTGGACTGTGCGATACGCTTCAACCCGTTTACGATCACTGCAGAAACACGGAGAGACCGACTCCCCCCTGAGGAACTCCTACAAAATATTTTAATCCAACGTGCCTTTACACCGTATCAAATTTTGGATTCGTTATTATCGATTGTGAAAAGCAGAAGAGAGGACACTATTTATTTCCTTTTGGCACCATGTAAACAATTCTTCGACGGGGACGTGCAGGAAGATGAAGGACGTTACCTATTGGATAAAATGCATTTGGTTTTGGAGCTCCTCAAGGACAAGGAATTACCTATCATAGTGATCGAATCTTTAGGATACTCCCACCCCACATTCCAACGTTTTTTTCCCAAACTCATATCGACAGCCGATGATATTTGGGAGCTCAAAATAGAAAGCGGTCACTCCTATTTAAAAACAAGAAAAGGGTTATTACATTCGGATAGAACGTTAAGTGCACCTTTAAAAACCGAAGAAGAGGAATAAATATGGGAAGAACGGTTATCCCCTACTCCAGGCAAATGCAGCAAGTGGAATCCAGTTTGAATGAATTCAGAAGAGGTTTGCGAAGACCGGACCAGGCGATTTTTGATGAGCTCATACGGATCGCAAAAATGCAAGTGCAAGCCGGCGTTATGGCTTCGTCTCCTTATCCGATCGATTCCATGCTACTTACAATGGTCATAGATCTAAAAAAGGAAACGTCTCTTCTAAAAAGGGAAATCGAGAAATTGAAGAATGGGAACGCGGGAGATGCCTCCTAAGCGATCTCAATTCGCAAAAGGATATTTATTCGACGTATATCATACCGAAGATAAAATCTATCTCTGGATAAAAACATATACGGGAGAATCGCTTCTATTCTTTGATTCTTATCAGCCGATCATCTACGCGAGAGGAGACGAAGGAATTCTTAAAAAGTTAGTTCGGAGACTCTATGAACTTGATGCTTTAGGCGATCACCCTCAGTATGAGGAACGAAATCTATTTTACGAAAATCGGACCGTTCCGGTTTTAAAATTAGTCGTTTCTCGTCCTTCGATTCTAGCAAGAATTACGAAAAAATTATATGCTCTTTATGGAAAATTCGATATCTACCATTCCGATATAGATGTTCCCACGAGTTATATGTTTCACAAAGGCCTGTTCCCGCTATGTGAAGTAAAATTGAGTTATATCGTATTCGATAACGGAAGACAAATTAGGAAAATAAAATCCCGTTCTTCAATTCCCGATATGGATTATAAAATTCCCACATTTAAATCCATATATATGAGATTAGAAAAAAGTCATAGAATAGGGTTTCAAAATAATCCGCTAATCCTACAAACCGACGAACATTCATATAGACTCTCCGTGGAAAGTCCCAGGGAGCTCCTAATCAAAATAGACTCGATTCTTCAGAAAGAAGATCCGGATATTATTTTTTCCTCTTACGGAGACCATATCATCTTTCCGAAACTATTCTCTTATGCGCAAAAAGTGGGTTTTCTTCCCTGTTTTGATAGGGATAAGACGGCCCCTATCCGTCGACATATTACCACAAAAGGAACCAGTTATTTCACCTATGGTAATATAGTTTTCCGGGCACCTTCCTATCCTTTATTCGGAAGATGGCATATAGATTCCTCCAATAGTTTCGTTTATAAAGAAGCGTACTTAGCAGGAATCGTGGAATTGGCAAGATTATCTAGATTACCGATTCAAAGAATGGCGAGAGCTTCTACAGGCAAAGCCTTAACTTATATAGAAACGGACGTAGCGTTAAGAAGAGGATATCTTGTTCCTTGGCAAAAAAGCGCCGTCGAATCTCCAAAAACGGCGCTTCAACTATTAGAAGCCGACAAAGGAGGTTTGGTTTTTCAACCCGATATATCTTTCGGGAAAACGGCTGAGAACGTAGCACAACTCGACTTTGCGCAAATGTATCCGAGCGTTATGGTATTACATAATATTTCTCCCGAATGCGTAAATTGCTCCTGCTGCGAATCGGATCCTAACACTCCCATCGTTCCCGGTATCGGTTATCATATTTGTGATAAAAGAATCGGTATCGTTTCCGAAGCCCTAAAACACGTATTGGATCGAAGGGCTTATTATAAACGAAAAGTAATCGAAAACGACGATAGGAAGGACGAATACGATGCCAGACAATCTAGTTTAAAATGGATGCTGGTTACTTCGTTCGGTTATCTAGGCTATAGAAATGCTAAGTTCGGTCGTTTAGAAAGCCACGAAAGCGTTAACGCCTTCGCGAGAGAAAAGCTGTTAGCGGCCAAAGAAGCGACCGAGGAAAGAGGTTATGTTTTCATACACGCTATTACGGATAGTATCTTTATCCGTAAAGAAGATTCGTCGGCTTTTACTTCCGAGGAATTAGAAAATCTTTGTTCGGAAATCTTTCAACGAACGGATGTAAAAATCGAAGTAGACGGGATCTATACTTGGTTGGCTTTTCCACCCTCTTCTCAGGACCCTCTTATGCCGGTTGCAAATCGATATATGGGGAGATTCGAATCCGGAAAATTAAAATTCAGAGGAATCTGCGCTAGGAGAAAGGATCTTCCGATATTTATTCGAACCGCTCAAACCGAAATGCTGGAATGGATGCGTACTAAAGTTTCAACGCGGGATTTAAAACATTCTGAAAATGAAATATTATCGATTTATTCCAAGCATGATTCTCTACTAAGACACGGAAAAGTCAGCTGGAAGGAGTTATTAGTAAAAAGATCGACTACAAAAGATCTGGAAGAATACGAAGTGGATAGCGCAACCTCTCTGTCTCTGCATAAACTTCGAGAACTGGGAATGCAAGTCCAGGCCGGAGAAAAAGTCAAATACCTGGTTCTGAACCAAGCATCGAAATCCAAAGGGCTCAGGTATACGCCCGAAGAAGAGCTTCAACTTTCCGACAAACAAATCCATTACGATAAAAAATTCTATCGCAAACTTTTATTAAACGCATTTAAAGAAGTTTGGTCCGAATTCTCTTCCTTTAACGATTTCGATTCCCTTATCGATGATCAAGGAAGACTTCCCTTTTAAGTACGATCCACAAAACTTTTATCGAGGTCCATAAGCTCCTAATAATTTCAATAAGGACCTGGTAGCTTGCGCCGTCGTCTGAAAATCTTTTCCGGATTCTTTAACGAGTTCATTTCCTTTCTCGAGGTCGATATCGCGGATGAAAGCCGAAATTTCATAATGAGGGTCGTGTTCTAAATCGTAATTCGGGTCCATCGTAATGGTTTTTCCGAATATGGCCACTATAGTAGAATCTATATCGGGGGAATGACTAGATGCCTTAGCTCCCACCGCCTCCAATAGCTCGCCGACCGAATCGACGCCAGTTAGAAATGCATCACCACCGGTTAAATATGATTTTAAATTTTCAAAAATCGGATTCTTATCCGTGTAAGATTTATATAAGCCGTACGCAACAAAATCCTCGTATATAAAATGACGGTTAGCAACAACCTGCGTCGTGTCCTTCTTTATCTTGACCTTGTTTTCCTTCGAAGCCAACGCATATTTTAAATAATAATAATATCCTGCGGATGGAACCGCCTTGGAGTGATACGGTTGCGCGATATCTTGAACATAATGGGAGGCCCAGGCCGCAAATCTATATTTCCAGAAAGGATGATTTGTCTTTCCGGCAAATTCGGAAAGTCTTCGAAATAATTCCACGCGATCCGGTAGCATGCTACCGCTGGTCATTTCGGGCGCGAATTTGCTGACGAAAAAATTCTCGTGCTGAAAATACATATGAAACGGAGCCTTACTACTTTCTCCTTTCGGATTCCCGAATGGCTGCTTGCCATATCCGTATTCGACGACATTCCAAAGCTCGTGATCCATTCCCCAATCCGGTTCGTCGACAAAAGTAGTCAAAATCGATCGTATGCTTACTTTACGTGTCTTAATATTCTCGAACGAATATCGATCCATCTCTCTCTTCTCAAGATAAGGATATACCAAAAAGGAATTTACTAAATTATATTTGGCGGTCTCGCCCGGAAGCAATCTTCGAACTGAGTAAAATTTATGAGCTGGGCGTAATCTTGCTGCACGCAAGAATTCAGCCAACGGAGATTTACGGGCAGCGTCTATATTGAATTCATAACTTAAAAATCGCTTAGAACCTCGATTCTTTAACCAAGTAAAGTAATCATCAAAGACCCCTTTAAGCCCTTTCGCTTCGGCTGAAACAAATGTTTCTAATTCTTCAACGGGAACTTCTTCATTTGCGTAAGAAACCGATTTGTGTTCTAGAACACGGTCCATGATTAGATAATGAGATCCCCAGGGAAAAACGGGAAACGATAAGAGCATGATTAGAGCAGAAAGAAGTCTAACACTGTACATCCATCTAAACTTCCACACGTTACTTATTCTGCAAGTCAGTTTAGTAGAATAGCAAAAACGAAACGGTTTTAATAAATTCGGAAATCTAAAGAAACGTAGAAAAAAGAATTAAGAAAAATTTGTCTACTCGTTCGAGGGAGTAAGACGGATTTAGATCAATCTCCTCTCAATCCTCTAATTCTACGCATAATTCCCTCTTTGATCCTGATTAGAGAATTTTTTTGAACCCTAACCGGAATTTAAGAATTATCGGCTTCCTGGATAAGGCGATCACCATTCACTCTAGTGCGATTACTGATTGTCTTTTTTACTTTTCTTCATTGATTTCTGGGAAGGCTTGGGATTTTCAGCCGACTCGTTCTTATCGCCTTCAGGGAGCTGATTTCCGTCTTTTTCAAATAACTTTAGATAATTGTAATTAAACGTCACTAGTCGAAGCGGCGCATCCCAACTTACATCGCCTTCTTTTGTCCGCATACGAAGTTGTTCGGCTTTTTCGATCCAAATTTTCGCATCTTCAAACTTATTTACGGATAAGAAATACTGGGCCATAGTAACATGCCCTACAAAGAACCGATAAGGGTCCTTTTCTTCCTTTAAGTGTTCGGTTAGGAGAGGGAGAATATTCTGATCATTCTCCAGTTTTTCGTCGAAAAGATATGCGTCCGCTCGTTGATTGCGATCCAGTTTCTCTTCTTTCTTCTTATCTTCGAAATCGTTCAATTGGACCAGCTTTCCGGTCGGTGTAAGGACGAAAATTCGTCCAAAAGATTGGTCCAGTTGCTCCGAAGTTTCCGCCAACTTTCCGCCTTGCATAAGGTTCGTCATGAAGAGAATTGCTCTTTCGGTCGGCTTTTCCTTATTCGTCACCAATCGGATGGCCACATTCAACGATTTACCCGCAACATAATTTTTATATATGAGGACTTGAGGATTGTCTTCGGTTAAATTATGCAACACAGCCGAGATAATTTTAAACTTATAATTGTCTTCGATTCTCCTATCCAAATCCGTAATATAAAAAAGATCCCGATATAGGTAATCGGAAAGAAAAAACGCGGTCTTATCGAAAGCTTCGGTCTTTTTATTCGGATCGAAGCTATAAACGAATCCACTTCCTTCAGGTACCATCGAATTCAAATTATCCCAAAGAGTTTGGGCCGAAATCGGCACTATAATCGAAAATGTCAGTAAAATCAAAAAGAGCCGACGCAGTATTCCCATAATTAAATTTTTAATATCATCCGTAAATTTGCAAGATCAATATAAAGAAGATAGAGGCGGAGAATTCCATCGTTTCATGGGACGGAGTTACCGGATCTCTCCTAGCAAATCTCTTAGCCCCAATCTACTTAAGAGTGCGCAACGACTCTACGATATCTGCATTGATCCTAGGAATCATTCCTTCAAAAACGATGGGTTGATTCGCTCGAATCGTCGGGCTAAACATTCCTAAGCAACTTAAATTTCCAATTTTACATTCCGGCGGATTCGCGGTGGCCCAGAGAGCTCTCAAGACGGTATAATTATTATTATAATGCAATTCCTTTAACCGATTCAAATTAGCGTCAAAGAAGATTACAGTAGTGGAAGCTTCGAACGTTTCGTAAGACGGTAGGATTCCCAAACTTGCAATGCTTACTAGTTCCGATATTAGCGTTACAAAATTCCAAAATATTCGGGAGGAATTCTCCAACGGCGGAGTATGAATTCCTACAATATAATAATCGAAAGGAAGAATTTTTAAGGAATACACATAGGATTGACTTTCCTTTTTAATATCCAAAAATTTTTCCAATTCTCTTATCCCTGAAGGGCCCGTTTCGGAAAGATACGCTTTCACGAATGATTGGACTCTCTCTGGCGGAATATCTTTGCGAATCCCCGTAGATTTGAGATCGACTGTCGATGGGAAAATACCTATAGAAGGGTTTTTCAACGTTCTCAAATCGGGTTCGGTTAAGGCTTCGAAAGCCACCGTGCCATCAGGATTCTTAAACGTCGAGGCACGAAAGGTATGAAAGCCGATATATGCAATTCGCAAACTTCGATCTACTTTCGGAATTTCCGGCTTTCCTTGCGGTAGTTTCGTATAATAACGAGAGGCGCAGGTGCAAATACATGCGTAGATCGAAAAGATAAGCAGGACGGTTCTTGGCATAGATTTCATTTCCGAAGAATAGAATTTGAAATGAAATCTATAAACAAATCCACTAAAAAAACATTCTTCGGTCCGAAAGAAATCCGTCTATCGATCCCTTGATTTTCATACTAAGTCAGTTTAAATCGCGTATCGATATCGTTTGATAGAATTTACTTTGAATTTAAAAACTGTGCCAAATCGGATTCAAGCTCCGGCAATACCGGTTTGAACGCAAATGCCGGAACCGGGCCGAAATTTTCAAAATCGCAAATTCTTCCTTGTTCGCATTCTTTAGGATGGGGCTTTGCCCAAATCGCCCGATACACAAAATACGGCGCATCGTATTCTTTTGACCAGATTTGGTTTAAATTTTTATCATAAACTAAGACGGTCGCTTTCGCATCGGACCATAAAATGGATGGAACTAATCCTACGGTTATCATGGAAAACAAGTGACTAAACGCGTGTATTATCTCTAGACCTATATTAGATTTCTGAAAAGGCGGGTTAAGAATCCCCAAAACATAATAGTCCGCTCCTAAATCCTTTAATCGAATCGTAGACTCTTTCGCATTCGGATCCTCTTTAGTGGCATCGACAACGGATAAAATCTCCTCTATCCCCGATTTCTTGACCGCATTAATATAAGTTTCGACAAAGGCTTTTACTTTTTCAGGAGGTATATCTTTTCGAATCCCTCTTACTTTCAAATTGCCGGCAGGCTGCCCGATTTTTTCCGAAAGCTGAATCCGTTGCGAAGGATTCACAGTCGCGGTGTAGAATCTACCCGCTGATGAGACTTGGTACGGTAGAAAACCTACAATGACGACTGAAACTCCTTTTTTGAGTACGAAGGAGGAAATATCTTTTTTTCCTTCCTTAAGAATATAATGAGAGTTGCAGGAAAGGAGAAACAAGACCGCGACGAAGATGGATGCAAGATTTTTTGGGATAAATTTCATTGTATTAATCTATTCTCGCACGCCCAAATTAAAGACAGGGAAACTGGAAAAAAGAACGAGATGGATCATAGAAACCGAAAAGAAATAAAAAAGCCGCCGAACAATTTGCTCGACGGCTTTCGCTAAACTAACTCGCCATGGATCGAAGAAAAAGATTTCGGTAGGAATTCATCCAACCGAAACCTAAGATCACTGTTAGTTTTTCTTTTCCTTTAATTCCGGAGCTAACTCCGCTAAAGGAATTTTTTCCTTCGGAAGATTCTTATAAACTTCGAATTCGTATCCTTTTGAGTAATGATCCAGATCGGCCGGCTCGTAGAAATATTTATAATCCTTACGATAACCCCATGCAAAAACGGAATTTTCCGGATTTTGATTTACGACCAAACAAGTCGGACTCACCCAGCCCTCGGTCTTATCGGTTTTTATACGAACCGAAGGTTTTGGATGAATGGAATGATTTCTGTAGTCGTAAACTCTTACCACGGTTCCAATTGGCAATTTGTTAACGATTACTGGATTCTCCTTTTCGTCGGAAAGAATTCCAACCGTAGGTTCCAACCCTTTTTCTAAAGTAGGACAATTTACATTACCTACAATTTGTGCCGAGTTGGAGCAAGCTCCCGACGCAAGTGTTAACGTTCCAAGGATCGCTAAATTAATTATTCTATTCTTCATGATCCTTCCTCTATTGGTGATGATGGAGGCAATCTTCCAGCCTCGGATCGCCGACCGGAATCAGCGGAGCTTTCTCCAACCGTTTTAGAAGAACCAGTCCAAACAGACCGACCATTCCAACTACGGAACCTAAACTTGTTATATAACCGCCGAGCGAGAAATCCACGAAGTTTGCAGGATATACCAGCCAGAAGATTTCCGTAGCTTGCGTAAATAGAATCCAAACCGCGACTTTCATTAAGAAATTAATATCTCGTTTATTCGGGCGGTTTAATAGAAGTAGGAAAGGAATCGCGAACTTAATTGCAGGAATCGCTAACGTAAGATATTCCCAACCGCCGGTTAAGCGTTGCTCAAAGAAGAAAGTTTCTTCGGGAATATTCGCATACCAAATCAGCATGAATTGGGAAAATCCTACGTAAGCCCAGAACACGGTGAAGCCGAGCATGAACTTACCTAAGTCGTGAATATGATTTTCATTCACGAGATTTCCCAGGTATCCTTTCTTTTTCAGAAAGTAAGCCACGACGACGAGCGAAGAAAGCCCTGCTTGGTAAGCTGCCGCAAAGCAATAAACTCCGAACATGGTGGAAAACCAATGAGGGGTAAGAGACATGATCACTTCGAACGAAACGAGCGAGAAAGATAAGGCGAAGAAAACGATAAATCCACCCGAGAGTTTCGCGTTGAATTGAGTATGCTTTACGTCCTTATCCGTATCTTGCGCGACCGATCTCTTATAGAATAGATAACCGAATGCGGACCATACCACGCTTAAGAAAATGAGAATCCCGGTGAAGAAACCCATATTCAGCAGCGGTTTTTTATGTTGAAGAAGATGATCATGGGCGACGACTTCTTCGTGAGTCCATTCGTATAGATCATGGGCGCCCAAAGTTAGGATGACCAATAATACGCCTGCAACAGGAAGAAACATACCGTATCCTTCGGATATGCGTCGCAAGGTTACGGGCCAATGGGCGCCGGTTATATGACCAAGAGCAGTGAAGAAGATTCCGGCTATCGAGATACCCAGAATGAAAAAGGTTCCAACCAGATAAGCAGACCAAGCTGGATTGGAATGTCCGCCGTCATGACGTAGATTTTCATGACCGAGGCCAAATGCCGCAATCGCGAGGCTGACGAGACCGACAATAATCATTCCGATCAGCGCCGTTCTGGTTTTGGAATCCAGCTTATAGTTGATGAGGTTTTGTTCTACCTTAACGTCCATTATTTCTTAGCCGTTTCCTTGTTGGTCTTATTGTCGTGATCCTGGAGCTTCCGGATATAGAGGACGATTTTCCAACGATCTTCGGGAGCGATTTGAGAAGCATAGCTGTTCATACGTCCCTTCCCTTCGGTCATCGCGTGATAAATCTGCCCGTCCGAATACGCTTTCGCACTCGCTGATATTAGAGCCGCCATAGGACTTCCATCACTCTGTCCGGCATTTAATTTCGGAGCAGGTCCTACTACGAAACCGTTTCCTGCACCGCGGACTCCGTGGCAAGGACTGCAATAGGTCTGGTATTTATCTTCCCCGCGCTTAAGATTTGCAAAATCCGCTTTGAATGGATTTGCGAGACCTTTATTAGGAATTACTGAAATATCCAGGCCTCTATATTCATACGGATAGTAGTCGACCGGAACCGCGCCCTTGGGCGGGAGCCGAACCGCCGAATTATTGGCAAAGAAAGGCTCAGCTTCCTGCGCTTCCCTTGCGACTGAGTCAGCCATGTCGGGCATGTATTCTAGTGGTGGCGTCTTTGATTCGCAGTTCCAAAGTAAGAGAGCTGAGAATGAAAGGATGGAAAACTTATTCAGGGAAATCATTTCGTTTCTCCTATTTCACCGTCTCGACGTATTTTGCGCCTAGACTTTTAATGAACTCGGTGACGGAACTTTCCGAATAATTTGCGGAGTTGGAAGGAATCCAGAGCGCAAACTTGTCGTTAGTAATATCCGGATGTAAGATTTTCCGATTCAACCTCGGAAGTTTGGCAAGAATGAATAATGCTACAGCCGTCGAAACCCCCGCCATGAAAACGGTGAATTCGAATGTGATCGGAATATATGCAAACCAAGCATTCAGGCTTTTACCGGAGATGTTTATAGACCAGTCATACTTATGCGTTAGGTATTGCATTCCAAACCCTACAGTACAACCGAAAAGTCCCATAAAGAAAGTCACCCAAGGTATTCCCGAACGAGAAAGACCCATTGCATCGTCAAGCCCGTGGACCGGATACGGGGTGAAGCAATCGAATCCGGTATAACCTTTTTCTTTTGTCTTTTGAGCCGCGTCTACGATCTGGGAAGCGGTATCGAATAAACCGAATACTCCCGATTCTGTTTCCTGAAAGGAATGAAATTGTTCTTTAAGTGGTTTATACATTAGTGGTGGCCTCCATCTTTATGGGGCATAACCGTTTTTATTTCCGCAACGGCGATTACCGGGAGCAATCTACAGAAGAGTAAAAATAGGGTGAAGAAGATACCGAAGGTTCCTAAAAGCATCATGAAGTCGTAAACCGTCGGAATATAAACATCCCAGCTCGAAGGCAAGAAGTCCCTGTGCAGGGTCATTACGATCACGAAACGCTCGAACCACATTCCTATATTCACGATAATCGAAATGATGAACATAACCGGAATACTAGTCCGTAATTTCTTCCACCAGAATACCTGGGGAGCAAACACGTTACAGCTAAACATAATGAAGTAGGCCCATCCGTACGGTCCGAAAGCTCGGTTCACGAATGCAAATCCTTCATATTCGTTGCCGGAATACCAAGCCATGAAGAACTCCGTCGAGTAAGCGAGTCCTACGATCAAACCGGTTACCATGATCACCTTGTTCATATTTTCCAGGTGCTTCATAGTAATGTAATCTTTAAGATTGAATACCTCTCTCGCGATAACCATGAGAGTTACCACCATGGCGAAGCCCGAGAAGATTGCCCCAGCGACGAAGTACGGAGGGAAGATGGTCGTATGCCAACCGGGAAGTATCGATACTGCGAAGTCGAAGGATACAATCGTATGCACCGAAAGAACCAAAGGAGTCGATAGCGCCGCAAGAATCATCGCAACCGTCTCCAAGTGCGACCAAGCCCTATTGGAACCGACCCAGCCGAAAGAAAGTATATCATATACCATTCTTCGAACTTTGCCGGTAGCCCGATCGCGAACCGAAGCGATATCGGGGATGAGTCCTATATACCAGAATACCAACGAAATCGTTAAGTAGGTCGATACCGCAAAAGTATCCCAAATTAAGGGCGATCTAAAGTTTACCCAAAGAGGCCCTCTTTCGTTCGGATACGGAAACAACCAGTAACCCATCCACGGACGTCCGATATGGATGATCAATGTCGATGCCGCAGTTAGTACCGCAAAGATCGTCATTGCTTCCGCGGCACGGTTAATCCCTGTTCTCCACTCTTGGCGAAACAAGTAAAGAACCGCAGAAATCAATGTGCCTGCGTGACCGATACCGATCCAGAACACGAAGTTGACGATAAAGAATCCCCAACCTACAGGATTATTAATCCCGAGGATATAAAGGCCTTCATACACTAGGTATCCGATGATACCCAAATCGATTACTGTAATCGTTAAAGCCAAAAGAAATGCCTTCCACCATAAGGAAGTAGGAAAGGCTTCGACCGGCTTGAGGATATCCTCCGTTACGTCACGAACGGATTTGCCGCCGGTGACCAGGGGCTGGATATCCAGGGCTTCTTTGATTGCGTTAGGTATAGACATAGCGCTTCGTTTTACTCCGGATTAGATCTTGGTTCTGACCCTGGTCAAGTAAGCAACCGAGGGACCGACGTTTAGATATTCTAGCAAGCGATAAGCTCTTGGATCCGTGCTGAGTTTAGCGACTTCGGAAACTTTATCGTTCACATTTCCAAAGCTGATCGCGTCGGCCGGACAAGTTTGCTGGCAAGCAGTCTTAAGTTCGCCGTCTTTCAAAGTGCGACCCTCGTTCTTAGCTTGGATCTTTTTCTCAGCAATACGAGAAGAACAGAAGGTGCATTTTTCCATGACCCCGCGACCGCGAACGGTAACTTCAGGATTGAGTCCCAAATAGCGAGGTGCTCTTGCACCTTTCTGCGCTCCAGTTTCGTTATACCAATGCTGCGCCCAGTTATAACGACGTACTTTAAAGGGACAGTTGTTCGAGCAGTAACGAGTCCCTACGCAGCGGTTATAAATCATGTCGTTGGTTCCTTCCGAACCGTGAACAGTCGCAAGAACCGGACAAACCGTTTCGCAAGGAGCATTTTCACAATGCTGACACATCACCGGTTGATGCGCGATTTGCAGATCTTCCGGCTTATCGGGATTACCGATATAATAACGATCGATTCGAATCCAATGCATTTCGCGGCCGACTCGAACTTCGTCTCTTCCTACTGCAGGAATATTATTCTCGACTTGGCAAGCGATTACGCAAGCAGAGCATCCCGTACATGCAGTCAAGTCGATGCTCATTCCCCAGCGATAGCCTGGATAATCGAACACCGGATTCCCGCCCCGAGCATCCACCAATTTTCCGTCTTTTTTGATCTTCGGAATTTCAGACTCCGCCTTTCCGGAGGCCGGATCATTACGGTAGTCTTCGATAGAAGTGGATTGGATTAAAGGCCGATCCGGATAACCGAAACCGGGTGATAGCATATGGTGGTGCTGAGTGCAAGCCAGCTTGTATGTCTTTCCGGTCTTCTCTATCGAAGTCACGGAAATTCCCGAGAACACACCGCCTTCCGAAAGCGGATAGGCATTCTTACCTACACCGTTTCCGACGACTCCGACGGCGGTTCTTCCGTAGCCGACGGCAATACCTATCGTATCTTTGTGCATACCGGGTTGAACCTGTGCAGGCAGTTCGATAGAATGATTTGCGGTTTTAACGAGAACAACGTCGTTGGATTGAATGCCTTTCTCTTTTGCAAGTTGGGGAGAAATCAATACATAGTTGTCCCAAGTAACCTTAGTGACCGGATCAGGAAGTTCTTGTAAAAGAGAATTGTTCGCCCCTCTACCGTCGCCGATCGCAATCTTTTCGTAAAGAGCCAATCGAATTCCAGCCGACGTGGAAGAAATCTTCTTAAGCGCACCTCGGTTAAATCCACGAGATGCACCGGTCGCGATCTTTTTATCGGAAGCTTTTACGGTAGTTCCTACGCGAAGTAGATCTTCCCATTTTTGCTTAGAGCCGAGTTTTTTTACCCAAGAATTCTTTAGATATTCATAAAATACGCTTTCTCCGCCGAGAGAACCTCCAGCGAACTGAATCAAGCTGTCTTCGAAAGAGCGGCTGCGGAAAAGAGGCCTAATTGCAGGTTGCTGAATGGAGAAAATTCCTTTCGTTACTTCTGCGTCACCCCAAGATTCCAAGAAATGCGTGGTCGGAGCCAAGTAATTGGATGCGATCGCAGTTTCATCCGCACGATCCGAAAGGCTAACCACCAACGCTGCCTGGTGAAGAAGGTTTTTCCATTCTTCGCCTGCTTGATAAACAAGATTAGTATCGTATAGAAAAAGAACTCCAACCTTAGTTTGCTTGAGTTGCGCGCCGAGTTCTTTTAGATTTCCGGAATAATCGGCCGATCCTTCTTTTTTCGGATTGGAATGATCTACAGTCTTTCCGTCGTTGTCCAACGCGGAGTTCAAATAGTTCACTAGAATCTGAAGATCGACTGCATCTTTAGTGGCTGCGGAAAGTCCGCCGGCAACTACTAAGGACTTCCCTCTGTTTTGCCAAAGAGCTTTTGCAGTTTTCTTAATATTCTCCGCATCCAATCCCAGCTCGGTAGCCAAACCTGCCAGCGTAGCTCCGTTCAGAGCGTCTTTAGTATTGGCTCCCAGTTCTCCAAGGGCGGCAGCGATCGCAAGCGCGAACTTTGTCTGATCTCCAGGACGAATCGGAAGACGAAGATCGGCATTGGATCCCGACACAGTCGGAACGGATTCTGCCGCGACATAGAAGTTTACTTCTTTTCCACCCTTTCTGAGATTTCTACGTTTGGAAAAATCTTTCTGATGTTCTTCACCCGAAAGCCATCCACCCATAAAATCGCAATCGATAGAAAGAATCGCATTTGCTAAGTCAAAATGATAGTTAGGAATCAGGGCTTTTCCGTATGATGCCGCTTGACCCTTAGAAACCGCTTCTTCTGCGGAAGTTAAGGAAACTTCGTAATGCTTTCCGCCTCCGACAGCTTTTAAGAACTCGCCAATGAGTCCTTTCGTTGCAGGAGAATCCAGCGGAGGAGTTACTATAACCGTTTTACCTTTGTTTGCGTTTAGAGCTTCCCGAACTTTCGAATCCAAAACGGACCAATCGATTTTCTTTTCTTTTCCGGTTTCGATTAGCGCAGGATCTTGCGCACGATCCGGATCGTATAAATCGAAAATTGCCGCCTGCGTAGTCGCGCCCAAAGCCCCTTGAGAAACCGGGTGTTCCGGATTTCCTTCCAATTTTAGAGGTCGACCGTCTCTCGCTTTAACAAGAATTCCGTTTCCACGGTGTACGGTTGCGTAATAGTAAGAATGGCCGTGCTTAACGAAATCGTATGTTTCTCCTTCGTCACCGACTCTTAGGTCGACATAAGGAACGATTTTTTCTACAGGCTTACGGACGCAATTTAGGGAAGTCATAGCAACTCCCGCGCCCATTAATTTAAGGAAAGTTTTTCGGTCGAATTCACCGGATTTAATCCTAGCGATGATCGGATCCGGAGAAGTGAAGAATTCGGAGCGTTGGAGCTCCTTCGTTTCTTCCGCTTTGTCGCGAAGTTCGAAGGAGAGCCAGTGTGCTTTCTTTTCTTTCTGGAAATTCTTATTATCCATCTGTTATGCTATCTCCTGGTTATCTGTGGCAGGTGGAACAATCGGTTGGAGCATTGTTTTCCCGGTGACAATTCACGCAGTATCCCATATTCAAGGACGCGACTTGCTTGACTTTTACCATCTCGGCAACGTTGCCATGACATTGGGAACAGTCTACACCGCGCTGAATGTGTCGGGAGTGATTGAACTGAACATGATCGGGAAGATCATGAACCTTAACCCACTCAAGAGGTTGCTTCTTCTGGTAAGTTTCGATAAGATATTTAATGTCGGGCTTCTGAGTTGCCACCATAGAGTGACAATTCATACACGTCGATGTGTTAGGAACGGTTGCGTGAGCTCCCGTTTCCACACCCGTATGACAATAGCGGCAATCTACCTTATTGTCTCCGGCATGTATCTTATGGTTAAAGGGTATAGGCTGGTCTGGCGAATAGCCCACGTATTTGGAGGGAGAAAAGATCAGGTAGGCCACCGCTGCAATAGCAATGAGCGGAACCGAAAGTTTCAAAGCTTTCTTATTCATTCGTGAAAAGTCCCGTGGAGTCCAAAATAAGGTTTGGAACAAAGATTTCGGCTTGGGTTAAAATTGCAAGTAAACGCCTAAAAACGCAAAGGATTCGGCGATCTCTGCAAAATTTCTTTGAGACTAAGTATCAATTAAAAGCTAGTAAAAAAGATGAACGATAAATGCGGCTTTTTAATTTTTCTGCTTCTATAGAGTCGAGAAAAGCGTTCTATGCACAAAAGATCAGAACGATCGTTCTTAATAACTTGCAAAAAACGTAAAATAGAGGGACGAATATCATGATGAAACGGGCAAAAAAAAATCTAAAATGCGACGATCGAAGACGAATATTTTTTCAATTTCCGCTGATTGCTCTTTCTGCCTTGATAATAATGTCCTCCATTGCCGCGGATGACTCTCCTTCCAACCTCACAATTTCCAGTTTTAATGCGATGTTCTTATACGATGAAAAGGGGGATATGGGTAAATTTCCGGTAAATCGGCAAGCGAGATTGCCTGCGGATTTCGCGACGATTCGGACGATAGTTCTGCAAAATTCTCCGGATATAATAGGATTTCAGGAAATCGAAAACGAGTCCGCGATCAGAATGGTTACCAACGAAAACTATAATTGCTCTGCCACCAGAACTCATGGATATTCCCAGGAAGTGGGCCTATGTTGGAAAAAATCGCTCCCGAATCCGATGTTAAGCGAATTGCCGCAACTTTCGCTCAGGCCAGGCTTAAGAAAAGGATTGATGGCTGAATTTTCTTTTCCGCAGGGAAAACTTACGGTGATTTCCGTTCATTTAAAGGCCGGTAAATCCGCCGAAGATCAGTCCGAACGCCAAGAGCAAATAAAGGTATTAGGAGAAATTTTAGAAAGAAAGAAAAGATTCGTCCTTTTAGGCGATTTTAACGAGAACTTAAAATCGAAGAGATCGTCTTGGAATATGCTGAAAGGAGAGCGTCGCTTAGCAACGGCCAACTATAAAGCGAAATCAAATTGTTGGCAGCATAAAAAAGGATTTATCGACTATCTGATCACAGATCAGGAATGGAAACCCGGAAGTTTTCGACAATTTAAATTCAAAACCGACGACGGACATTACGACGGGAATCCGCCTGAAGAACTAAGACTTTCCGATCATTGCCCAATTTCGGGGGAGCTGGTTTGGCAGAACGATCGAAGTCGGCGTAATTCCCATTCAGAATCAAAACCGGAGTAAAAGCGCACTTCCTTTCTCAAAATTTTTCAAAGAATAAAACTAGGAACCGCGAACTTATAAGGACTGAGTTCTGTGGGAGCTCACACAAGACCCTGCACAAGAAAGTTCATTGCAAGAAAGGGATATGTATGATATAGGGGTTGCGGGTTTCTCCCACGAGCCCTCCTCCACCACCCGAACCTGGGCGGGGGCCGTCGGCCCCAAAGGCGGAACGGCCATTCCGGTCTAAGTTCTATTTCGATCAATCCCGTTGTAAGTCCGGTATTTGAGAAAAGAATTCCAAGCACTCAGGATTGAAAAGGGCATCCTTATTCGAAATCGGTTGCTGTTGGACCGCCCGCTTAACCGCAATTTCGACCTTTTTCATATTTCTAGTATACGGTATGTCCGGCACTTCTAGTATTTTTGAAGGAACATGCCGGGGAGAGACTTTATCCTTGATCTCCTTCCGGATAAAACTTTCAAATTCGGGAGTTAGATTCTTACCCTGGCTCATCTTTAAAAATAGGACAACCCGAACATCATCTTTCCAATCCTGTCCGATTACGACGGAATCGGCTATTTCAGGAATCGTTTCGAGCAAACTGTATAAATCTGCAGTGCCGATTCTGACTCCTCCGGGATTTAGCGTAGCATCGGATCGGCCGTAGACGATCATTCCTCCATGCTCGGTAATTTCCGCAAAATCGCCGTGTCGCCAAATTTCAGGGAAAACGTCGAAATATGCGCTTCTATATTTTTCTCCATCGGTATCATTCCAAAACTCAAGAGGCATGGAAGGAAATGGTTGAGTGCAAACCAATTCACCCTTGCCTTCACGCATTCGGTTTCCCGCATCGTCAAAAATTTGAACCGACATCCCGAGTCCCAAACATTGGAGTTCACCTTCATAAACAGGTAAATTCGGATTTCCTAATGCAAAACAGCCGTTTAAATCCGTTCCTCCGGAGATCGAGGAAAGCCTAACGTCTCTTTTCCAGGAATCATACACGTATCGAAAACCGTATCCTGGTAGCGGAGAACCGGTGGAGAGAATCGTCCTTAAGGACGATAAATTTTGAGTCGGCCGAAATTTGTCCTTCTCCAGGCTTAAAATGTATTTAGCTCCGACTCCGAAAACGTTAGTTCTCTTTTCGGTAGCATACTTAAATAAGACACCAGGGTCAGGGTAAAAAGGATTTCCATCAAAAAGTTGAACTGTCGCTCCTATGGATAGAGCGCTGACGAGCCAATTCCACATCATCCATCCGCAGGTCGTATAATAAAAAATCCGATCCTCCTCGTTTAGATCGGTATGTAGGGCGAGTTCTTTCCAGTGATTGAGAAATACTCCTGCACCCTGGACCATACATTTAGGGAGTCCGGTCGTTCCGGAAGAATACATTATATAAACGGGATGATCGAAAGAAAGCTGCTCGAATCGCGGACTTTTTCCTAAAAACGCTTTTGAAGCATCATAGAGAGGCATCGCAATCGAGGGGAAGTTTCGTAATCCTTCTGTAGAATTTGCATTCTGAACGGACGGATAGGTCGATACTAAGATAACTTTCAGATATGTAAGTTGTTCCGATATTTCCTTAACGATTGTTGATAATGGAAGATTCTTTCCCTTAAACTCGTAACGATCCGTCGTTATTAAAACTTTCGGCTGAATCTGCCCGAATCTATCTAGAACGCCCTTGGCGCCGAAATCGGGAGAACAGGATGACCAGACGGCTCCAACTGCAGTGGCGGAAAGCATCGCAACGACAGTATCCGGAACATTAGGCATCAGACCCGCAATTCTATCGCCTGGCAAAATACCTATGGATCTAAAATACTCGGATAAGGCTCCTACCCTCCGCCAGAGTTCGGAAAAGGTCAGATCTTCTAAGGCTCCGCTTTCTCCGGCATAAATAATTGCAAGCTTGTCGTCTTTTCTGCGTAATAAATTTTCCGCAAAATTCAGTTTCGCGCCAGGGAAAAACCTTACGTCCCGAAACGTTTTACCTTTGCGAAAAATTTCCTCGTAAGGGTGAGAATGAATGACGGGAGCATACTGCCAAAGAAGTCCCCAAAAATCTGCGGAGGAAGTTACGGACCAAGAATGCAATTCCGAATAGCTAAGGAATGATTTTCCCGTTTTTTTTTCGACAAACCGTTGGAAGTTCGTCATTCGGGAATTAGCAATCTGTTCGGTATTTGGGTTCCAAATCGGTTCGTTCATATTCGGCACGTAATGCTTGAGAAAAATCCCACTTTGGTCAACAGGAATTTGGTTGAGTAAGTAGAGCGAATCACTTAACTATGTGGCGGGAGAATTCACTTGCTCAATTTTCAGACCCATTTTGACGTCCCGACTCTTTTGTTTTTATGCATTAGCATTCTTTATGCCGGGCACGGTTTCATACACCAACTGATCGTCGGAGGGGCGATTTCGGTTTTTCAACATCCAGACGAAAGGCAATCTCGCCTGATTTTAATGATCTGGATCGCAACCGGAGGGTTTATGAGTTTTTTAGGCCTACTCCCGACGACTCTCTTACTTTTATTCGGTCCGGAACCGGCGCCGGTGAAGGCCGCGCTGTGGACGAACTTTATTGCACTGGGTTTTTTAGCGTTTCACTCTCTTATTTGCGGATTGAAACAGCTTCCCAAGCCGCTTAGAGTCGGTTTCTATTTCACTTTAGCATTTGCTGTGGCGCATCTTGCCTTTTTGATTCTTCACGGAAAAATATAAAAAGACGACGTTAACCTTGTAAAGGTTCAAAAAAGGCCAGATTCTCCGGACCTTCGTGGATCACAATTCTCTCCACTCTCCCGTCCGCTGCGCTCACGCTTTCTTTGAGACCGCTATAAAACCAGCGAGCCATATTTTCCGACGTAGGGTTGATTTTTCTAAAATCGATATGTTCGTTAATCAGAATATGGTCCAATTCGGAGACCAGCTCCCTAAGCTTCTTTTTGGAAGTAAGAAAATCGAAACTAATCCCGTCTTTCCCTATATTCTTTCTTCCGGATAAATAAACTTCCACTTTAAAGGAATGGCCATGAATCGGCTCATCAGAGCCGTCTGGGAAATATTTATAAAGAAAATGTGAGGATTCAAAGCGTTCCTCTATCCGGATATAGAATTTGCCTGCTTCTTGAAAAAACATGGAATTGACTAACGGTCCGGGAGTCTATATACTGGAAGGAAACCCGTACTAATAGGAGATTTTCCACATGTCGGAAGCGGTCAAGCCAAGATTTTATAAGGAAATGACGGTGGGTGAAGCGATTGCTTTGCATCCGGAAGCCGGCCTCGTTTTTTCAAGTTACCACTTAGGCGGTTGTTCTCATTGTTCCATCAATGAACTGGAGACGATCGAACAAGTTTGCATGGGCTATGGTGTAGAAGTAGAAGTACTGATTGAGAGCCTAAACAATCTGATGGAAGACGGAGAAGAATAATATCTCCGCGTTTTTCTTAAATCTCGAACGAGAATTTTCGAGGATTGCCGTGGGAGCTCCAACAAAGATGTAGAGCGAGAAAATCCGTTGCAAGAAATGGATATGTATGATATAAGGGCTGCGGGTTTCTCCCACAAGCCCTCCTCCACCACCCGAACCTGGGTGGGGGCCGTCGGCCCAAAAGGCGGAACGGCCATTCCGAAATATTAGACCGGAGTTAATCTTCTTCAGGGATATAGTAGTATCTTGTTCCAGCCTTTCGAAAGTATCTTGTAATTTCCCCGGTCCAACCTTCCACCACTTTTAAGCGCCTTCTAAATGTATCTTCGGGAATGCGAAACGTGTCGCCCAAGGTATCGTAACGAAAAAAACGGATTCCTCTTGCATTACGAATCATTAATAGGTTTCCCGGCTCGGTCTCCCAATGCCTTTCCCCTTCCCAAGTAAAGTAGATTGTGCGACTTGGAAAGACTGGATACTTTCTTCCTTCGTACAAGACCCTATCCTTACTTCTATCAACGTTTCGAAAAATTTTTTTGGGACCGCTTTTAATAATAAAGTTAATGGTTCCACAACGAAAGGTTAAGAATAGAGGAATTCCGGAAAAAGTCATTCCTTCGATTCCTAACGGCGGTGTCACTTGCGTCGTCAAAGAGCCAGTGCTCTTGGTAATACGATCCAATTTTGTTCTCATCGAATCGTCTAAAAATTCTACGGTATCGTCTTTTCTAATTTTTTCTAACTGTCGGTAAATAATGTCGAACTCGCGCTTCTCATATGCTTTGTTCTTTACGAAGCCGTCCAACTGGCGTTTTAAATTAGCCAATCTCGCTCGAAAATAAGGAGTATCGTTCCTGCTGGCAACGTCGAACATTTCTTCCCATAAAGTTTCCAGTTCACGGACTTCGGTATTTCTATCAAAGGTACTTTTTTCAACTTCCTCCAATATGTAGCGAAATCTACGTTTTAAATCGAAAAGAAATCGGGAATCCTTGACTCGTTCCATGGGGTAGTCCTACTATTATCGGTTCATCTTGAAGAATAGGAAAATATGTTTAGCCGAGATTTTCTATCCGCCGAATCAGTTTGCGTGTTTTCGCATCTTAATCGAAAGAATAATTCCGGCGGCGATCATCGACATAATTAGGTGCGAACCTCCGTAACTCATGAATGATAAAGGAATCCCGGTTACGGGCATCAGCCCTAAGACGATTCCGATATTAATCGCCATATGGTAGAAAAGTAAGGCAACAATACCCGAAGCGAGTAACGATCCGAAACGGTCCTTACTTTCATAACTGATCTGCAGGCCTCGTAAAGGAATGGAAAACAAGAAGAAAAGTAAAAAGACCGAACCGATAAATCCGGTCTGTTCTGCCCAAGAGGCGAAAATAAAATCCGTACTTGATTCGGGAACGTGAGGAATTTTCCCTTCGGTCATTTCCGCGTTTAAGAACCCTTTCCCTACTAGCTTTCCGGAGCCGACGGCCGGTTTGGATGCGCGCAATTGATAACCGGCTCCCTGCTTAAATTCGTCCGGATTGAGGAACGCCGTTAAACGAATTACCTGATTTTCACGAAAGGGAACTGTTTTCATAACCACAACGGCGGAAAGGATGCTGATCCCGACTATTCCGAGAGGAATATAATACGTTCTTAAAGTTTTTGCGCCTCGAGCGATACGGAGCAGAATCATGATTACACTCAGTACGATTAAAGTCCCGCCTACTCCGATCAACAATCCCTGATTGGACAAAAGTTTAAAAACAAAACTCGCTTCTAAATCGATTACCTGATCGACGGCTTCTCGTAACGAGCCCAACGTCTTAGGCGTTAGATTTACGCCTGCGATATCTTTTCCGTCAAGGACCTGCCAAATCTTTCCCCCAAGTCGGTTTACGATAGATAATAAATCCGTTTTCCCAGTCCTCTGCAAGAAGGCCAAAATATCGTTTAACAAAGTCAAACGTGAATACTCCACATACATAGGAATCAACAAGGAAATTCCCCCCAAAGTCAGGAAAGAACTAATGTGAAGATAGTCAGCTCCGCCTAAGAACAGCATTGTGAATAAAATTGGAAGAAAAGAGACTGCCGTCCCGAAATCGGGCTGCAAAAGAATCAACGCCATCGGAACGAGCACGATCACGAAAGGAAGAATCAAAACCGTGATTTTCTTCATTTCCTTTTCTCTCAGCACGAGATATTGTCCGAGAAGAATTACCGTGGATAATTTAGCGAATTCCGAAGCCTGAATTCCAACCGGTCCGATTTTCAACCAGGAACGAGCTCCGCGACCGGAAGGCAAATAACCTATTCCCGGAATCAAAGTAAGCACAAGAAGGAATATTACGAATAAGTAAATGAACAATGCATACGAACCGATCAACTGGTAGTTCACTCGAGAGATGAACCACATTGCGACTAACCCTATGAGAAAATACAGAAACTGTCTCGCCCATTTATGAGCGAACAACCCTGATCCTTGGTCGTCGAAATTGAATTCCTGAGAATATAAAGTAAGTACGCTGCATAAAACGACTATAACTACCGAGATCACGAGAAAGTAGTCGATGCGATCGATGGATCTATCTGACATCATTGGATTTCTCCGGAAGAACGGGGGAACCGGGTTCTGGAGCTTCCACGACCCGTTTGAAACTACCCGGTGGGAAGGCTGCTCGAAACATTTCTCTTGCGACCGGTGCCGCGCCCGCGGCCCCACCGATACCGTATTCGACGAAGACTGCGATTAAAACCTGCTCGCTTACGGGCGCACTAGCAGGCGCATATCCTACAAACCAAGCATGATTCGATCCCGACGAACCTCTTCTTCTAGTTTGGGCTGTTCCCGTTTTTCCGGCGATATCCGGTAATCCGGGTTTGTTAAGAACGTAAGACGCAGTTCCGCTTTTGACCACCAAACGTAGTCCTGCCTTAATGGCCTCGACTGTGGAAGGCTGGATCGGGATGTCTCTTAATATCTGAGGTTCAGTGCGATTGATAATCGAATTATCTACGGGATCTCGAATTTCACTTACGGTATAGGGCTGATAGATTTGTCCTCGATTAAGCAAACCTGCGTAAAAAAGCGCCATTCCCAGTGGAGTTACGGACATGAAGCCCTGTCCTATGGAAAGATTGATCGTATCCCCGTCGAACCATTTCGTTCCATACGTTCTCTTCTTCCATGCCGAAGAAGGGACAAAGCCTTGCTTTTCGTCCGGAAGATCGATATTGGATTTTGCATCCAATCCGAAAAGACGAGAATACGTTAGGATCGGATCGGATCCCAATTTGTAGCCGAGATTATAAAAGTAAACCGAACAGGACTTTTGTAGTGCGTGTGCCAAATCATTTGTTCCATGGCCGCCTTTTTCCCAACATAGGAAAACCTGATCGGGAACTCCTGCAAACGTGGATTTTAATATAAAACTTCCATTACAACTGTATGTGGTCTCGGGAGTGTAATCCACTTTATGACCGCTCTCCAACGCCGCTAAAGCAACTAACGTTTTGTATGTGGACGCGGGAGGAAATTTCGATTGTATCGCTAAATTTAAAAATCCGCCGTTCGAATCTACGCGTTTATAATGCGCCGTTCGTTCGGACCGGTTTTTGCCCGATAGAACGTTAGGATCAAAACTGGGATTAGAAGCCATTGCCAATACTTCCCCGGTAGCAGGACGCATCGCGATTGCCGTTCCCCTCGCTCCCTTTAACGCTTTATAAGCTGCGATCTGGATGTCTTTATCGATCGTGAGGATCAGGTTGTTCCCCGGAGTCGAATGCTCCACGACTCTCTCTTCTTCTATATTGCCTTCGGAACTGCGCTTTTGGATTCGAAAACCGTCTGTTCCGCGCAATCTGTCGTCATATTCCAATTCCAAGCCGCTCTTCCCAAGCCATTGATAGGATTTAATCTCTCGTGTTAAAAGATCCGTTTTGGACGGTTTCCCGATATATCCCGTGACATGCGCGAGAGCCGGACCCATTTTGTAGATGCGTCGAGGCGACGGGACCAAAATTACGTATTTCGAAATCGTATCGAATACCGAAATCCTTTCCTGTTGCGCCTTGCTGATCGCCTCAAGCAAAACGAAGGGCTTTTTCGATTTAATATTCTTGGAGAATCTCGGTTCTATCAAATCCTCTTCGTAGTACGACATCGGAATCGAAAGCGTTCTAGCGAATTCATGCAAGAAATTTCGAACTTTCGAAGGATCGTATTTTAAAAGAGACGTATTTAAGACGGCGTCCAAACTGGAATAATTGGAGACCAGTGCCATAGAAGTCTCCGGAGTAAGAAAATTCCGATCAAACATTTCTCCGCGAGCTGCGGGAATCGTCTCACTCTTTCGAACGAACTTTTCAGCTTTTAAGGAATTATTCGTCCCTTGAACGATTTGCAGATTAAAAAGCTGGATCACGAAGGAGGCCAACGTAAATACCACAAAACCGGAAAATACGTAAAGACGAACTCGAAAGCTCCTCTCTAGTTTAAACTCTGTGGATGTGGGAGATCCTCCGAGCACTTAAGCCTCCACTTGTTCCAGTCTGTACAATTTACCGAGTAAATAAAAGAACAACGGAGCGATGATCGCGTTGTAAATCGACGTACTGAAGATAGAATAGCTTAAATTCTCGTGAAAGAAAAGCGAAAATAGAAAATAAGTGGCCACTCGCGTGATTAGGGTGATTACCAAAGAGTAAAGAGTTATAGAAAGATAATTCTCATGGTATGCCGACCTGGCGAATTTACCGATCAAATATCCCATTACACAGAACGTTAAGGAATGTAATCCGATCTTATAAGTCATTACATTCCCGACTATCTCTCCCCCCAAACCGGAGTCGGAGAGTAACCCACCGAAAAAGCCGATCCAAATCCCGGCCATTGCGCCCTTTCGAAGCGCGAAGAAAAGTACGAACAGGACCATAAAGTCCGGTTTATTTCCCCACATTTCCAAGGCATTTGTCCCGTTTAGGAAGTGAGAAATAAAAATGCCCGCAGCTATGACTACATATTCGAGGATCATTCGTTTTGTTCCTCTTCGGAGAAGCCGGAGCCGCCATCCACCTTTGGTTTTACAGGCTTTCTATTCTGAGGCTGAGGAGGAATTGTTCCGCCTTGCACCGGAGGAACCGGATTCTTTGGCTCCCGATCTTCCTTCGGATAATTTAACTCCCCAAAATAAGGATTTTCAATATTAATATTTTGACCTTCAGGCCAAGTCTCCGCCCATTTTTCCGGAAGTTTCATTACGATCGTAACTGACTCCAGCATATCAAAGCGAACGAAAGGTTTCAAAAATGCAGTCTTGAAACTTCCGTTCCTAGGGCCTTCTTCCGTGATGATCCCGACGGGAATTCCCGGCGGAAACACTCCGGAAGACCCGGACGAATAAACGGCCTTTCCGATCTTGCTCAGAGATTCCGTATATTGGATCATTTCGGTGGGACCCATCGGATAATCTCCAAAAACCCTCGGATCGATAACGATACCGCTATCGATATAATTCATCAATGCTTCCGTTCCGCGTCCTGAGTTCCCTGAAAGACTTGCCCACAAGTTGCTGTCCGGAATCGAAACCCCCATATTAAAATTGGAATTGATTAAGGGCTGAACGACTGCCGATCCTCCGGTGACTGCTATCACCTTGCCGACAAGCGCTTCGATGATTTCGCCCTTTTGATCCACTGAACGGGCCGTGACTGGCATATAAGGTTTAATCCCTGCTTCGGAACCTTTATCGATGATGATCGTTCTATATATCGAATTCAAACGAACGGAAAGAACCTCCGCTTTCACGCTGGAAAACTTTTGCCTCGTATTGAAATGCAATTCTCGACGGAGCGTCTCGTTTTCCCTCCCTAGACGATCCAGGTCTTGCGGAAGAAGTTTATATTCATCCATGGCGGCGACGCAAGCGTCTCGCTCTTGCCGAACGGTTTCGAAAGATTCAAGTTTCGTATAGGCGCCCTTAAAGAAGGAACCGATTCCGTCGATTGAACCCGAAACCGTATCCCCCACTCTTTGAAAGCTTGCAATCCCTCGTACTAGCACATTACTTTTAAATGTTAGCGATAATAAAGAGAATAGAATACAAAAAAGGAGGGAGACAGTTTCCTTACTCTTACTGACCTGAATCCAAAGCATGTAACGTTTAGCAACCCGCCCAGCCTTAGATCGCTCGGACCGGCGACTCGGGCGGGATGTCCCCCGAAGGAACCCTTAACGGATTCCTGGTTTTATATATTTCAACTCGTCTAGATATTTTCCAGTACCTAAAACAACGCAAGTTAGAGGGTTCTCTGCTCGGAAAACTGGCACACCGGTTTCCTTGGAAAGATAGGTTTCCAGCCCTCGTAAAAGGCATCCGCCTCCTGTTAGCACAATTCCGCGCTCCACTATATCCGAAGCAAGTTCAGGAGGAGTCCGTTCTAAAACTCTCTTAATCCCGTCTAGAATTTCGTCGGTAGGCTCTTTGAGAGCCTTGCGGATTTCGTTCGATTCCAATTCTAACGTCCTGGGCAGACCCGAAATAGCATCCCGGCCTTTAACTTCCATGGTCTCCGTTTTCTTTTCCGGATAGGCATTACCGATGGTCAGTTTGATATCTTCCGCAGTTCTTTCCCCCACGACGAGGTTGTACTGATTCCGTAAATATTTGATAATTGCTTCGTCAAATTCGTCCCCGCCGGTTCGGATCGATTCTGCGATTACCATTCCTCCGAGAGAAATCACCGCAATCTCGGTTGTCCCGCCGCCGATATCGACGATCATATTTCCTGCTGGTTCGTTAATTGGAATGTTTGCGCCGATCGCAGCCGCCAAAGCTTCTTCTATTAGGAAGATTTCGCGAGCGCCTGCTTGTTCAGCGGATTCTCGGACGGCACGACGTTCCACCTCGGTGATTCCCGAGGGAACTCCAATCACAATCCGTGGCTTCACGAATGTGGTCCGATTATGAACCTTTGCAATGAAGTAACGAATCATCTTTTCCACGGTTTCGAAGTCGGCGATAACTCCGTCCTTCATCGGTCGTATCGCGACGATTTCACCGGGTGTTCTCCCGAGCATTCTTTTGGCTTCCTGTCCTACCGCCAAAACCTTTCCGGTGGCAGCGTGCACCGCTACTACGGAAGGCTCGGAGAGTACGATCCCCTGGCCTTTCACGTGAACCAACGTGTTTGCGGTTCCGAGGTCGATTCCCATATCATTGGAAAATAGTCCGTAGAGCTTATCGAATATCATTACTTTCCCTTTCTGCCACTTTCGGGGGCTTTCTCTTTGTATTATCTGCGAAGAATGGAAAAATCATCAGGATTTTTCCGTGGTTGATCCAATTCAATATTTCTCGTGCAAGTCGTACGGGCAATTCCAAAACAAAAAAAACGAAAAACAAATTGGAAACACTACGGGCCCGATGAAACTTAGCGGAAATTATGGTTCGGGCAAACACCCTTGCTGCCATCGATCTTGGCACAAACTCCTTTCATATGATCGTGGTCCGGGTGCGTGAAAACGGCACCTTCGAAGCCCTGACCAGAGAAAAAGAAAACGTCCGCTTAGGAAGCGGTTTGGAAGAAGGCGGAGAAATCGACCCGCCTGCATTTCGGCGCGCCATCGAATGCTTAAAACGCTTCAAGGTTATAGCCGAAAACTCCAAGGCCGAAATTCGTGCAGTAGCCACATCTGCCCTGAGGGAAGCCTCCAATCGGAACGCCTTTCAGGAAGCCGCCTGGAAAGAAGCCGGAATACGAATCGACGTGATTAGCGGCTACGAAGAAGCCCGCTTAATTTACTTCGGAGTTCTTCAAGGCCTGCCGGTTTTCGACAAAAAGATACTGATGATCGACATAGGCGGAGGAAGCACCGAGGTTCTAGTCGGTTTCCGAGGTGACATCCTTTTTTCGAAGAGCTTCAAATTGGGGGCAATCCGGCTTACCGAAAAATTCCTGAAATCGGACCCTCTTTCCTCTTCCGAAATAAAAAAGTGCAAACTATACATCGAGGAAATGATCCTTCCATTTCGCAAAGTATTGAGGGACCTCCATCCCGAATTGATCATCGGTTCTTCAGGAACCGTTCAGGCAGTCGCCGGAATCATTCGGTCCTTTGATGGAGAACATGAAGAACGCCCTCTAAATCATTTCAGATTTTCGGCCGGAGAATTTCGAAAAGCCAAGAATCTAGTGTTAGAGACGGATACTTCCAAAAAAAGGGCAAAACTTCCGGGACTCGATTCCAAGCGTTCGGATATTATCGTAGGCGGGATACTGATCTTGGAAGAGTTGTTCCAACAACTTGATCTTCCCAATTTGATCGTCTCGGAATTAGCTCTTAGGGAAGGGATCATTTACGATACGATTCGAAAATGGGAACATTTCCAGGACGATGAACATTCCCGGCATTTGGACGATATTCGACAAAAATCCGTCCATAATTTGCTGGTTTCCTTCACTCGAGACGAGGTATACGCCAGGCATGTCGCAAAGCTCGCTCTCGATCTATTCGATCAGTTAAAGAACGTTCATAACTTAGGAAACGAGGAAAGAGAATTGTTAGAGGCCGCGGCATTGCTACACGAGGTCGGATTGTTCATCTCCCATTCCGCGTATCATAAACATAGCTATTATCTGATTCGAAACTCCGAGGCAATGTTAGGATTTACTTGGAGAGAAATCGAAATCATCGCCTTGACCGCAAGATATCATCGGAAAAGCGGCCCGAAAGTGAAGCATCGGGAGTTCCAACGTTTGGGCTATAGAGAGCAAGAGATCGTCTTAAAGCTTTCAGGCATTTTACGAATCGCAAGCGCTTGCAATCGAAATCGTCAAGGCTTGATCGAATCCATCAAATGCCAGACTCGTAAAAATCAGGTCATATTTACCTTACATGCAAAAGCAGGATATGACAAAAGTCTAGAACTTTGGGCCTGCGAAGAACAAGCCGAGCCTTTCGAGTCTGCATACGGGTTAGTTCCGTTGTTTCAATAAAGGTAATATCCTTTTCGAATCACTCGGAGCAAAACCTTCCGATTAAAAATCGGAAATAAATCAAGAAAGGGGCTTAAGCGGATGGAGGGACTGCGGGAACCTGATCGACCCAAAGAGGTCTACTACCGACAATATCTCCACCGATACGTAAAAGTAAAATATAGCGACCTTCTCTCGGAAAAACCGCGTGCGGGATTGGAATCCCGATTTCGACAGGCTCCGCGCCGTTATTCACTCGAATCGTTCCGCCGACTCCCATTATTTTTTCGCTCGTATCCGCAAATTCGAGTTCAAGCGTAAATTCATGATCGCCCGGAGTAAGATTCGTAACACAGATATAAATTCCCCAAGGAGGGAAAACGACCGGAAATTGCTGAGCAAAGAATTTGGTAAACGTTCCGATAATTCCGCGCTTGCCATTATCTTCGGTTATCACTCGGTCCGCGAAGAGTAGAGCGAGAAGTACGGGTTCGCTTGCATTTGCATTCATATTACAACGGTTACCTAACGCCGGGTCTATCGACGAACTGATCCTATTATTCGATAGACGAAGTCTTGAAGACGGAATTTTATTAAAAGAACCGAAGGTCTCCGAGAAAGCCGGAGACCTTATTTCTAGTTAGTAAAGAAACGCATCCTGCACGAGTTGGTCTTGCTCCTGAAGATGGACTTTCATATGACCCGCGGCCGGACTTGGAGATTCTTTTCGGCCTGCGTATTTCAGTCGAGAGGAGGAAGGAAGAAGTTCTTCCAAACGATCCCTCACAAAAAACCATGCACCTTGATTCTTCGGCTCTTCTTGGCACCATACGAACGTTTTCGCGTTCTTGTAAGTTCTTAATATCGCTTCGATTTCCTTGTTCGGGAACGGATACATTTGTTCCACGCGGATTAATGCGGTATTTTGAACCTTATTTTCTTCGCGATATTTTAATAAATCGTAATATACTTTTCCGAAACTGAATACGATTTTTTCGACTTTATCCGCCTTTAAATCGCCCGAATCGGGCAGAACTTCTTTGAAAGCCCCTTTCAACAGATCTTCGATCGGAGACAAGGCTCCCGGAAAACGCAAAAGCGATTTCGGCGTAAAGATAATCAACGGTTTGCGGAAATTTCTAAGCATCTGCCGTCTGAGCAAATGGAAGTATTGTGCCGCATTCGTACAATTCGCGACCTGCATATTATTATCGGCGGAAAGCTGGAGGAATCTCTCTATACGACCCGAGCTATGTTCGGGTCCTTGGCCTTCGTATCCGTGAGGCAGCAATATGGTTAAACCCGATAACCTTTGCCATTTTACTTCCGAACTGGAAAGAAATTGGTCGAAGATCACCTGAGTATTATTAGCAAAGTCTCCGAACTGCGCCTCCCAAATAACCAAAGCATTCGGATCCGAAAGCGAGTAGCCGTATTCAAAACCCAAAACGGAAAATTCCGAAAGCGATGAATTTACGATCTCAGCCTTAGCTTGCTTGTCGGAAATATGATTCAATCCTACGTATTTTTCGCCGGAATTAATATCCACAAGAACCGCATGGCGATGAGAGAAAGTACCCCTTTGACTGTCCTGTCCTGAAAGTCGGATTCTAAAACCGTTTTCCAGAATCGAACCGAAGGATAGCGCCTCGGCCATCCCCCAATCTAAAGGAATTTTTCCTTCCGCCATTTCCTTTCTACTTTGTAGGAGCTTAACTAATTTCGGATTCGGAGTAAATCCTTCCGGAACGGTCGTGATCGCATGAACGATTCGATCCCTCTGCTCCGCAAGTACGGAAGTCGCAGTACCGCTGTCCAGGGGATCCTTGGAGTAACGAGCCCAAACACCCCGCATCGTATCGACCTTCATCTTGATGTCCTGCTCTTTAGCTCTTTGGAAAGAATCTTCCAAACCTTGCTGAGAGCCGTTTTTGATAAAATCGACTTCGTCTTTAGTAATATCTCCGTCGGCCAATAATTTCTTTTCGTAGAGCTGAGCGGTCGGAAGATGACCTTTGATTACTGCATACATTTTCGGCTGAGTGAATGCGGGCTCGTCGGTTTCGTTGTGTCCGAGTCGGCGATAGCAGATCAAATCGATGATAAAATCTTTTTTAAACTTCTGACGGTATTCCATCCCGAGCTTAGTGACTCGATAAACCGCCTCCGGATCGTCACCGTTAACGTGTACGATTGGGATCTGATAACCTTTTGCCAAGTCGGTCGCGTATAAAGTCGATCTAGATTCGTTCGGTAAAGTTGTGAAGCCGATCTGGTTATTGATTACGATATGAAACGTTCCACCCGTCGTATAACCTTCTAAATTCATCAAGTTAATGGTTTCTGCAACCACTCCCTGTCCGGCAAACGCGGCGTCTCCGTGAATGGTTACGGGCATATACTTAGAACGATCGGTATCGTCATACTGCTCTTGACGAGCGCGAACGGATCCGGTTACAACAGGATTTACCGCTTCTAAATGGCTAGGATTAAAAGCCAAAGATAACTTTACTTCCTTACCGGCAGTCGTCATCTTACTGTTGGAATAGCCTAAATGGTATTTTACGTCGGCGTAACTGACGGCGCCTTTTTCCGCCTTTTCCTCGAACTCGGCGAATACTAGGGAAGCCGGCTTTTCGATAACATTAACAAGTACGTTTAAGCGACCTCTATGAGCCATGCCGATAACGAGTCCGTCCATTTTAAAATGACCGGCTTCTTCGACGATCGTATCTAGCATGGGAATCATGCTTTCTCCCCCTTCCAGGGAGAAGCGCTTTTTACCTACGTAT
The DNA here is from genome assembly GCF_000243715.2 of Leptospira broomii serovar Hurstbridge str. 5399. NCBI lineage: Bacteria > Pseudomonadati > Spirochaetota > Leptospiria > Leptospirales > Leptospiraceae > Leptospira > Leptospira broomii. Next base: position 412,027 of record NZ_AHMO02000008.1, read on the forward strand.
TTTTTGGCGAGAAAGGTTTCGAAGTGATCGGCTTGGAAAAGTTTTTCAAAGAGGCGGAGCCGGATACTTTTGGATAAGGGAGCATGGAAATCGACGGATTCGACTTGTTTTTGCAACCATTCTCGCTCCTCGTCGTTTACGAGATAATATTGTTCGTACCCGATGGTACTACAGTAAGTCTTTTCAAACCAGTCGATGACATCTTTAAGCTTGGCTCTTCCTAGACTGGCATTATTGGTATCGACCACCGTGTCCAAGTCCGCCTGGGTCAAGTTTCCCAGTTTAGCGTCTATGAACTTACGATTCGGTTTGGAAATTCCTAATGGATCCAAATCGGCTGCAAGGTGACCCTGCCTTCTATACGCGTTAAGAAGGTTGATGATACCCATTTCACGAAAAGTACCCGCCTGGGCGTCCGTAAATGAAGTCGCCACGGCCCCTTTCCCGTTTCCATTACCGTTCGACGCGCCATTCGTCCCGTTACCCGAATAGACTCCGTTGGTCTCCACTTCTTGGAAAAAGAGAGCCCATTCCTTGTCCAAAGACTGCGGATCTTTCTTAAACTTTTCGTAAAGTTCTTCCAGGAGAACTCCGTTCTCTCCGTATAATGCCATTAATTGTTCGATTTTCATAATGAAAACTCCCTATGCGTGAATCGCCCACTTATCGACAGCCATTGCCGCCTCTTTTACAACTTCGGATAAGGTAGGGTGTGCATGAAACGATCTTGCAATATCTTCGGCAGAAGCGCCGAATTCCACCGCAACCGCCAATTCGGCGATCATGTCCGAGGCCCTAGGCCCGAAGACAAAGGCTCCCAAAATCTTATCCGTCTTTTTATCCGCCAATATCTTGACTTGGCCTTCGGCCTCGTTCATCGCTTTTGCTCTTGCATTTGGCTTAAATAAAGACTTTCCGGTTTTGTATTCGACACCTGCGGCTTTAAGTTCCTCTTCTCCCTTCCCGACCCAAGCCAATTCCGGCCAAGTATACATTATGGAGGGAACCGCTAAATAATTCACATGACCGGATTGACCCGCGATTAATTCAGCTAGAGCGACTCCTTCTTCTTCGGCCTTATGAGCTAGCATCGGACCGTCGATCACGTCGCCGATTGCATAGATGCCCGGAATATTCGTCCGAAAGTGGGAATCCACTTTAATGCGTTTCCTTTCGGTTAATTGGACCCCTGCGTCCTCCAATCCGATCCCCTCGATGAATGGCCTGCGTCCGATCGCCACTAAAACGACATCGGCATCCAGTTCGGATTCCTTGCCGCCGGGTGCGGCAATTTTAACTTTCACACCGTTTTTACTTGAACTTGCACCTAAGACTTTATGCTCGAATAAGAAATTGAACCCCTGGCCTTCCAAACTTCTCTGAAGTAAATTCCCGAAGGATTTATCCACATTGGTTAATAAACCGGGTAGTAACTCAACGACAGTAACTTGGGCCCCCAAACGTTGCCAAACCGATCCTAATTCGAGTCCGATTACGCCGGCGCCTATGATAACGAGTTTTTTCGGGATTACTCGGAGATCGATCGCATGATCCGAAGTAATGATTGTTTTTCCGTCCACCGGAAGACTAGGAATATCGATCGGAACGGATCCGGTCGCCAATACGATATGCTTCGCGGATAGAGTTTCTTTTTTTCCATCGGCAAGAGAAACCTCTACTTTTCCCCCGCCTAATAATTTTCCGAAGCCTTCGTAACGAGTAATCTTATTCTTTTTCATCAAGTAGTCGACGCCGTCGGTGACTTCCTTAACGATCACATTTTTACGTTCCATCAACTTATTGAGATCGAGCGTCACCTTGCCGACTCCGATCCCGTGGTCCTGGGTTTTATGAAGAACCTTATGGTATTCTTCCGAAGAGTCCAATAACGCTTTGGAAGGTATACATCCTACGTTTAGGCAGGTTCCTCCTAGCGTTTTTCGTTTTTCGATGATTCCGGTTTTTAATCCCAACTGAGCGGCCCGGATCGCATTTACGTATCCACCTGGGCCCGAACCGATAACTAATACGTCGAATTCTTCCGCCATTTCTATCGATTCCCTATACTTCCAAAAGAAGCCGAGTCGGATCCTCGATCGCTTCTTTTACTTTAACCAAGAAAGTTACCGCCTCTTTTCCATCCACGATCCTATGATCGTAGGAAAGAGCTAAATACATCATCGGACGAATAACTATCTGATCATTAACGACGACGGCACGCTTTACTATATTATGAAGTCCCAATATTCCACTTTGAGGCGGATTCAAGATAGGAGTCGACATCATCGATCCGTAAATTCCTCCGTTTGAAATCGTAAAAGTTCCCCCTTCCATTTCGGAAAGTTCGATTTTGCCGTCTTTTACCTTATTGGCGAGTCTGGCTATCTCGGATTCTATCTGTGCAAAACTTAGCAGATCCGCGTCTCTAACGATGGGAACTACGAGGCCTTTCGGTCCTCCCACGGCGACTCCGATATCATAATAATTCTTGTAAACCGTATCCGTTCCGCGAATTTCGGCGTTGATGGCCGGAATAATTTTCAACGCGCCGATCGCAGCCTTCGTGAAGAAGCTCATAAATCCCAATCCGATATTATGAGCGTCTTTGAACTTATCCTTATATTTATTTCTAAGATCCATCACGGCGCTCATATCCACTTCGTTAAACGTCGTTAGATGCGCCGCGTTGTGTTGCGCGGAAACCAGACGATTTGCGATAGTCTGGCGAAGCTTGGTCATAGGAACGACGTTCTCGCGAGGTAGATTTCCTCTGCTTGCGACCGGAATCGCCTTAGGAATTTCTTTTACCGGTTGTGACTGGGTAGAAGAAATTGCCGTCACATTAGTCGCCTTGTTGGCGACTGACGTTAATACGTCTTCTTTCGTAATTTGCCCGTTCTTTCCGGTACCACGGATTGAAGCCGGATTTAAACCGTTATCATCGATCAACTTTCTAACGGCCGGTGGAAGAGTTTCGTTAGCGGCGCCTGCGTTATTTGTTATCGGTGCTGAGGTGGTTTTGGCTGTTTCTGGAGAAGAGGAGGATGGGGAAGGAGAGCTTGAGGCGGAGGCGGCTGGATCGATAAGTCCGATGACTTCCTTGATTTTAACCGTTTCCCCGGGCTTTTTATTTATCTTCTGGAGGACTCCCGCCGACGGGGCCGGGACTTCCATGGTCACCTTATCGGTTTCCAGTTCTACGAGGACTTCATCCTGTTCTACTCGTTCGCCTTCTTTTTTAACCCAATTTGCTATGGTAGCTTCCGTAATGGATTCGCCCATTTCGGGAACCTTGATCTCTATCGACATCTTGATCCTGCGGAGGCAGTTATCCGTCCCATTCCGAGACCGCCTCCATTTCACTTTCCGTAAGCCGAAAAATTCTGTAAAGCGGTTCTTGGCAAAACCGTGTTTTGATGAAAATAACCTCTTCCTATTCAATTCGACGGTAAAATATCGACCGGCAAAGAGGATTTCCATCAACTCCCGGCCTTCATCGGAAAAAAAATTCCAACCGAAAGATGATTGAACTATGACAAAGGATAAGCGAACTCAATCTCGACCGAGCTTAAACTACCGAAAATAGATCGCTTGAGTCCCCTTAATCCGTTTTAGGTTTAAACTTCCTCTCGGTTTTCCCGATTTCTTCATCGCTAATTTGATATTCTTGCTGTAAGAATTCGCGGAAATCGATCGATCGATGATGATCGCGGTCGCCGTCACATTGTCGATTTCCTTGAACGGACTTCGTTACTCCGGCGACTGTAATAGGTTTTAAGGTTAAATTTTGCGTCATCGGACAAACTCCCGGTTTTGGAGTCAGCCCGTTATAAGCGCAGGTTCCACCCCCCTGGACCTCGTCCGGTGGGAGGTCCTCGCCGTGTTCGTTTCCAAAATTAGGATATCCTTGCCCACCGTAGAATCTATTGTACATTCTTCCCCAGATGGGAACTGCGAGGACCGATGCTGCTTGTCCTCTTCCTAACGAAATCGAACTTTTATCGAAGCCCATCCAAATCACCGTCGTCAGCTTAGGATCGAATCCGCAATACCAAGCGTTGGTAAACGAGGAAGTCGAACCGGTTTTACCTGCGGCAAAGCCTTTATAATTTCCTTTTTCAGGATTTCTTAATCCGTCGGTCGCAGTTCCTGCCATCGCAACCATCATCAGCATTCGACGGAGAATATAGGAAGTCCCCTCGCTGATCACTTGTATGGATCCGTCTTCCCTCTCCCTTTCCAACTCCTGTCGAACTTTCTCTTCTTCGTTATAAATTACGTTTCCGGATTGGTCTATCACGTACCGGACGGCAAAAGGAATCACGTTCCTGCCTTTGTTTGCGATAATCGAATACCCGACCGCCATCTCGTAAGGAGTCAACTCCGCGATTCCGAGCGCAAGCGCCGGACTGGAAGGAAAACGACTCTTATCAGCCTTTGTTAAACGAGATGCGAAATCTATGACCGCATCGGCGCCCGTTCTCAGGAAAACCTGCACGGACACGATATTAAGCGAAAGGGATAGAGCTCTCGAAAGAGGGACCATCCCTTGAAAATCTCCGTCGAAATCCTGAGGAGACCAGCCTTCTCCCTCTTCCGTCAAAGTAGTAAGCGGGGCGTCCATAATACCGGTTCCGGAGCCCACCACTCTCTCGGCAATTGCAGCGCCATAAACGAATGGTTTAAACGAAGAGCCGGTTTGTCGTCGAGCTTGCACGGCCCTGTTAAATTGATTCTTAGGAGTGAATTCGTATCCGCCGACCATCGTTTGAATATAGCCGTTCGTATGATCGATCGTAATCGCGGCGCCTTCCACGTGAAGGTTCTTTCCGAATATTGCGGATCGTTTTTGAAATTCGGTAAACGAGGCTGATTCGTTGTCGGCCTCGGGTGTAAGTAGCGTCAGTAAATCGGCGGCATCGATCAGCTCTTTTTCAAGCGCAACTCGGAAGTTCGCCTTGTCGTCCAGTTTACTTACGAAAGGAACTCCCACGGGAAAAACTGAACCTAAAAGTCCATATAAGCCCACAAGCCCTCGATCGGCCCCGCCGGCGTAATTAACCGTTACACCTGAAACGAGATCATCGTGTTTTTTAAGCGCCTTACGAAGTTCTTCCTGAGCGATTTCCTGTTTTCGGACGTCGAGGGTCGTGTAAATTTTCAGTCCGCCGTTATAAAGCCGATCTTCGCCCAATACTTTTAATAATTTCTGTCTTACGAATTCCGTAAAATGCGGAGCTCGATTCAACTTGGTTCCCCAAGTCGACTGTGAGGGTGATTGAGTAATTACGACAGGCCAATATTTTTCCCAAAATTCGTCGTGAATGAATTGAACCTTATCCGCGGGAATGAATCCCTGCCCTGCCATTAATTTCAAAACTTCCAAATGAGCGCGCTTGGCGGCGGCCGGATTTTTGTACGGAGAATAGTCCACGGGAGCCTTAGGCAAGCGAGCGAGTAAAGCGGCCTCGGCAACATCCAAATCCGTTACGTCCTTATGGAAATACACGTCCGCTGCCGATGCCAAACCGGTAGTTCCATGCCCTAAATATATTAAGTTAAAGTAAATTTCGAGGATTTCTTCCTTAGAATATTCCTGCTCGATCTGCAGCGTAAAGAGGGCTTCCACGAACTTACGGATAAACGATCTCTTTCTATTCTGTAAGACCGTTTTGGCCAGCTGCTGGGTTAATGTCGAACCGCCTTGCTTGATCCTTCCTGAAAGTACGTTCACGATGGCCGCGCGACTGATCGCCATGAAGTCGATTCCGAAGTGATTAAAGAAATTATTATCTTCTACGGACAAGAACGCCTGTACTACATGGGGAGGAATATCTTGGTATTTGAGCAGCTGTTGTTTATGACGATACAGTTCGGCGAATACGATTCCGTTATTATCATAGAGACGGGTCGGAGTCGTAGGTTGATAAGAAGCAAGCATTGCAAGCTCCCCCCCTTCGTCCACCTCCGAAAGTATATAGCCGAAAAACAATCCGCCTGCCAAGGCGATCCCGAGCAGGATTTTGGTCGTCCGATGGATTCCGTCGCTAAAAAGAGTCATACGAGTTCGAATTTCATTCCTTCCCGAGCTAGGATAATGGATAGGTCCTTGGTACCAAGATTTTCAGCATGGGTTTTGGCGTCATCCAAGATGATGGCCAAAATTTCGTCCGAATACGCAGGTTCATGGTGGGTCAAAGCAAGTGTCTTAACTTCCCAGTTCGACGCACAATTAACCGCCATCGTATAGGAAGTATGTCCCCAATCGAATTTCTGAAATGAATCATCCAAGGTGTATTGCGAATCCAAAAGCAGCAAATCGGCTCCTAAGAAAAAGGGTTTCTGCCGCGCCACCAGCGGCAAATCTTCTCCGGTATATTCCGCGTCCGTAGCAAAAATGAAGCTTTTCCCATTTTCAGTAAACTTGTAGGCGGCCGACCCGCCCGGATGTTTGAGCGGAAGCCATTCGATCTTCATTCCGCCGATCAGGACGGTTTCCTCGGTTTTAAGATGACGGAAGCTACATTGATCCGCAAATCGCTCGAAAGATACCGGAAAAAATCTAGGTTCTTGCTGATAATAAAGCCGGTCCTCTAAATCTTCACTCGGAGAATAAAGCGTGAATTTATTTCCCGGAATGTAAAGAGGTTTAAAGAAAGGTATTCCTTGAATATGGTCCCAATGAGTATGAGTGAAGAAAATGGATAATTCTCCGTTTCCTTTTCCGAATTCGCCTTGAATGAACTCATCCCCCAATACCCTTACACCGGTGCCCATATCTATTAAAACCGAATCGCCCGAGGAAGAGCGGACCTTAATGCAAGTCGTATTCCCGCCCGTTACGAAAGTCAGGTAATCGGGTAAGGTTTCCAGCCAAGTTTCTGGGGAAGAAAACGCTTTACCCCCTGAGGCTTCCGCCATCTTAAGAATCGTTAAAATCTTTTCCCTATATTCGGGGGTCCGCAAGGGGGAAGGGATCGATCCACGGACGCCGTACAGCTGAATTTCCACTCTAATAGGAACAGGTACCAAACCGGCTGTTGACTGTCAAAGGAAACAAAAATCGGGATTTAGGTTGTCTACCGAACGGATTTGAGAAAACTAGGAGGGGTATGGCATACTACTCCGGTGGATTCGGCATTGAAGTTACTCCTGTAGTTCGCAGGCTTCTTTTTTTGAACCTGGGAGTTTTCGTTTTAGAATTTATACTAAAATTAGCCTCTCCGCAAATTCTAGGTCTTTTTCTGGGAATATTCGGGTTAGTACCCGATTTCGTACTCCATAAATTTTTCGTATGGCAGGTCCTTACCTACGCCTTTCTCCATGATCCGAATTCTATCTTTCATATACTTTTTAATATGCTTTCGCTCTGGATGTTCGGCTCGACCTTGGAGGCATATTGGGGAAGTAAGAATTTTCTAAAATTCTATTTGGTTTCCTGTATCGGAGGAGGAATCCTTCCTTTGTTTGCCCATCTTTTGGGCTTTCCACAAGGAACAATCGTCGGAGCTTCGGGAGGCTTATACGGACTCCTAATCGCGTTCGCATTGATCTGGCCTAACAGAGAATTATACTACTTCGCGATCTTTCCGATTAAAGCCAAATATTTCGTCCTGATTCTACTGCTTTTAATCGGGTTCACCTCTTCGTCCAGCGGCGTTGCAGTAACGGCTCATGCCGGAGGTGCCCTTTTCGGAGCCTTGTATTTCTTTTATAATAATAAATTAAAATACAAGTTGGGATTTAGCTTACCTTCCTTCTCCCTTTCTCGCTGGTTTCAAAAAAGGAAAATGAAGCGCTGGCAGGAGGAAATGCACAGTCGGGAAAAAGCGAAGGACGAAGTTGACCGTCTTTTGGAAAAAATTTCCAGAGACGGAATGCATTCTTTAAGTAGGAAGGAAAAGAAATTCCTAAAAGAAGCCTCTACCAAATATTACGATTCCAAGGAATGATCCATAAATTCTTATCTCCTATCCGTCAGGATTTTAACTCGAACGGAAAGGTTATCGACGGTCTTACATTCTCGCTCTCCGGAAAATTGCGCATAGTTCTACTGAAGAACGAATCAAAAAAGTACGAATAGAAGATTATCCGGATAGAAATTCGATTCTTGTTTATAGTCGGCGTCGATGGAAAAAAAGCAATGCTTGCTATTTTGACTTTTTACTTCTAACTTGGTTCTATTCTGCAAATGCAAACCTTTCTCCTGGATCAACGGTCGCTCCGTACCCCGTATTATAATCTCGCATTGGAAGAAGCTTTGGCGTTGCGACTCATAGCGGAGGGTTATAGAGGCGGAATCCGATTTTGGGAAAGTCCTCGTTCTGTCATAATCGGTTTATCCGAAGATCCGCGTGTCACCGTCGGGAAAGACATGGTTGAATCTTTTCTTAGATTCGCTTCGACTCGCGGTTTACCGAAAAAACCTAGCAAGGATGCGATGCCGTATCTAGCAAGAAGAGCGAGCGGTGGAGGCACAGTCGTACACGAACCCGGTTGGAATTTAAATTTTAGTTTGTTCGTCTCCATCAAAGAGAAGCCGGAACTCTTTCCCGTCGGGAATTCTTATAAAATCCTTCTTGGAATCGCATCTCATGCATTATCATTGCAAGGAATTGAAAGTAAATCGATGGGAAAATCGGATCTTGCCCTGGAGGAAAGCGATTTAGCCTGGAGGAAAATCTCCGGGAACGCTCAATTCAGAAAGAAAGATTGCATCGTCCAACACGGCACGCTTATTTTAGATTCCAGGTTGATCCAGCTCGTTTCCGATTTGCTCCCCCATCCTCCCGAGGAACCTGAATATCGAAGCGGCAGAGCGCACAAAGAATTCGTCACGTCCCTTCCTAAACGTTTCTCCGAGGCAAAATTCAAACAGGACCTCACCCTTTTATTTGCGGATTATCTGGGGGTAAAAAATATGGGTACTAGGATAAGCCGATCCTTTCGTAAAAGCGTGATTCTTGAAGCTAATAAGCTATTTCAAGAAAAGTACGTCTCGTTGGAGTTCATCACCGGCGAACGTTAAGATCGGCGCGTAAAGAAATATCACCGAGGAACCGATGAAATACCTTCCACAACAGGACCCTGAAATCTTTAAAGCCATCCAGGCGGAAGATAAGCGCCAGGAAGAAAACCTGGAAATGATTGCTTCGGAGAACTTCGTATCCCGGGCGGTTCTAGAGGCATATACCTCCACTCTTACGAACAAATACGCGGAAGGTTATCCCGGAAAAAGATACTATAACGGCTGTGCGAACGCCGACGCCGTCGAGTCCATTGCAATCGATCGAGCTAAAAAGCTATTCGGTGCCGAATATGCAAACGTCCAGCCTCATTCCGGGGCACAAGCGAATATGGCCGTCTTTCTAGCCGCACTAGAACCCGGTGATTCCTTCCTTGGAATGAATTTGGCGCATGGCGGGCATTTAACTCACGGATCACCCGTGAACATAAGCGGTCGATATTATAAGCCCATTCCATACGGAGTGGATCCAAAAACTGAAACTATAGATTACGATTCGATCGCTTCATTAGCAAAAGAACATAAACCGAAGCTGATCGTCGCCGGAGCTTCCGCTTACTCTCGTACGATCGATTTCGCTAAATTCGGAGAAATCGCAAAAAGCGTTGGCGCCAAATTGATGGCCGACATCGCGCATATTTCCGGATTAGTGGCCACCGGCTATCACCCCTCGCCGATCGGTATCTTCGATTATGTAACCACTACGACTCATAAAACTTTGCGAGGCCCGAGAGGAGGCTTGATCCTTTCGACTAGCGAGAATGAAAAAATTCTGAATTCTAGAGTGTTTCCGGGAATCCAAGGCGGACCTCTCATGCACGTAATTGCGGCAAAAGCCGTTTCTTTCGGAGAAGCTTTAGCGCCCGAATATAAGACTTATATCGAAACCGTTCTTGCTAACGCGAAAATGCTTGCCGAAGTTTTCGTGAAACGCGGCTTTAGAGTCGTTAGCGGCGGAACCGACAACCATTTGGTTTTGCTGGATGTTTCCGTGAAAGGCCTTACCGGAGCCCAGGCAGCGGACGGATTGGACGAGATCGGTGTTACGGTAAATAAGAACGCAATTCCTTTCGACAAGAATCCTCCGGCAGTCGCCTCCGGAATTCGACTCGGAACACCTGCCCTCACCACACGCGGGCTTAAACCTTCCGATATCGAAAAAGTCGGACATTTGATAAGCGACTTCTTGGAAAATCCGAACGATCACAAGACGATAGAAAAAGTAAAAGGCGGAGTCCGGGAGTTGACTCAGCAATTCCCGATGGACCGCTTTCGTCTAGAGTAAGTTAACCGGCAAAGGTAAAAATAGCCTAAAAACCGGAGAAAATTTCCTTCATTTTATCTTGACAAGTTGTTAACTTACGTCAAGGCTTAAAGTATGAAATCCTTTCCCGTTGGTGAACTTAAATCTCATTTTTCCGAGGTTTTGGAGTATGTTAAAAATGGGGAAAAAGTAGGCATTCTTTTCGGTAAAGATAAGAAGCCCGTCGCAATGATTGTTCCCATAGAGAAAAGAACAGGCTTAAAAAGAAAAGTTGGCATTCTTGATGGAAAAGTTAAGATTTCTTTTTCTAAGGATTTTAGTATATCCGAAGAAGAATTCCTTAATCTCCGATGACTTATTTATTAGATACTCATGCTTTGTTGTGGGTTATTGGAGATTCAAAGCAATTAAGCAAGAAAGTTATTGAGATTATCGAAAATCAAGATAATCGAATTTTTGTTAGTTCAATTTCTTTGTGGGAAATATCCTTAAAGTTTAGGTTAGGAAAACTTAGCCTCTCCGGTATAAAGCCAGAAGATATCTTAAGCTATCTTGAAAAATTAAATATTAATTCCATTGAACTTAGCCCTGAAGAAGCTTTATTATACCATAAATTGAAGGAGAGTTTTCACAAGGATCCCTTTGACAGAATGATTATATGGCAATGTATTTCCAAAAAATATACTTTGATTTCAAAAGATTCCATGATGAAAAAGTATAAAGTCTCCGGATTAAAGGCTATCTGGTGAAATTTACCCATAGCGTATAACTACCTACTCTTAAGAGCTGGTTTAAAATCGCTCAACCGCGGTTAACTTCTGCAAGCCTCGTGAGTTGCTACTCCTCGACAAGCCAATACGGCCGCAGCGAGCTTATCCGAACCACAGGTCGGACGGGATCGCCTAAATTACTCATCGCGATTCCATTTCGGAAACGATTTCAAAAAAAGAATTCCGAGCAAACGGGACTAGATCCTTGTATGTAAGAGAATTTTAGAAAAGAAGAGGCCCAAAGCGGAATTCGTTCAGGCAATCTTGATATGGAACTTAGTGGTCTTTTTGATAAAATCTGATCTTAGTCGGCGTTGTCTTGAAACTCATGGCGCCTCTAAGGAATTTTTCGACCTATCTTATTTTGTTTCCTTGCATTCAGTTCTCCATTTGAGAACTCCTGCGACATCCGCCTTGGTTGCGGCTTGGCATTCTTCGAGTGAACTGAAATTTCCTATAGTCGAATAACCTCTTGTGGCATACAACCAAAGAACCCAAACACTCAATATCAACATTAACTTCTTCATGTGAATTGTCCTCCGAACAACAATCTTTTCTTAAGTTAGGTCAAATTCCTTTTCGCACCAGCCAGGTTTAGAACCTTGAGCGTCCTAATTTTGGACATCTGTTTTAACAAACTCGAATCGGTAATTTATAATAATACGACGGAGTGTAGCAAATCCGCATTACTAAAGTTTGAATAATTTTTTACCGATAAAGATTTTTATTAAATGAATTAATAAAACGATCACCTAAAATAAATTTTTCGGCATACTCCATCTAGATAAAAAGGATTACGAGGTTTTTTACTTCGAATCGCCATCTGCATTAATTTATTGACAAACCGGATCTAAATCCGGCCTTAAATTTCTTATTTTCTGTGAAGTCCGCAATCACCCGGGACCCTTTCGCGAATTCGAAAAGCTTATAGATTCGTCCAAAATAATTGTTTCATATCTCGGATATTCCATCAATTTAATCTTAAAGTGAGGAATACTCTATGAGCAAGCAAATCGCGATTGTAACCGGAGCAAGCAGAGGAATCGGAAAGCAGGTATCGAAGGAGCTCGCGGCATCCGGCGTTCATGTGCTTTGTTGCTCAAGAAAGAGTTCCGACTCGGCAAAAACGGTTAATGAAATTGAAGAGAAAGGCGGTTCTGGTGAAGCTTGGGAGTTGGATGTGGCCGATCCGAACTCGATCCAGAAATTTCTGAAAGAAGTATTAAAGAAACATTCCAAAATCGATATATTGGTGAATAATGCCGGAATTTATTTGGATAGCGGAAACATCGAGACCTCTTCCCTCCAAAACTTAAATAAGACCTTAGAAACGAATCTTATCGGACCTTACTTATTAGCGAAAGAAATTCTTCCTGTTATGAAGAGGAATAAATTCGGTCGAATCGTTAATGTAAGTTCCGGATTGGGGCAATTGTCCGATATGGGACCCGGCTACGCTGCATATCGAATCTCTAAGGCGGGATTGAATGCTCTTACTAAAATTCTGGATTCCGAAGCCGGAAGCGGGAATATTAAGGTAAACTCGATTTGTCCGGGTTGGGTTCGAACCGATATGGGAGGAGCCGGCGCAACCCGATCCATTGAACAGGGTGCGGAAACGATAGTCTGGGCGGCGCTCCTAGCAGACGACGGCCCTCGAGGAAAATTCTTACGCGATAAGAAGGAAATTCCTTGGTGAAAGTAATCGGATAAAGTTCTAAAATAACAAACTCTGATCGAAGCGATTATTTCTTAAATAACTGCTTGATTCTTTCCACGAACTCGCGTCCTACAGGGAGATTTGTTTCGTCTTCGTTCTTTAGAAAAAGTGAATATGAACCTCCCGGTTGGGATTTTGTGGCGGCGATAAAGGTCTTATTGACGATGTATTTCCTATGGACTCTAAGGAAATCGTCTTTAGAAAGTTGTTTTTCGAAATCGCCCAATAATCGAGGAGTTTCGAAATCTCCGTTTTTCGTATGTAATATCGAATGTTTCCCGTTTGCAGTTAAATAAAAAACGTCGGACGAAAGCACTCGATGAATCAAGCCCTTCTCTCTGAAAATCAGTACCGGATCGGATTCTCCTTCCGGCCTTTGCTTTGAAATTGCCCGTAGTCTTAATTGTTCAATGGCCCTTGTCATGCAAACGTCGAATCTCTCTTTTGAATACGGCTTTAAAAGATAATCGCAGGCTCCGACTTCGAAGGCCGTTAAAGTGTGCTCTCTATAAGCTGTAGTAAAAATCACGACCGGCATCGAAGATCCCGATTCTTCCAAAACCTGGAGCCCGGTTTTTTCCGGAAGGTTAATATCCAGAAAAACAAGATCAAACTCGCCTTTGGAAAGCAGGTCGACTGCCTGAACTCCTGTCCGCGCAATTCCGGAAACTTCGCAATTTTTCCAATGCTGCAAATAGTTTCTAAGTAAATCTCTCGCAGGGACCTCGTCTTCGACGACAAGAACTTTATAAAGTTCGCCCATCATAGAGCCTCGTATTCCAATAATAGAGTATTCTTTCCCAATCTTTTTTCCAAATTTAGCTCTGCTTTTCCGAAATTATATTCTAGCCTAGATTGAATATTCTCCAAAGTTCTAGAGAATTCCGATTTTTTTCTCTCTATCGGAACCCCGGTTACTGCCGGTTTTCCTTTTCCATTATCGACGATCGTTATCCGCACTCTTCCGTCGGCTGTCTCCGCGAATAATTCCAGCTTACCCGGTTCCGATAAGGATTCCAGTCCGTGCTTAAAGCTGTTTTCTACGAGCGGTTGTAAAGTTAACGGCGGGATGCGGAGTCTAGAAAAATCCCCGGTCAGCCGAGTCTGAACCATGAGCGAATCCGAAAACCGAAGACGCTGTAATTCCAAGTAATTAACGGTAAATTTCCATTCTTCCTCAAAAGGGATTAAGCGATCGTAAATTCTATCTGATAAAAAACGATACGTGTCTGCCAGGATAATCAGGGCATCGTCCGCTTTTTTAGGATCGGTAACGAGAAGGGCATGAACCGTATTCAACGTATTAAACAGGTAATGAGGATCCATCCGATTCTGTAAGGTTCGATATTGAATGTCCTTTAATTCGGATTCGGTCTTCTTCTTTCTCTCTATCAGCAGTTGCATGGACTTTTCAAGAAATGAAATAAATATCGCTAAGATTAAACTTCCTAAAAGAATATTATAAGAACCGCCGTGCGGCCTTTCCAAGCCGTCCCCTGCAAGTAAAATGACGTGGAGTATTCCTCCCGCAGCTACGCCGAATACGGCGGCAAAACCGGATGCGATTACTAAGAAAGCTCCGGTGCTAAAAGGCCCCCATTTTTTGCCGTTAATGAATTCCGCGGCAAATTCCACGATGGAACAAACCGAATGAGTAGTAACTTGGGTCGCCAAAAATACTTTCCAAAAAGGGGATGGAGAATTGTGAGCGACTAACAGCGAATTCATCGTCCCTAGGATGGTATTGATCGTAAACCAGAACACAACTTTGAATACTCGTATTCTGAAATCCATTCCCTTCCCCATTGCTCAATATCTTAACAAATCTTTCCCCTAGTCGATTCGCTTTTTTGTCCATCATTCCATCGAAAGTAGCGTTTATTCCGGAAATGGATTTTTAACGGGAAATCATGTAGACTAGGCGGTTTTCTAGAAAGTCTAGTAGACAGCAGAAGGAAATTTCGATTACGTTAGCAGGAAATAATTTCTCTCTCCTATGCATTGCGTGGGGAAATCTCAGGGGGCCTTCCTTGAAAATTCGAAACATTACAAAGCTAACTCTTATCGCCGTCTCCTTCTCGATCCCGATTATGATGAGCGCTGAAGAAATTGTAACAACCAAAAAAGACGAACCCGACGGATTTTACGGCCTAAAAGTAAACGGCGTCGTTTCGGGATCGTACGGACAACGACTCAGAGATAAAGCTTCCGGGATTTCCAATGCATATCCGAACGACGAAACCGGCTTTTCCACACCCTGGACCTTATTGATGATTAATAAGGAATGGAAGGAAACCGGAATTGGATTAGAGCTATGGGGGGAATTACTTCGAGCCAGCCAGTTTTCGGCTGATACCAAAGTCGATGGCGGAACGAAATCGAATCCTTATACTCTCGGCATCCGGCATGCACTTATAAGAAAGACATGGGAAACGAATCTAGGGACCTATTCCCTTACTTTCGGAATGCAGGAACTCCCTCACACTTATACCCAATGGAAGAACTATTGGCAATGGCGATATGTGGATAAGGGGCCGTTGGAAAGTTTAGGATTTGCTCAGGCACCTGCCGATATCGGTGTCGGAGCGAACGGAAAATGGGATTCCATTTCGGCGCAGATAATATTCTCCAATGGAGAAGGATACAGACAGAGCCAAAATACGGACTCTTCCGCAATCGACGTTGCATCAAGAATATCTTATGAACCTAAGATAGATGAAAATACCCGGTTCGGAATACACTTCTTTGCGAGACAGGCTAATTTTGCCGGTGCGGCGGGGACCGATTGTAGAAAAGGAACAACCTGTTTACCTACCGATAATAATCCGGCCACTATATTGCAAAAAGATATCCGCGCCCTGCAGAGCACTTCTTACGCGGTAGAAACGGATTTTGATAAGAGAAAATTAATCAATTTCGGACTCGGTTGGGTTTGGCGGAAGCAATACGGCGGAGCGATCGTAGACAGAGCCAAACCGCTATCCCCGCCGCTTTCACCGGGCGTCGACTCCACCGGCACGGCCGCCTATGCGTGGTTAGCCGTCGGTTGGGAATCCGTTCGAATCATAGGAAGGATGGAGGGCGGTTCCGGGCATGACGGAGTTTTAGCGGCTGATCGTGCGAAGATCACGGAAATACTTCCTGGAGTTCCCGAATCCGTAGGCTGGTCTCAAGTTCCAGGCAGCCCTGTCCGCGGCTCGTCGGGATATTCCTCTCATGCATCTTATCGAAAAGGTTCGGTATTTATCGAATGGATCGTTGCAGAGACGATCAAACTATCCTTTGGATACTCCGAGACGAGAAACAGAGATGTAAACGGAGGGCGCGAAAAAACATATGTGGATCAAACAGGAACAGTCCGAACCTCGGCGGATTACCTAGGACAATTCTCTGCGAATACTGGAAATCCGATCGCATCATACGGACAACTTGGTAAAGAGTGGGCGTTCTGGACAACCGTGGAATTTTAATGGAGAATAATAGAACATGAAACGGAAAATCTTTTTAGCGATATCGTTCGGGTTGACGTTTGGAGCTTTAGTCGTCCTTAGTCAAGGAACAAGCGATAAGGATGCGAGAGCATCGTTTCTCGTAGGTAAAGTGCAAGTTCAGAAGTCCGGAAGCGGTCCTTGGACTCAGCTAAAATTAGGGGATGCGGTTAACGAAGGGGACATTCTTTCCACCGGTAACGCTTCGAAAGCCACCTTATTATATCGAGGCTCCGAATTTCGCGTTCTTCCGAATTCAAGATTGAAACTGACCAAACTTCATAACGATACCAAGGACGGGAACCTTGAAGTTCAAAACGGATTCGCATGGTTTCATGTCGTAAAGTTGAACGGAAAGAAATTCGAAGTTTCGACTCCTACAAACACAGCAGGTGTTAGAGGAACGTCTTTTTCCGCTTTCTATGAAACAAAATCCAAGGATTCGGGATTCTGTACTTGCGAAGGAAAAGTCGCGCTGACTGGAAACGGTGAAAAAGAGGAAGGAAGAATTCAGGAAAAAGGAAACGGAGGATATTATCCGGGAGAGGGCGGCGGACCCAAGAGAACTTCTTACGAAGGGATAATCGTGAAATTCAAAGCATTTCCGCCTTTCAAAGAATTAATGAAAAAGAATATATCGCTCAAAAACTGTCTTTCCTGCCATACTCCTCAAGGTTGGACTCATGAACAAATGGTCCCGATGGACGAAACCTATGGAGCTTCGAAGTGACAAAGACGCAAAATGTTAGGGACTTTACTCCCTAACATAATATATATAGCTTCTTAAGTTTTTTATAATCTTCTTTTAAAATCGGGCGGCGGAGCCGCCTGATTTCGTTTATTAAGGACAACTGATGGTATTTCCCGGATTAGCGGCGTATGCTCCTTGAAATTGCAAGCCGGCGAACAGGAACGGATACGTCTGCGTGCTCGGAATCGGTTGAGTCAAAAGTTTAATCTTATCCGTGGTCGTGTTAAGATTACAGACCTGGGTAGCATTCGAAGGATTTGTCAACGTAGCTAAACTTGCCTTAGAAGGAAGAGGGATCTGACCTAAAATATTATTCACAAGAGGAATAATCAAAGATGGAATCAGCGGGCTAACAACTGTCAGAACTCCCTGAGGATCGATTCCGAACGGATTATACTGAGTTCCTTCCAAAATATCCAGAGTGTAAGACATAGTAGAAGGATCGATAATCAAGCTGAGAGCGTTCAGATTGCTATAACCTGTAATACCGGACGGTTGAATAAAGGGCGTAAACTTAATGGTTCCAAGCGCCTTAAAACTCGCTCTTGCAGTATTGATCAAATATTTAGGCCCGCTTGCAGGAACTCCGTAAATTCTCAATTCAAGATCCGTAAAATTCACTTCAAGCTGAGGGATCGCGGATCCTGAAGGCACTTGTTTAAGACTGCCGTTCGGCGCATGGATCGCCCAAAGATCGATTTCCACCCCGTCATTACCGTTTACCGTGATCGTTTGGCTTGAATTGGAAGGATTCAAGCCGGTCAAACTGGGGAAGCCCGGAGCCAGGATATTGATGATGGCCGATGCCTGTAATAACGTTTTCGTTAACTGAAATAACGCCCCGTTTCCCGCATAGGTTTGAATTTGGTTGATAAACGCAGCATTCAACGCTAAGTTAAACGCTCCGTTCTGCCAGAGACTATAAGCCGCTTGCGTCACGGTATCCGCGCTCAAGCCCAGTAACAATCCAGGAGTTGCATTGCTCTGGGAAAAAAGGTACGTCTTCGCGTTCTGAATCGCAGTAACTCCCGCCGCTCCGGTGGGCGCCGTACTTACAAATCCGGTCGCAGCGTATTGGCCGTGATAATTCGGATTCGAAGATAGTAGTCGGCTACTCGGTTTTGCGACTAAAGCGATGTTCGCCGAAGCGACAATTCCTTTATTGGAACCCGATTGTTGCACGGCCGCATCTGAAGAAACTTGCAGCGAAAGAACTAAGGGGAAATTAGCCAAGGGTGCAGGAAGATAATTGGGAAGATCCAATTCCAACCCCGGGTTGTTCAAAGATTGAAGAACCGCATTCAAAGCATTGACGGACACGCGCTCTACGATATCCAATAAAAGCGATTGAGTGATCGCCGGAGTAACTTGGGGAACCGCATTTGTAGCAATCATGTTCGTGATCGGCCCGAGGAAAGATCCGAGACCGCTAGTGGAAGCCTGGAGACTCATCGAAGCCGTATTCAAATTCTGCCACCAAGGAGAAACATAAAAGTTACCCGTAATCGGATCGTTCGGATCGAGAGGATAGACTCCGTTCGGAGATTTATTCGAACTAGTATACCGATTGATTTGAACGTTGATGTTTCCGCTCGAATCGAACCAAGTCGTCGCCTTTGCTCTCGCAAGTCTCGGAGTATAAGGACCGCTTCCGTTTACAGTCGAATTAGTGGTAAAATAGAAATCCTGTCCGTTTCCGATTAAGCATGCTAAAACCGTGCAATCATGGGTTAACCCGATTACCGCCAAATCGATGACGGAATACTCTCCGTAAATATCGATACCGATCGATCCATTACCTAAAACATAAAAGGAATCCGTAATATTGGTGGTTCCATCCGGCGCAGTCGGAGGGATACTAATTCCTGGAATAAAGACGTCCAAATACATTGGCAGATTTCCAAGACCCAAAACGCTCGCAACCACGTTGAACGCTCCGCCATTCGGATCTCCTCCGCAATACCCGTCCCCATACTGACCTGAATTATCGCCATAGTTGCGGATATAAGTGATGGAACCTAAGTAGTAGTTGATACAACGAGACGATAAAGTAGCAGTACTATTCGTGGAAGGAGTTGACGCAAAATCGTTAAAGCTTTGGTTGGCTACCTTGAAATCGGCATGGGCAAACTTCTGCAGAATCTGACCAAACAAAGCCATCGATTGTGCCTGATCCATTACGGTAGTCGAGACGCCGGTAAGCAATCCATACGGATTTGGGTTTATCGGACCGTAGTTAAAAGAAAAATATCTGTTAAATATCTCTCCCGTAGCAGTGGTGATTTGATAATAGTAGGAATTCCCGCCAATAAATGCGTATAGCCCTGGAGTGGAACTTAACCTTGCATCTGCAATCAGGTCCAAATTGGACGCAACAGGACTAGACATCGAGCAAGTGCCGGTACATATCGTATACTGATCCGTCGAACCCATATGGTTCAGAGTGATCGACTGGATCGGATTAGCGCCGCTGATGGGATTCGCAAAATTGCTGGTTACATAAAGATGGGCATTCGTCGGAAATGTAATATCTTTTCCGCTGGTGTTTCCCCAGCCTAACGCAACATTAGAATAAGCTCCGATAGTCGCCGCCGTATTGATAAAATAATCCGGTTCGGTAGTAAATTGGACTTGGTATGGAATCAGCGCCAATCCGCTGGAAGTAAGGGAATTTACGGTCAAAGTAAATGTATAAGTCATGTTAGGGGCTAATTCTCTGTACGGATCGAAGATCAGTCTGGTTCCCGAAGCCCAGTGAAAGACTCCGCCTTTACCCGGACCAGGCAGCGGATTGTTAAGCGAATCCACCAACGAAAAGTCCGATTGAACGGCAGCTTGGCTCATAGATTTTGAAAATCGAATTTCCAAGCTTTTGTAGCGGTTTACGCCTTGAAAAGAACTCACGAACAAAATAGCGCTTGGTCCGTTGGCTCCGAAATTTGCGGGTAAAGAAGCGGGAGTATCCAAAGGCGAATACACACTTCCGCTGACTCCCTGCGGAAGACTTCCTCCCTGATCGGTAACTATACCGAACGAAGATAGCAGAGATGCAAACATACCGCCCGAGCCCTTTTTGGAATCGGAACAGGATATTGTTAAAGTCCCTATAAGGAACAAGAACATTCCGAGGTTTTTGAAGCCGACTTTTTTTATATTGAAGCGTTCCATACTCTTCCCTCTTTAATCCATCATCTCAAAGAAAACATTACATTCAAATCGTCGAAATAAGTCGACGTAGGTTGACCGGTATTCCAGTTATCATAAAAGTAATAACCTTCAGGACTGAACTTTCTTCCGTTTTGGTATATGTCCGCAAGCTCGCCGATCAAGGTCCCTGCGGAAAATAAGAACGACGTATTGTCGTATGCCTGGGTCTGAATCAATTGCGAATTTAATAAATTTTCAAAGTCTTGAAACAGATCCGTGACCGCAAAATTCGGATTCATAAATGCGTTGGTTTCAAGATACGAGAAAAACGCTCCTGGGACGGCCAAATAGTATCCGGTTCCGTACAAATTTTTACCGTACGGTGCGATTGCGGTCAAAACCGGCGGCAAACTTTGAGTCAATAAGTTTGTGATAGTATAGGTTCCGGTATGATTCGGATGGTTAACTAGGGACGCTAAAAGATCCAAAGTATTCTGGATATCAGCGTACGATGGTTGTATATTGATGAGCATATCCAGAAGAAAATCCAGGGATTTAACGACCGACCAGCCGGACGAGCTCGACATATAGTCTCTGATATTGCTCGCAAAATTACTCACATCGTCCCATGTGGAATCGTAAATATTAGCCGATCTCGGAGCGAAGTATGTGGAGCCTCCTCCGCAAACAAATGTCGGATCCGGATTACAGAATAATTGTGGGTTCGGATATTCCACGATATGATCGCGGAACCAATAAATTACTCCGCCTTGTATATCGAATTTTGTCGGGCAGAGAGTTTGGAACGATGTATCGTCGGTGGCACCTGCGCACTCGGAAATCAAAAGCGTCTCTCCCATAATATTCTCTAATGCGGGAGCGATTAAAGCAAAGGAATCGGCATGCGAAGCGTCGCCCAGTTGAGCCAAGAATTGCGCTAAACCCGAAACCAATCTAGTTTTGCTAATTAAGTTCAGCATCCCGTCCTGAAAGCGTCTCGTATTCTCGGTCAGAATACTTAGAAAAGAACGGAATGTATCGTCCGGTTGATAATCGGATACTCCGCCGCTCGGGTTTCTCAATCCGTATGCGATACCGTTCATACGAATTTGATAGATTGAGGGAGGAGTCGGATTGGTCACGGCTCCGCCAGTCGTATCCGGCCCGTAAAATGCGTACGGACGGGAAAGAAGCTCCGCTAATCTGGATAAAATCGAGACCGGATTCTGAGGAGTTGCGGTAGTTTGACCGCTAACTCTATCTAACACTGATTTTGCTAATGCTGCCACAAACGGAGTAAATCGATTTCTATACGGCCAATATACCGTGTCGTTCGCATTGAATAAATCGGGAGTCACTGGCGCAGGCGAAGTAGTCGCCGTGTTAATGGAAGAACTCGTGTCCGTGCTAGCGGCAGGTAAAAAGCCTAATAGCTGTAGAACATAACCGTTTTGGGAAATGACCGGCGGGATCAAACCGTAGCTAATCGTAGGTTGAGGAACCAAAAGAGACCATAAAGCGGAATAAACGACGGTGGGTCCCATATTACCGCTGCTCGCAGGAACTCCTGTGCCATCGGCTCCGTATCCCCACCCTTCTACCAACATCGCGGAGTCGCCCGGAACGGATGAAAAATATTGCAAATCTTGATGAACTGCGCTGTAAACTTTCAGCATTTTAGTCGTATCAGGCGAATTCCCGGTCGTGCTTCTCCATTGACCATTATAATTTCCGCATGTACCTGAAGATGCAGTCGCAAGCGGACCGCAATTTGCGTTTAGATTCAACATTCCGACTAGACCGTTTCCTACGGCGGTCACGAATAAGGCTTCTGCAAACGCTACGGTAGCGGCAAGTTTAGCGCGAACCGGAAGAACTACGACAAATCGTTTTTCGTATAAAAGCCATTGTAGATTTTTGTAAAATGCTTCTTCATCCGAAGAAACTCCTCTCTGCACGTCCGTCTTCGCGATTTCAGGTATCGTATATTGACCTGCTCCGGCCGTCCCGTTAGGAGTCGCACATGTTGTCGCAGAGTTGTATCCTCCGAGAGAAATACATTTATTGGTGGAATTCGGATTAAGTTGGATATCGTACCTATGCGTCTTCCAAGTGGGTTTATAATTGTTCTCGCTTAAATCGGAATTTCTCGCGATGGATCCGTCGGGAGAAAGGTAATTTCCGGCCCCGTCCCTACGATTCACGTTATAATAAGGACCGTATCCTTTATAAGTTACCTTGACTAGCCAGTCGAGCATCCAGGGCAAAGTTTTGTTAAAAACTTTATCGTAAGGGCCGGCGCTGGCGGATAAATCGATTGGATTGGTGCTCGGAACTTGGGTAGCTCCGCGGGACGCGTCTTCCATTAAGGATAGAACCCGCGAATTCATTCCGATTTGATAAACGACTCCGTCCCGATAAACGTTATTGCTCGTCCGGCTTTGCTCGGAAATATTCTTAAAGTTGAATGAATCCGACGAAGATATGACGGACATCATCGCGAACAATCCGTCCCCAAGTGTGATCTCCCCGCCGGTCATACCCGTAATCCAGTCATTGGTCGTAACCGACGGATTCCATGTATATCCGTAATTATCCGCCAGATATAGGATGAGAAAGAGCGTCTCTAATGCGGAAACTGTCCCGCTATTCGCATTATAAGCCCGGTCGAATCCGTTACCATCCACCCGAATTAAATTACCCAAGGACTGCTCGATGGGTCCCGCTCCTGACGGGGAAGAAGACAAAAGACTAGTCGGAAATCCCAGGGCATTTAAATTTGTGGCGGAATCTTTTAAGAAATCGATGCCGCTATATCCCGCGCCTAGAGCGGGATTTTTAGATGGGACGACTAAATCCCTTACGACTTGGAAAAAATCGGTAAACAAAACGCCCAACTCGGAAGAATGCAATGTTCCCCCCGGAGCGTTATACGCCGCGTTCGTACTGTAAGTGGTCGATTGTCCCGGAACCGCTACCGTGAAATACTTCACTAAATTTAGAATCAATTGTTTAAGAGTCGTTGCAGGTGAAGTCTGATTCATGAATCCGGCTTGGAAATTCATCATATCACCGAGGCCGTATACGATATTGATAAATCCGTTCTTTAAGCCGTGAGTTGGATCATTGATTGCAGACGGGGCAAAAAATCCGTTCATCAATCCTTGAACTCCGGAACGAAAATTCGCGTTCGCAGTCAAGGCCTTGTAAAGAAAATCCTCCGCTTTCTGCAGAAAGTTTACCGTGGTTTGTTTTTTTAGATCGTTTGCCGTAGTTGTAATGGACTGCTGGATCTGAAGATTCGAGTTGGAATTGTATTCGTCCAGTAGAGCCTGAGCGCTAATCGGAATCAAATTACGAACAACCGGGGAAGGGTAATGGCGAATTTTTTCGATAATCGGTTGAACGGCATTGTACGCAGCAGGATTATTCGTTTGAATTTTATTGATTAAATCAGCTCCTCCGGATGCTAATGTCTGCATTGCCGGACGACTTTGTATCATCATCGCTTCAGCAGCGCGTAACGTCCCCAAATTATCGGGTTGAGGAGCTTTTGCAAGCGAATCGCCTAACGCCTTATTGAATCCGACAGGATCTAAATTTGTAAAAAAACTTTTAACGACAGGGAAAGGATTTAGGAAAGTAAAGAGGGATACACCGGTATACGCGGTGGTGTTATCATAAAACTTTGCGATCCCGTTCTTCTCAGTACCGGAATGCGAACATGCTCCGAATAAGGCGAATATAAGCGAAAAAATAAGGAGAAAGCCGGATAATTTCGTCGAAATCGCCTGGGCGTTCCTGCGGTATCCTAGTAAACTTCTTCGCATTTTCATCCCCATAGTCTCCAATTAGAAACCAATTCGCTTTATCGAACAATCGTTATTGAAAAAACTCCGATCGTTACTGCTTATACAACTTAGATCGAAATTATTCAAATCTTTTTTTTATATCAATCGTTCGAATCGTGTATCAGTCGCTATACTGGTACACATTACAACTGTCTACACAACGATTTTTTTCATCATTTTCACGAATTTTTTATCGAACGAACGTTTTTTTATTAGTTTTTTAAGGTTTCAAATATCCCAATTATTTTCGCATTTTCTTACTTATGA
This sequence comes from Leptospira broomii serovar Hurstbridge str. 5399, assembly GCF_000243715.2. Taxonomy (NCBI): domain Bacteria; kingdom Pseudomonadati; phylum Spirochaetota; class Leptospiria; order Leptospirales; family Leptospiraceae; genus Leptospira; species Leptospira broomii. The sequence continues at coordinate 436,310 of NZ_AHMO02000008.1, forward strand.
GGGACTTTCTTTCGTCTTAATGAAAATATAAATGTAATAATTTATTTCCAAATGTGGCCCTTAAGTACTGTTTATGATTTCCTATAAAACAGTCTTGGAAACGAAGGTTTACTAATTTTAAATAGCGCTCGATATAAAAAAACCGCCCTATTTTAAAGAGCGGTTTTCTTGAGCAAAGCCTTAATCTAACAAAGATTAGGCCGGCTTTGCCTGCCTCTTCTTATAGAATCCGTATCCGATCGCCACAAGTCCTAGTAACAACCAAATATACCAAAACTTTACGAGTAGAATCGTTATGGCAGTGACTACGAACGCAACGATCCCGAGTACGAAAGAAATTGCCATCTTTCCGAATTCCCCGATGAGAGGAATGAAACTTAATAAAGCCGTCAAAGGCCCGACAAGCAGATTCAAACTCACCCAAATAAGTACGAAACTGACTCCTCGTCCGATCCATCTCATCATCTTATCGTCGTTCGCTATGTCTTTCATCGTTTTTTGAAAGTCACCCACGGATGCATTTAAGAATAGATTATCTTCTTTACTCTTAAACTTTCCGATAGAATGGCCGGACACCGCGCCGACAAACGTCATGCTTTCCGTCGGAACGGAACGAACTTCGACGCTCACCCGTTCACAACCCTCCAGTTCATCCTTCGAGCATTTCTCATTCAGATATACATATTCGTCTTTTAGAATTCCCTTGGTAAGGTGCGAGGCTTCCGGCACGACGGAAGGTACTTCACTAGTGTAATCGACTTCCTTTAAATTTACTGAATATGCTTTCCCGTCTTCTCCCTTTACCTTTCCGCCGGTAGCGAAAGTTTCCACTGTAGCATGACTCGCTTGATAGAACGGTTTTGATTTACATCCTGCAAGTTCGAAATTTCTGGGGTTTTTAGGCGAGGAAGTCCATTCTAATTTACAAGTGCGCACTTTCTTTTTGCTTGTACCGCTTCCTTCTTCTTTCACTTCTTCCGTCCATGCAAAAACTTCTGGAGTCTGCGAATAAGAGATATAATGACCCGATCTAACGAATTCTCCGCCGAGAGAATCCGCCGTCAAAGTTCCGGTAACATAGGAAGGTAATCCTGCCTGTGCCTGGGCGGCAGGTACCGCGCCTTTGAGTGCTGCACTCGCCTGTTCGCAAGTCTCAATTTGGTAGATGAGAAATAGAGAAGCGGGAAACAATACGATCCCGGTGAGAATCCCTTTGAACGAATCTCCGAGTTGGCCGAATATGCCGATATCTTCCGAAGAGGACATCCCGTCCGAACTTTCAAGTGCCATAATACTTTCTCCTAAAAAAGGGCTAAAAAGCGAAATCGCATCTTAATACTTTCTAAAGAACTTAGGCAATTTATTTTTTCCAAAGAGAAATAGAAAAATATTATTTTTCTAATTAAAACAATCGTGTAAAAACGATTTAAAATAGTTCCAACCACGCGGTTCGAATATCGGGCCTTTCCATAAAATAGGTTCCGATCAGAGCGGCATCCACGTACGGCCTAAATGCATCCAAATCCTGCTTACTTTTTATTCCCGATTCTCCAACTTTTACTATATTAGGAGAAAGTTTATTCGCAATATTAGGAACTAGATCTTGATGAATCGAAAAATCATCCAAATCCCTGGTATTGATTCCTACGATATTCGCACCTGCATCTCTCGCGATTTCCGCCTCTTCTTCCGTATGAATTTCCGTAAGGACATCCATTCCAAACCTTCGCGCAGCCAGAATAAGGTTTTTGAGCTTCTCAGGAGTCAAAATTCTTACGATTAAAAGTATCGCACCGGCTCCGTATTCTCTCGCTTCGACTACTTGTCTCTCATCTATTATAAAATCTTTACGTAAAACCGGTACATTTACTTTTTCAGATACCTGCCGTAGATTCTCCAAAGAACCGCCGAAGTAATCGGCATCGGTCAGTACAGAAATTCCCGAGGCTCCGCATTCTTCGTAGGTTTTCGCAATTTGGACCGGCTCATAAGCATCCCGAATCGTTCCCGCAGACGGGCTTTTCCGTTTACATTCGGCGATGATGGAAAATTTTCGCGAGCGGAGGGACTGCCATAGACCGGGCCCGGCGTAATTTGCCGGAGAGTATTCGGGAATCGACTCCAATTCCTTTTTTTTTGTCTCGAGGATATCTCGTAAAACTCTATGTAACCCCATCCAATTAGCTGCGGAACGACTTTAGAGCTTCATCCTCCGTCTCCCGAATATCGAAGAGAGAAGTAAGTTCAATTACATCAAAAATTCTTTTTACTGCGGGTTTGATTCCGCAAATTTTTAGGGCGCCTTCCTTTGCATTCAACTTCCTAAGAGTCGAGATACAAGCCCTAAATCCGGAAGACGACATATAGTCGACGTCTTGCATATTCAAGATGACTCTTGTGTGTCCTTGGTTGTCGATGAGATCGTTGAGATTTTCTTCGACCTCGTTGGCGATGGAGACGTCTAAACGCCCCTTGAGGTAAACAATGAGAACTCCGTCCTGTACCTTATGATCCAGCAAGGGAACCTACCCTAAGCGATAAATTAGAGACAATTCTAGGTCCGAAAAATAGCCTGTCAACCAAGTTCCCCCATATGGCAAATTTTCCTACCTCCCTAATGGGCCAGAGAGTCCTCGTTCTGGGCGGAGGTGTTTCCGGAATGGCTGCACTCCGTCTCCTTCGAGAAAGGCAGGCCGTTCCCATCCTCTGCAATTCCCAACCTGTACCTTCCGTCACTGAGATGTACGTAGGTGAAGACGTTGCATTAACTTCCCTACTTCCGTTGACCTTAATTGTCAAAAGTCCCGGGTTATCGCCGGAGCATCCGATTATTCAACAGGCTCATTCTCTTTATATTCCTGTTGTCTCCGAAGTGGAATTCGCTCGAGCTTTCTTTTTCGGCAAATTGATAGGAGTAACTGGAACGGACGGAAAGTCCACTACGACAGCGTTGATATGCCATCTTCTATCGAAAGATTTTCCGGGAGCCCAGGCCGGTGGAAATATCGGACACGCGTTCAGCGATTTTTGCCTAGGTCCGATTCCACTATCGGTTTTGGAGCTTTCGAGTTACCAGCTGGAAGATTCGGGACCTCTATCGCTTGATGTTTCCGTAATTCTCAATCTGGCTCCGGATCATTTGGAACGCCACGGGACTTTGGATAACTATTTTGCAGCTAAAGCAAGAATCATCGATAAAAATAGTTCGAAGCATACTCTTATTGTCAGTTCCAAACTATTCAGAGAACGAATTCAACAAATGAATTGTCTTTGCAAGATCGGAACGTTCGGTCGAGAAGAAGGAAATGATGCGAGAATTTTAGACGAAGAACGGATCATTCAGACTGCGAAAGCCGAATACGATGCAAAAAACTTCCCTCTGCCCGGCGGCCATAATTTGGAAAATTTGAGCGCTTCCATTCTTGCTGCGGAAGCAGCAGGAGGAAATCCCGTCAATATTCAGCAGGCGATTTCCGGTTTTATGGGTTTACCGCACCGCTTCCAGCAGGCGGGACGTGCCGCCGGCGTAACTTTTATAAACGATTCTAAATCGACAAACCTTCATAGTATGCTTGCCGGTATGAGCACCTGGAAGGAGAAGAAAACGACCTGTCTAATTCTAGGTGGAAGACCGAAATCGGAATCTTTCGAACCTTTGAAGCAATTCCTGAAATCAGGTATCGGATGGGTGATTCTTTTCGGAGAAGCGAGAGCGGCCTGGGCCGCCGAAATTTCTCCTCTTATAGGGGATCACCTTGTTACGGTGGAAGATTTAGGAGAGGCATTCTCCTGGCTCAAGACTGCGATTCGCTCGGGAAGAGCACGATTGCAATCAGTCGTTTTTTCCCCGGCCTGCGCCAGCTTCGATCAGTATAAGAATTTTGAAGAGAGAGGAGAACATTTCCTAAGCCTAGTGCAGCAGTGGGCGCAAGAGGAACCCTAAAGCTTCTTTCAAAATCCCGTTCGAAGAGTTTGAAAACTATTTAGTCAGATGAGGATGATGGGAAAGCCTTTCCCAGACTTTCGCCTCTATGAACATCTTTAGCAAATCGTTATCTAAGTGGTTGTCCTTAGATTCCATTTCAAGAATATCTAAAGCTCTATCGAGAGGTACCGCTTTTTTATACGGACGATCCTTATCCGTCAGCGCGTCGAATATATCGGAAATGGTCATAATCCTGGATTGCACCGGAATATCTTCTCCCGACAGGCCTCGCGGGTAGCCGCTTCCGTTCAGTTTTTCGTGGTGTGCGTGAGCTATTGCCGGAACCATCTTCAAATCGCTTGTCCAAGGAATTTTACTTAAGAATTGAAACGTGTGTTCCACATGAGATTCAATTTCCTTTCTTTCGTCGAAATCCAACGATCCTTTCTTGATGGTTAAAAATCCGAATTCATAGGGGGAAAGTAAATCCATGGATTCCCCATCGGTCGTAGTATACTGTATTTTAGCTATTTCTTCCAAGAAATGCGAATTCGTTTCTTCTAATATGGAAGGTTCGTTAGATTGGCGTATGATCTGAAGCATGGAATTAAGCCGCTTAAATTCTTCGGCCTTTTCGAATTCCAGGGACTTCTCAAAATCCGCAAACCCGACGGTCCCATGTCGTTTCAAATATTCAACTTTCTTTAAATTAAATCTGGATTCCAAATCCTTGATCAAAAAACGGAAACGCCAATCGATTACGTGCAATTCCAAATCTTCCAGCTTTTTGGCTTTTACGAGCACTTTTTCCCGGACTCCGACCTTTCCGAAATCGTGAAGAAGAGAAGCATATCGAATTTCTTTTAACTGCTCTTTGCTGAATTTAATATCCTTATACTTGCCGGAGTTGGCACGATCTACTGTCTCCGCTAGACCGACCGTTAATAAGGCGACTCGAAAAGAATGGCCGCTAGTTGTCGGGTCCCTCGCCTCGATCGCATTCACCGAAGCAGTCACAAAACCCTCGAATAAGGTTTCGATCTCCCTTAAAAGATAATTATTCTGAATCGCGACGGCAGCCTGCCCGGCCACGCCTAGAACCAACTGTGAAGAATAATCATCGAAAGGTTGGACATCCTCCCCTTTCATTTGCTCTGCCGTAAGTTTTTGATTGAAATTGCGTTTCCGATTGATTAGTTGCAGGACTCCGACCACTTCTCCTCGATGGTCTTTCATCGGGACGACAAGCATCGATTTCGTATGATAGTTCGTTAATACGTCGAAGTTCCCGTTAAACGTAAATTCGGTTCCTTCCGGCAAATTATAAACATCGGGAAGATTTAATACTTTTCCGGTTTCTGCAACGTAACCCGCAATGCTAGCCTTATTGATCGGAAGCAGGAATTCCTCTCCTACGTTCAGAGCGGAAATTTTAAAGCGTAAACTCCTAACATAGCTGATCTCGTCTCTTTCCACCAAATACAAAGAACCGGAATCCGCATTGCAAATCTCCCTGGCGCTGAAAAGAATTTCACCTAGCAATTTATCGAAATCTTTCTCGTTCGCAAGACTGATTCCGATCCGAGTGAGTCGATTGATTTCGTATTTTGCCGTATTGATTCTGTGCAGCAAATCGAATTGATCCGTCACCATTTGTAAGTGCACGAACGCATTCGCCAAATTCTTACATAGATGAAGATCGGTTGCAGTGTCCGGAAGAATTCCGAAAATAAGGTCGTCTTCGATTTCTGTTTGTTTATGACCCTCGTAAGTGAGGTCCGCATTCAGAATAAAACGGGCGAGAATAAGAGGATTTAAACGGAGCTGTTCTCGAATGCGTCGATGTTCTTCTTCCAACGTAGGCGCAGAGATGTAAAAGACGATATTTACGAATTGCTCCGCGTCTCTAATTTCGGGAGAATCGTAAAAGTCCCGAAGAAAGATAATATCCGGATTCAGTTTGTTCCGGAGAATATTTAGTCTACGGTCTAAGAGCCGATAATCCGTTACGATGTATTGCTTAAACTTGGACTCCATTCCTTAACGGCCCATCCTACGAGGCTTCTATATTCATGAAAAGGAGAATTTTCTACGCTTCACTCGGCGTACTCCGTAGGGAAAGAAGAACATCCATGAGATTGAGTATACTCTAAAAGAGCGGCTTAGATCACATTCCATTCCTCATTAAGAAATTAGATCGAAAAAACGGGAAAAAAACCGCAAAGACTTAACAAAATAAAAAGCGCTTCCGCAAAATTTGCAAGAAGCGCTTAGCAATCTTCGTCTAATCGTTGTTTAGGCGAATTAACGTTTCAATCCTAAAACTTCCTGCAACATCTGATCCGTTGTAGTGATCGTTCTTGAATTCGCTTGGAATCCTCTTTGGGTTACTATCATATCGGTAAATTGGTCGGATAAGTCCACGTTGGACATTTCCAGTAATCCGGCGTTAATCTTCCCGCGCCCCGCGATTCCGGCCTCTCCGATCAATGGTTCGCCGGAGTTGTTCGAAAAAGCAAACATAGTATCTCCCGCTTTATCCAGACCGGCAGGGTTATTAAACACCGCTGTTGCAATTCTAGCTAGCGGTTGTTTGATGCCGTTGGAATAAACTCCGGTAATCGTTCCGGAATTATCTATGGAGAAAGATTCAAGGTAACCCATCGTATACCCGTCTTGTTTTACGGCCTTGGTCGTAAAATCCGAAGAGAATTGGGTAATTCCATCCACCATGCCCGATTCACCCAACGCTAAATCGAAACTTTGGACCTGCGGATTTCCTGGAAGGCGAAAGGATACTTTTGCGTTTAATTTTCCGGTATTCATCATATCGGCGCCGTCGGAGACATATACGATTTTACCGTCCGGAGTGAATCCGAATTCGAGTTCGGTACTGCCCGGGAGTTGCGTGTTCTGTCCACCGGTTCCGGCTACGTCGACGGAAAGCTGAGTTGCGTCAGTTAAAGACACGCGTCCTTTCCAAGTATTTTCCCTGACTTTGTAGAATTCCATTTTCAGTTCGCGCTGTTCCCCCTGATCATCGAACACTTTGATCGTAGTCACATGACCGCGTCTCTGTTTCGGATCGGGATCGTTGATAAAAGCGGAAATTTCCTCCGGAGTCGCGTCCGGCGGCACGGCAGGTACCGAAGAGTTCAAGTTGGATTTAAAATCTATCTTTGAAGTAGCTCTTGCAGGTTCTTTAGAATATACTGGAATGATAATATCTTCCACCGAACCGGAGGAATTGATGAACTTATTCCCTTTTTCGTCCAAACGGGAATTCCATCCCTGAACTTTCAAACCGTTGGCAGGATTTACGTAGTATCCGTTTTTATCCAGGTTAAACGCACCGGCTCTCGTATAGAACTGCTTATCTCCGTCCTTTACGATAAAGAATCCTTCTCCGGAAATCGCCACGTCCGTATTCTTTCCCGTCGTTTGCAAGGCGCCTTGCGTCATAATCTTATCTATCGCAGCGATCAAAGCCCCGAGGCCCACTTGTTGCGGGTTCACCCCGCCGATATTTTCCTTCGGTTCGGAGGCACCTCGCAATTCCTGGGAAATCATATCCTGAAACGTTACCCGTTCCGTTTTGAAACCGTGGGTGTTCACGTTGGAAATGTTGTTTCCGATCACGTCCATCCTGACTTGGTGGTTTTTTAAACCGGAAACTCCCGAATACAGAGATCTCATCATAGCGTTTGTACCTCGATACTTTCTATCTTATTCATAATTACGTTCACTCGGCTTTCCAGGAAAGCTCCAGCCTGGAGCTCCGGAATTCCATTCTTCTTTAGCCTCTTCTACCGCTTGATTGGTGGAGGGAGCGTTTGATGCGGGAACGGTCGAGGTTGTCTGGCTTCCGTTAGGAGCGGAAGACGGTGTGCCTTTTGAGCTCGATTCCGCCTGATTCAGCACACTCGGATCGGTTATAAGAGTGATCGCATCGATCTCGACAGTTCTACCGTTCACTCTTACGAACGACTTACCTTCTCCGTCAAAGAAGAGGGCCCCGGCCAATCCGACTACGTTCTCTCCCGTTACAAAATCGGGCCCGGAGACGACTTTTCCGACCAGGGAGAAGCTTTGACGATTGGTCATTTTCCCGATTCCTTGGGAAATATTATTCATCTGTTCCAGCGAGGAGAATTGCGCCATCTGGGCGATGAAATCCTGATCCTTAACCGGATTTGTAGGGTCCTGTGATGATAATTGCGTGATTAATAATTTAAGAAAATCATCTTTTCCTAATGCCTTTGCGGTGGAACGAATCTCGATACCTTTGAGTCCGCTCTTTTCTTCCTTCTCCAATTTCTCGAAGTGGTTCTTCAAATTGAAGCTTCTGTCTCCTTCGAGATAACGACTACGTGAGGCTTCGCTGCTTACAGCGTTTGTATCCGGCATTATAGTTTCCTCAAACTAAGACGTTTAAACGTCTCTCCGTATTCTTTTCGGCGGTTTGCGAAATTTCTGTAGAGTCAAGTTGGGAAAGTGATTCGGAATCTCGATTCTTTTGATTGGAACCTAACGATAACCCTTCGGTCTCCCGATCCCGTGCACCGGAGGAATCGCCATCGAAGAAAGAAAATAATCCTGACTCCTCCACTTCGACTAGTAAGGACTCCAGGACAAGTCCTTGATCTTTAAAATCTTTCTTCAATTGTTCCAGATCGCCCGTAAACATCCTTTTTACTTCTTCCGATTCCACGAATATGCGTCCTTGAACTCGATCATCTTCCACGCTGATGCGCAATGAAACTCGACCGAGCTCCTGCGGATTCAATCTGAGGGTCGCTTCCGATTTTCCGTTCTCGACGATATGTAACTTTGCACTCTGCACGAGCCTCTGAAAATTTTCCCGAACGACTCCTCTATCTAGGGAAGATGAATTCGTTGAACGAGCTTTGTCAAACGAAGCCGATACGCCCGCAGCTTCCTTTTCCATCATTCCCATTCCCGCTTTTAATAAGGAAAACGTGGTCTCGTTTCCTTGGCGGTAGGAAGATTCGGAATTTTGCCGATCTTTTCCCGTAGAATCTCCTTTAGAGGACGAATCTTCGGATGCCGGAACTTTCATCGATAATGACTTGGATATCTGAGACAGAGATTCTGATTTCTTATCTCTGGTGATTTTTACGTTTTCGGAATCTAACGTAGGATTTTCTTTACTGACCTCTCTCAATGGAGAAAGCGATTTTTCTTCGTTGGCAGGTTTGGAAAATTTACGAACCTCGTCCAAATTTCTAAGCCCATCTTCCAGACTTTCCTTTTCGGTCGGTCTTTGAGCACGAACTTCTTTTAAGTTCTTTTTGTCGTCGCTCTTTGCTAAACTTATAATATCTGTCTGTTCCTGTTTCGATTCTTTTGCATGAGCCTCTTCTTTCACTTGCGGTTTAATCGCCTTACGAGCCGCTTGGAGCTGAGCAGCAGGAATCTCTTCATCTTTGTCGAAGGAAATTACTTTTTTAGGCTCTAAGCTTTGTAGGAACGCCGTCATTCGAACGATAAACGGAGGTTCTTCCTCGGTTTCGGATTCCCAGTCCAGTTCGGAATCCTCTTCCTTTATCTTTTCGGATTTTTCCGAATTTTCCAAATTCTTAGCCGTCTTTGAAAGTTGCGTATCCTTAGCCTGGATGGATTCTGAAAACGAATTTAGGATGGAATAGATTTCCGCGAATTCTTTTTGTTCCTCCGTGGAACTGACTTCTTCCGAATCTTCGTGTTCTACTTCGGAATCTTCTTTTTGCTCTTCTTCTATCTCGTCAAAAAGACTCGCCTCCGACGGCTTCATCTCAGGTTGATTCGATTTAATTTCGCCTTCCGGTTTTTGGCCTTCTTCCAACGCTTGTTGCGACCGTAGTTGGATCGATTTCATTAAGTCCATAAAATTAAGACCGGCTTGGGGCGATTTTTCGGAAGCGGTAGCCACGGACTTCGATTCCGAATTTGCTATCTTAACTTCTTCCCGAGGAGATTGATCGGTTCGTATCTGCATACTTTGCCCCTTGCAGTATAAGGATCGAAATTTCGCCGAATTCCTTGATCTATTTATCTAATTATCTTCTTCCCTTTTATGATTATGTCGGCTAACAAAGGACGAACAATCTTCGATTCGCGAAAAATCGCTAAAGTTCTGATTGGAAGTTTTTGGAAAAGAATGGAATTCCTTATCGCTAAGGGGCTTCATAGCGGACATGACACGATTTATTTCAGCGATTTTAATCGGCTCTTGTCTTACGATCCTTACCCTTGGCTGTAGCGGTACCCGCCCGACAAACATCGGAGTAAAGGACGGAAAGCTTGCTGCCTGCCCGAATAGCCCGAATTGCGTTTCCAGCCAAATTCCTGCGACGGACGAAAAACATTCGATCGCTCCTTTGGTGTATCAAAGCAAACCTGAAGAAGCTAAAAAGAAATTAGTAGAGGTCATTCGCTCTCTGCCTAGAACGGAAATCGTTACCGAAAAGAACGACTACATTTATGCCGAATTTACTTCGTTTACGATGCGTTATGTGGACGATGTGGAATTCTTTTTTGCGCCCGATCAAAAGACCGTTCACGTACGTTCCGCGTCGCGACTCGGTTATTCGGATATGGGGGTAAATAGAAAGCGAATCGAAACGATCCGGGAATTGTTCGCAAAATAGTTTTTCGTTATTCCATTAGAGAATTATAAATGATTCTCTAATGGAATTTTATCGACTCAGGAGTGGAGCGATTGCAGGGAGCGGATCGTAAATCCCTTATCCCGCATTTCAACCATTCCTCGAATCAAAGCTTTTGCCGCGCTCGCAGTCGTAAGACAAGGAATCTTATAGCGGATTGCCGCCTGACGAATGGCAAAGCTGTCGTCCCTAGTCACGCGACTCAAAGGAGTATTCAGTATCAGATGAATTTTATTTTCGCGAATATAATCCAGTGCCGTAGGGAATTGGTTATCGTACACTTTATTGATCTTTGACGAAAGAACCCCGTTATCCGAGAGATATTTATGCGTTCCTTCGGTCGCGATTAAATTAAAACCTAAATTTGAAAGTTCCTTAATATACTTTAATAATTCTTTTTTATCTTTATCGTTGACGGAAACGAACACGGTTCCCTGAGAAGGAAGTTCCTCTCCTGCCATGTATTGGGATTTGAGAAACGCTTCTCCTGCAGTCTCCGCAATTCCCATAACTTCTCCGGTGGATCTCATTTCCGGACCTAAAATCGTGTCCACACCCGGAAACTTATTAAACGGAAGAACCGCTTCTTTTACGTTCACCATAGGAAAGCTCATTTCTTTCGGCAAAGGCAAACTTGATAAGGATTCTCCCATCATGATTCGAGTCGCGTATTTGACGATCGCGTGACCCAATGCCTTCGATACGAACGGGACCGTCCTGGACGCTCTCGGATTTACTTCAATCACATAGAGTTGTTCGTCTTTGACCGCAAATTGTATGTTGATCAGACCCTTTACTTGAAGCTCGAGGGCAAGCGCTCTAGTCGATTTACGAATCTCTTCCATTACATGTACGGAAAGCGATTGTGGAGGAAGGATGCAGGCCGAATCGCCGGAATGAATCCCCGCCTCCTCGATATGCTCCATGATCCCAGCAATGAAGACTTCTTTTCCGTCGCAGAGCGCATCTACATCGACCTCTACTGCGTCTTCCAGGAAGCTATCGATCAGTAGAGGTCGGTCTTCAGAAATTTCTTCCGCCTTTTCCATGTAACGATCCAACTCTCTTTCTTCGCTGATGATCAACATAGCCCTACCGCCCAATACGTAGCTAGGGCGCACTAAAATCGGGTACGTGATCGACTTCGCAATTTTACGTGCTTCTTCCATCGAAGTCGCGATGCCGTTCTTCGGGGAAACAAGTTTTAATTTATCTAATACTTCTGCGAATCTCTTTCTATCTTCCGCTCTGTCTATCGAATCCGGACTCGTTCCCAGAATCGGAATACCCTTCCGCTCCAAATCCTTTGCGAGCTTGAGCGGAGTCTGTCCTCCGAACTGGATGATAACGCCTATCGGTTTTTCCTTTTTATAAATATGAGTCACATCTTCCAAAGTCAGAGGTTCGAAATACAATCGATCGGAAGTGTCATAGTCGGTGGAGACCGTTTCAGGATTGGAATTCACCATTATGGATTCTACGCCTAGATCCTGAAGCGCAAAGGAGGCGTGACAACAGCAGTAGTCGAACTCGATTCCCTGTCCGATACGGTTCGGGCCGCCGCCCAAAATAATCACGGATTTTTTATCGGTGACTTCAGTTTCGTCTTCTTGATCGTACGAGGAATAAAAATAAGGAGTGTATGCCTCGAATTCTCCCGCGCAAGTATCGATTCGTTTATAGACTGGTTCGATTTTGGAAGAAGTAAGCGAACGTTCTAAAATTACTTCCTCGGATTTGAGAAGCGCGCTGATTTCTCCCTTCTTTTTATCCGGAGTAATACTAGATCCGAGAATCGAGTTTATTTCGTTCTTTTTCTTTAGATATGCCAATTGACGATTGGAGAATCCTAAGCGCTTCATTTTTGTGAGAATCGAATATCCTTTCTCAAGAAACTCTTTCTCCGCAATTTGCAAATCTTCGAATTGATACAAGAACCAAGGATCGATTTTACAAAGTTCATGGATTCTCTCGACCGAATAACCTTCTTCCAATGCTTTCTTTAAATAGAAGATTCGTTTATCATTCGGCCGTCTTAAGAAGGCGTCGATTTTTTCCTGCTTTGCCGCGGAAGAGAGGGAATGAAATTCGATCAGCTCCGCAAAATTTCCGTCCGATCCGAAACCGTAACGATCCGTTTCCAAGGATCGGATCGCTTTCTGAAAACTTTCCTTGAAAGTCCTTCCGATCGCCATCGCTTCTCCGACGGCCTTCATCTGAACGCCTAACGTGTCGTCCGTTCCGGGAAACTTCTCGAAAGCAAAACGAGGAATCTTAGTGACTACGTAATCGATTGAAGGTTCGAAAGAGGCGGGAGTGACCCTGGTGATATCGTTTTTGATTTCGTCCAGAGTGTAGCCTATCGAAAGTAGAGCCGCAATCTTTGCGATCGGAAATCCGGTAGCCTTGGAAGCTAAAGCGGAAGACCTGGAAACACGAGGATTCATTTCGATGACGATCACGTCGCCATTAGCGGGGTTAACCGCAAACTGAATATTCGAACCGCCGGTTTCCACGCCGATTTCCCGGATGATCTTTATCGACATATCCCGCAGATTTTGGTATTCCGTATCGGAGAGAGTTTGTTGGGGCGCTACTGTGATCGAGTCGCCTGTGTGAACTCCCATCGGGTCTATGTTTTCTATCGAGCAGATAATGACTACGTTGTCGGCCAAATCTCGCATGACCTCCAACTCGAATTCTTTCCAGCCTAGTACCGATTCTTCCAAAAGAACCTGACTGATCGGCGAAGCTTTCAGTCCCTTACCGACTACCTCCTCGAAGGTTTCTTCGTCATACGCGATTCCTCCTCCGGTCCCGCCCAAAGTAAAGGCAGGGCGAACGATAAGAGGGAGACCGATTCTTGCTTTGATCTCGAAAGCTTCCTTTAAATTATTGACCAACCCGGAACGGGGAACACTTACCCCGATCTTTTCCATCGCTATTTTAAACAGTTCGCGATCTTCCGCTTTCTTGATGGCGTCGACTTTCGCACCGATAAGCTCTACTTTGTATTTTTCAAGGATGCCGGCGTTATGACAGGCGATAGCCAAGTTCAAAGCGGTCTGGCCGCCAACCGTCGGAAGAATCGCGTCCGGTTTTTCTTTCTCTAGAATTTTTTGAACAACGGAAACCGTCATCGGTTCCACGTACGTCGCATCCGCAAGATCCGGATCCGTCATGATTGTCGCGGGATTTGAATTGAGAAGAATGACTCGAATTCCCTTTTCTTTCAGAGCTTTTGCTGCTTGAGTTCCTGAATAATCGAATTCACAAGCCTGGCCTATAACGATCGGCCCGGATCCTAGGATCAATACGGATCGGATATCTTCCCTTTTTGGCATATTATTTTACAGATTTTTCGCTCTCACTTGTACTTCAAGCATCAATTCGTAATAGGAAGGAAATAGTCCCCCGCTTTCTTCCACTTCCCGGAACCTACTAAAATTTTCTCCAATTCGCGCTTGAGATCTTCGCAGTAAATTGCCGAAATCGGTTTTTGGCTCCATGGATCCGCAATTCTATCGTAGCATTCATAGTCCACGCCTTCAGGTCTTGGGATATAAACGAGTTTGCGATGTTTATCCTGGATCATCCTATGTTTCGCAAATGCGATCGTTTCCTTTGCATACGGGTCGGAAATCGTAACGCTGTCGCCGTCTTCCGGATCTATCGAATGAAGTTCCAGGATATTCGGATAGCGGATTCGATTTTTTTGAAAGAAATGATCTCCTCTATCCGAAAACCATATTCCGGTTTCGGAATAAATCTTGCGGGGATCCGACCAGTCTCCACGAGCCGGCGCCTTTGATAGATCTCTTCCCGGATAAACAATTTCTGCAGGCTGATGGATTCCCACTATGGACAGTACCGTCGGAAATACATCCAGAGAACTTGTGATGCCTTGAAATATTCCGGTCTTAGTTTCCGTTTCGAAGTATTTCGGAAATTTTAAGAGCAATGGAACTTTAGTAACTCCTTCACCCCGCAAATGTTCGCCGTGCCCATGACTATGCACGTCTTCGAATAGTGATTCACCGTGATCGCTCGTTAAGAGAATTAGAGTATTATCATACAAATTTTTCTTCTTCAATTCATGAAGTATTTTTCCGACTGCATCGTCAAAGGCCCTAAGAGAAGCTCGATAGATCGCACGAATTTGCTCCTGCTCCTCGGGGCCAGGCTTCTTAGAATCGCTCGGATCCACGAATCGGAAATATTTGGACGGTCCGTAATAATTTGAGTTTCCTTCTTCCTTATAAAAAGGGTAAGGAGGACTGTAAGGAAAATGAGTCACTGAAGAAAAATACACTGCAAAAAAAGGGGATTTTTTATCCTCAAAAACTCGGAATAAATCCGGTAAGATTCTATTATCATCGCCTAATGTAGGTAAGGATCTTACCGATGATAAATACTCGCCTCCTCCGAAGAACGCGCCTGTTAATAAAGGAAGTAGGTAGACCTGGGATTCGAGAGTTCTTTCCTGAGTAAGAGTTCCCGCATTGAAGTTAGGAGCGTAAATCTCGTCGAAACCCCAATTTGCTCGCGGAAAAATATCGCCCGCAAAGGAAGAAACGACGACCGTCCGATATCCCGCCTCCTGGGAAAGAATACTTCCGAGAGTCGGGATCTTGACCCCGAGGGAAGATCGATCTTTTTTATCCGGAAACATATCCTGTATGCCGTGATTGAAGGAATAGCATCCGCTAAGTAAATCCGCCCAGGCAGGGAAGGTTCTAGGAATGGTAGTATGGTGATCAAGGAAGATCCTCGATTCTTTCGCTAAAGCATCGATATTAGGCGTGAGTCCTTTCTTCCCGGAAGCGTAACCCAATTGATCCTGACGAATACTGTCGGCGGCCAGCACGAGAATATTCATATTAGTGGATTTTGTTATAGGTGAAGATGCGCGGGTAACATCCGAAGATTTATTCACAAAGCGCGGAGAAATCTTAACGCAGTATCCTAAAAAAAATCCGACCGCCAAAATAGAGGATAGTAGGAATTCATATCTTCTTTTCTTCAACGACGGAGCCCAAGAATAGGCCAAACTCGAAGCCAATACCCCGGTGGCGGATCCGATCGAATGGAATCCGTAAAAGAAAAGTAAAAATAAAAGAAAGCGCGCTACGGATAGTATATTATTTTTTTCTAATGAATTTAGGATCTTCCTGCCTATCTGTATTAGAATCAAAATTACCAATAAACTTAAAGGAAACCAGGGGGGAATATGATCCGTCAGAAAATACAAAAACCCAAGCGCCCAGGATTGGCGATAATAAAAGAATTCTCCGTAGACTTGAGGATATTTTGAAACGGAGGAACAAAACAATAAAAACAAGCCCGTTCCCAAAAGCGCATACTGATATCTGGCGCGGATCGTCCGTCCGTCGGAGTATCTATCCCAGTCCGGCCCGAGAAGTAAGATGGAAAAAGCGGAAAAAAAAGCGTAAGATACGAATAAAACTCCGCTCAAATCTTTCAAGATCAAAGGAATCAATCCGTAAATCAGCGATCGGAATTCGCTGATATCCACTCCCATTACGTGAAAGGAGGTGTTGACGGCTCCGAAAAAAACGGAAAGAGAAGCTACGAAGAGAAAAGTGTGAAGCCAGGGATTCCCGGACTTAAATTGGTACTTTATAAATTTTTTAAATTTAAACCAGAACGCGGACATTCAGCACGTTCCTACCGAACGGACGAGGTTCGAAGCCGTCCCAATTTAAAGCTGTCGGAGATTGAATCGCGATTACGGCCGCACCCGACTCTTCCGCTATAATATCCTCCACCATCGCCTTGATTTTCGGTTCCTTTTTTTCCCAGAATGAATACGGAGGATCTATAAAATATACTTTATGCGTTTGAGTCAGATCAAAATCTTTATGGAACCGAAAAGCATCCTTGCGTAACACGAGATGTTCCCTATCGAGTCGACTAAGAACTCCTTTTAAGCTCTCGTATCGATCCCAGGCTAATTCTAAAAAAACCGCCTTTGCAAAACCGCGACTTAACGCTTCGATTCCAATTTGTCCGGAACCTGCAAAAAGATCCAGAAAGGCCGAATCGCTCAGATTCAATCGTCCTTGGAGTTGTAAAGATTCCAATATGTCAAATAGGGATTTCTTAAAAATAGCCGGCGTAAAATTACTTTTTCCTTCCGGAGAAACGGGAGAAGGAATTACTCTTCCTTTCAAATCGCCGGTTTGAATCCGGAGGCCTTTTCCTTTTTTTGGAGGTTTCATTTTTCTTCCTTGGTCTTTTCCAGGCCGAGTTCAAGAATTCGAATTCGTTTGCCCAACTTGGAGTCTTTTGCGATTCCCTTCGCCTTTTCCAAAACGGAATCGGCAGACTGATAATCCTTAGAAGAATAAAGAATGCAAGCGTATGTATAAATCCCTTCCATATACCGAACGGAGGATTCTCCCTTTTCTAAGAAAATTTTACCCCAACGAATTCCGGATTCGTAGGCTTCCAATACCAGGGCGCGTTCGAGAAAAAGATATACCGCGTTATAGAAAATTCCGGGATGATCTTTATGTCGAGAATAGATACTTGTGAGGGTCTTGTCGATTTCCTCGAGATTCGGTTCCGAGGCGACGTATAAAAGAAGAATTTTATAGTCCACTTCTCCTCGCCTCAAAAGTGGACGGGAGACGCGGACCAAAACGTCATAATTTCCTTTTTTATAATATTCGTATACTTGATCGAAATCAACGGCTAATGCCGGCAACGTAAACTGACAAAGGAATAAATAAATAAATAAAAACACTGTTCCGCTGCGATTCATTTTAGAACGCGGCGAAACGGAAAGATTCAAAGTTCGATTACGTTCGAGGATCCGCACATCGCGCAGATATAACTTTCAGGAGTGTCGATCGCACTCTCTGAATCGCTCTCCCAACGGTGGTCGCAGTCCTCGCAGACGTAGGTTACGGCCTCATCGTCAAGGAGGTCCTCCTCCCCGTCCGTGTCATAATCCTCGTCAAATTCGTAGTCATAGGGCATATTTACACGGAAACCAGGGGGGGTCCTGGAGTCAAGCCAGACTAATGATCAACGACTCAAAAAATACGTGAAAGGACTAGGCTGCCGGGAGAAGCTGTCCGAAGGATGCTATATCAACCCCGTCATAGAAGTTACAAGAAAAAAGCAAATTATAGACCGCTGGTATTCTTCTTGCTTATACTCGCACTTGCAGCGACCGCTTTTTTCTTTCGTCAGGATATTCGAAATTTGTTCGCCGGCGATCGAAGACTGCTACTCGAAAAGGAAAGAAAAATTCTGCAGGATGGAATCTTGAAGGCCGAACCAAAAGAAAATGAAATCAAAGAGTTTCGTTCTTTAGCGAAAGATTTTGCCTCGACCAACCCAAAAGACGGAATTTCTTATCATTACCTAGCGCTTTCGGGATATTATGAATTCTTGCTATTAGGATTTCGTTTCGATTCGGGAACACTGTCTAAAATCGCATATACGGGATTCGATCAATTTCTTTCGGAAGACGCTTCCTACCTTCCTCTTGTAGAGGACTCTTACCGTAATGCTTTGCGAGCTCAAGCAATCGATCCTGAATTCAAGGAATCCACCGACAATCATTACCTAATTGCATTCGGGGAAGCGGTTCGGCAAAAACTAAGCCGCGTGGCCTTGAATAAATTATTAGTTTCCATCGAACCTGCAAAGCTTAGTCCGGAATTACGCATAGGATATGCTTGGACTTGTCTCCTAGGAAGTTCGCTTTCGGGAAACACCGAATTTTTAAAAGCGACTCTCACTCAACCGGAGGTTTCCGGTCCGTTACTTCTTTCCGCAAGGGAAGCGGACTTTCTGACTGCACTTTCGGAATTTAGAGCCGGCCAGTATGTTTCTTCCTTGGCCTTACTGCGCAAAGTAAGAAATACGAACGAAGATTTCTTAACCGGAAGTTCGAAAATTTTGGAAGCAAGAATTTTCTATTACCAAAATCTTCCGCCTAAAGCGTTGACCTTACTCGAAGAATATTACCCGGCTGCCGGAGATCGCAAAGAAGAAGTTCTGAATTTAGCGAAGGAAATTTTAGGAAAGAACCCGACTCTAAAGACAAACCTTCCGATCGAGGAATAATATGAAATATAACCTTCTCGTTTTACTTTGTATCTTCGCTTTTTCTTGCGGAGTAAAACCCGTTCCTCCTCCGACAGGAACATTTTGCGATCCGCTAAAGAAAGAGAGGGAATGCATCATACTGAATTTCAGAAACGGAAAAACCGTTTTCGGAGAGAAGGAATATTCCCTCAAATCCTCAAGCATTCTCAACTATTCGTTCACCGCCGTTGACATCACTTACGAAATCGAAGTTTTAAACGAGAACCGAGTGAAGATAATCGGAACGGACGGATCTCAAAAATTATTCCTTCGCTTAAAAGATAAGGGGGAACGCAAACGAGAATGGGCTAGACTCTGGCAAGTGATCAAAGAAGGCTTAGGTTTAAAATAAACGAGGGAGAAATTCTTATCGCCTAAATCCGGGAAAGATAAATCGAATTCCGAAAATCATTCCTTGCGATTTGACATCTTCCGGAACGGGTCCGAAATTTTGGCCACGCAAAGTGTCGATACAGGCTCGGTCCACCATACCCTGGCCTTGGGACGATACCAATTTAGTATCGATCACCTGTCCGACGTCGTTTAACATAAATTGAACTCTGACTTCTCCGGGAATAATCGCCTCTCTAACTACCGTACCAGCTCCGTCACGGTATCCGAAGTTTCCTCCACCCGGAGGAGCAAAGCTACCTTCGATTTGGCGGAGCATTCGTTTAAAGTAATCGTATCCGGCAAGTTTCTTACGCGGAATCGAGAGAGATTGGCCGCCGTCCCAACGAAACAGAAAGTCTTGTTCAAATCGATAATTGAAAGGGATCTTCGTCATTCTTCCGCTGGCGGAAGATTGGGTAGACTGCTCCTGGCTTTTTGTCGGTTCTTGGACCGGATCATTTTTTAAAATGGCTACATCGTAAACTTTTTCTTCCTCGGTTTTTGTTTGCGAGGATTTAGGATTAGCTTGTTGAGAAGGACGTTTAATCAGGTTTCCCCAGATAAATTCACGATGGGGAGAATCGGTATGAAATCCTTCTTTCTTAGTTAATCCGCCCGATCCTGCCGCATCCACATTTGATAATGCCTTGTATTCGTCCTTAACCCGACTATCCACAAAATCTTGTTCCAAGAGAACTTCATAAATCTTTTCGCGCTCGTCTCGATCGGTGACTTTCACCATCGGGTCTTCCCCGAGAATTTTCCACAGGACGTTTCGGGTAAATAGATGCGCGACCAAAAACGAAGCGAATGCAAACACCAAAAAAGAGGCAAAGAGAAGGCGGCGGTCGTCCTCATCTATATTGGTCGGCTTATCGATTTCTAAATTAAAAAAGGCCGGGAGCTGCATCTTCGTCCGTTCTAATTCCCTTTGGGGGATAAGATTTTTCCAATATTCTGTACGCTTTTTCCGTGGCAACCCTACCGGAAGGTGTTCGATTAATCAAGCCGACTCTTACCATATAGGATTCGTAATGGTCTTCTAGGGTTCGTTCCTCTTCGCCGACAACCGCGGCGATCGGCTTCAACCCTACCGGCCCACCTTTATACCTGTCTATCATACATTCCAATATTTGGCGATCCATTCTATCCAGGCCGTGCTCGTCGATTCCGAGTCGTCGAAAGGCCTCCTCGCAGGCCGGAATTCGAATTTTGCGCTCGTCCTGGACTTCGGAGAAATCTCGGACTCTCTTTAAAAGATGGTTCGCGATCCTAGGCGTTTTCCTCGATCGACGGCCTATTTCCAAAGCGGCTTCTTGCTCGATTTCATAACCTAGGATTTTCGCGGATCGGAGGACAATCCGTTTCATTTCCTCGTCGTCATAGTATTCCAGTCGACTGTGAATTCCGAACCGACTTTTTAAAGGATCGGAAATTAAGCCGCTGCGAGTCGTGGCTCCGATCAGCGTAAACGGTTTTAGCTTTATCTGAATGGTTTGCGCCGTAATCCCTTCTCCTACGAGAAGATCGATCATATAATTTTCCATCGCTGGATATAGAATTTCTTCCACTTTGCGCCCGAGCGAATGCACTTCGTCGATGAAGAGAATATCCCGTTCTTCTAGATCTGTAAGCAGCTTTGCCAAGTCGGCGCCGCGAGTCAGAACCGGTGCCGAGGTAACTATAAGTCTGGCGCCCAATTCCTGAGCGATAATTCCCGCTAAAGTAGTTTTACCCAAGCCGGGGGGTCCGGAGAGCAGGACATGATCTAATGCCTGCCCTCGCTTCTTAGCGGCTCCTACGAAAACGGAAAGGTTGGAAAGAATTTCCTTTTGGCCTATAAACTCCGAAAAGAAGGATGGACGTAAAGTTACCTCCTCCTCGAATTTTTCATCCGGATTCAAAGTATGACGGGCCAAAGAAAAGTCCGTTATTCCTTAAGTTTAACCGAAATCTTAAGAGTTTGTCCTTTTCGGAAGACGGTGATCGTTAATCGTTGTCCGATTTTAGATCCGCGTATTTTAGTGACGATCTCCGAAGCGTTTTTAACCTTGGCTCCGTCTATCTCCAAAATCACATCCTCAATTTCAATTCCGGCGTCGGCGGCTGCACTACCGTTCACGACTTGTCTCACGAATGCGCCGGATACGGAAGGCAATTTTAATTCTTTCGCAATCTCTTCCGTAACATCATCCAGTCCCACACCGAGGCGCGGGCGTTTAACCTTTCCGCCGGATTTTAATTCCTCTACAATGGACTTAGCTTCGTTAATCGGAATTGCAAACCCGAGTCCGATGGAGCCTCCGCTTGGTGAAACGATCATACGATTGATTCCGATGACGCGGCCGTTTATATCCAATAATGGACCACCCGAGTTTCCCTGATTGATGGCGGCGTCAGTTTGAATATAATGCACTCCTGAATTATCGATTCCGCCCCGACCAACTGCGGAGACGATTCCGACCGTCATGGATTGTTCCAGACCCCAGGGCGCACCGATCGCAATCGACCAATCTCCCACCTTAACCGCAGATGAATCACCTAACTCGATCGGAGTTAGATTTGTATCCGCTTGGATTTTTAGTAATGCGACATCGATCGTCTGATCGGAACCGACTAATTGCGCGGAAAATTTCTTACCATCTTTTGTACTGACGGTGAATTTATCCCAACCGCCTACTACGTGTTCGTTCGTAAGAATGTAACCGTCTTTACTTAGGACAATTCCGGAACCTAACCCGCTCTGTTTTTCTTTTTGGGGGCGGACTCTACCTCTGCGGCCGTAATAAAAATCGAAAAACGGATCAATGCCTTGTTGAGTGATAGTTCTCTCGGTAGCAACGGAAACCACACTCGGAGAAACGTTCGTATAAACTTCCTCAAAGGCTTGTTGAATGGAAATTGCAGCCTTTGCCGCAGGTGTCGCTTCTCGATCGGCCTTTGCATTGAGAAACAAAGAACTATTACCGGTGGAACCGCAATACAAGACTGGCGACAAAAGTGTGCCTGCCATCACTGATACTCCGATCACCAGGAAATTTTTGAATCTGTCGGTTTTTTTCATGGATTCCTTTCCTCGGGAATGGGATTCCGGTTGGTACGCTTCAGGATTTGTCGGAAACCGGCTCTGTCAAGTTGGTTTCGGAAACGTTAATGGAATCACATCCGGGATTTTTTGTTTTTGAAGGTTTGGACGGCAGCGGGAAAAGTACCCTCAGCCACCAAGTATTTGACCGACTTTCTCAGCAGAGTGTTCCCGCAATTTGTTTTGCGGAACCCACTAAATACGAAACCGGACAATTTTTAAGAAAGTTCTTACGCGGAGAAATCGAACTTTCGGAAGAAGATCAAATTCAAGCCTTCCTAAAGGACAGGGAAGTGTCTTTGAAAAAAAATATTCTCCCATCCTTGGCCGAAGGAAAGATCGTGCTTTTGGATCGGTATATGTATTCTACTGCCGCATATCAATCGGGACCCGACCTTACCGCACAGGAAATTTTAAAACGAAATTTGGAGCAGGGCTTTCCTCAACCGGATCTTCTCTTTTACTTAGATCTGGATCCGGAACTTGCATTAGCGAGAATGGAAGGAAGAGAGAACGCTAAAGAGAGATTTGAATCTCTGGAAGTTCTTCGCAAAATTCGCAATTCTTACGAGAGTATCCTTCCCTCTTCCACGATTCGACTCGATGCACGAAAGACTAGCGTCGAACTTGCGGATATAGTATTAGAGAAAATTCTTTCAGCTAGCCGAAATGGCCGCTAAATTGCGTAGGGTTTCTTCGTGAATCGATGCTTCCCTATCAAGTTGCTCGGCCATATCTAATAGCTTTTTTTTGCGAACGGATTCAGGAGATAATTTCGGCTCGGCAGATGCGAGTTCCCGTAAATGTGAGGCTTCGTTTCTCTTCTTTTTAGCCAAATTCTGAAGGTATCGTCGGACGAGGTCTTTTTGCTCGGGGGTGGAAAGACTTTCAACCAAGGCCTTTTCGGTTAATCTAGCTTCCTCTTCGGCGGAAAAGGAAGCCAAGGAAAAGGGGGACAAAAATAAGAAAAAAACAATTCCGTAAAAACTTAAAAAGCGATTCGATTTCATTCTCTTATTCCTCGGGTGCTCGCGTCGAATCCCGCTCTAAGATGCAGACTACGAATCCCCAAAATTCTGCACACGAAAAAAAATACGATCCGCTTATTTTCATGTACGATCAAAACACGCCGACAAAAGCCTTGGATTGCTGTTGACGGTGAGCCTTCTCCTAAAAAACTCTCCTTACACATCGCACCTATAGCTCAACGGATAGAGTACAGGCCTCCGGAGCCTGGGGTTCGGGTTCGAGTCCCGGTAGGTGCAGAGTTTTCAACTAATCTAAAATCAAGGACTCGAAGCGAGAACTTGAGAGCAAGCATAGCGACCCTTAGGGAGCGTAAATGCTTGCGACCGAGCTGCACGATGCGGCGAGGCAAGTTCGAGACGCCGTGGAGCCAAGTTTGCCACGATGGCAAACTGCGTAACGGCGAGTCCCGGTAGGTGCAGAATTTTCAACTAATCTAAAATCAAGGACTCGAAGCGAGAACTTAAGAGCAAGCATAGCGACCCTTAGGGAGCGTAAATGCTTGCGACCGAGCTGCACGATGCGGCGAGGCAAGTTCGAGACGCCGTGGAGCCAAGTTTGCCACGATGGCAAACTGCGTAACGGCGAGTCCCGGTAGGTGCAGAATTTTCAACTAATCTAAAATCAAGGACTCGAAGCGAGAACTTAAGAGCAAGCATAGCGACCTATTTTGCGACCCGTAGGAAGCAAAATACCCAGCGGGTGGCTGAGTGTGGCGAAGCCAAATCGTCAATTGCGTCATAAGTAAAAATCAAAACAACCTTAGGGAGCGGAATGCTTGCGACCGAGCTGCACGATGCGGCGAGGCAAGTTCGAGACGCCGTGGAGCCAAGTTTGCCACGATGGCAAACTGCATAGGGTTCCGACCTAAAGGAGGAATCCTGGCTTCCAAGTTTCTCCCACAAGTCCCGTGCAGAGGACGGAGGAGAGAACACTGATGAGCAGAGTTTCCACGTTCTAGAGAAAGATTTTTGTGATAACAGCGGATTTTCTCCTACCTCTCGCCTTTTGAACTAATAGCAGCTTCTGTCTAGCGTGAGCAAAGCGAACGCGTCTGTCCTTTGATACCTCGGGTCCGGGGGTTTGGAATAGACAATTCCCCGGAGAGACGGAGTTAATTCGAATGCAGTTTGTTTGATTGAAAATTTGACTTCACTTCGTTCAGTCACCCTTCGGGAATCTCGCTCCCTAAGGGTCGCTCGATTGGGTAGCGGAAGACGCGTTTAACGCGGCTGCAGCGCGGGGGAGACGTCCCCCGTCTGTCTTCAATCCTCTGTGAACCTGGAGGCGGCTGAACACCGTCGAGTTTAGTAAAAGCCTTCTCCTTGAGTCCATTCGTTAGCTTTATATTGACGATCTGTTGCCAAAATTTCGGTTTCAGTGATCGGATTTTTTGATCTTTGTTACGCTTTTCGACGAGGATCAATATCGGGGCCCTGCCCAATTGCATACGTGTGATCGCTTTTAGGGCTTTAGTCTCATCTCTTTTGATCTATACTTTCTTACATACTTTGTTATCCGCAATTTTTAAAAAGGCTATTTTCGATCGAAATTCCTTAAAAATACTAGTATAACGGAAATGTTCAAGAAATAAGTGATCCGATAATCACGCCGGTATTCTTGCTTGACAGTATTATCGAAATCCAGGAATATCGGGTGTGATTAATTCCTTTAAGTCGAAGGAAACGGAAAAAGTCTGGAATCAGGAATTTTCTAAGAAGCTTCCGAATCAAATTCAATCGATTGCTTATCGTAAATTAGTAATGATAGCTCGATCAAAGCAAATTGAAGATCTTAAAATTCCTCCTTCAAATCGCCTGGAAAGGCTTTCAGGAAATAGAATAGGTCAATATAGCATCAGAGTTGATGATCAATGGCGTATTTGTTTTAAATGGAAAGATGGCAATGCCTTTGATGTAGAGATTGTTGATTATCATTAGGGGTAGTTATGAAAAAAATTCCGAATGTCCATCCTGGCGAAATTCTATATGAAGAGTTTCTTTTACCAATGAATATTACCGCATATCGTTTAGCTAAAGAGACTAAACTAAATCCGACGAGAATTAGCGAGATAATTCACGGCAAAAGAGGCATATCGGCTGATACTGCTCTGAGGTTCTCGAAGTTTTTTGGCAATTCTGTCGAATTCTGGATGGGGATCCAGGATGAATATGAGATTCGTGAGGAAAGAGAGAGAATCTCGAGCGAATTGAAAGAGATCAAAAACTATAAAGAGCTGATTAACGCTTAATCTTTCAAAACGTCGAATAAGTAAAAATTGTCGCTGCGCTCGAGCTTACTTCGTAACTCTCGCTCCGGGTTTCGCAACATTCAGCGCTGTCGCTCGTCTGGCAAAAGCAAGTCCACACCGAGAGCTTCGGATACTATCCAATTAAAATATCATAATAATACCGAAATATTAGGGACCGATGCGTATCCCGAGGCTCGGAGATTGGCGGTGATGCGCTGCGCCCAGGAAATTTAATCGATGCCAGTAAAATACTAAATCACCTATCACTGTTTAAATACGATAGAGACTGGAGTTCCTCTCCGCCTGCATTTAAACCCAATACCTAACGCCTAACGCATAGCTGAACCTCCATCGGACTTTCTGAAAACGTTGTGAAACTTTGACATTTTCACTCCGAGGTGATCTCTTATCGAGAGGGGTTATGCAAACAAGAAACGTCCGGTTCAGCTTTCCTAAAATATCACGCATCGAATTCGATTTCGGAACCGGATTTTATGCATGTCCGAAATCAATAATCCCCACGATCGACTGATTCGAGAAACATTCCAGGACAAGGCGGAAGCGATTTCTTTCTTCAAAAATACCCTACCGACGGGGGTAGTGAGGCTTTTGAATTTGGACCTGCTGGAGTTAAGCGAATCTAGTTTTGTATCCGACGATTTAAAGGAAGAGCAAACAGATTTACTTTATACGATTCCTTTAAGATCCGGTACGTCCGCTCAGATTTACCTTTTATTCGAGCATAAATCCTATCTGGATCCGGGCATTTATGTCCAACTGCTAGGTTATCTTTCGGAGATCTACCGGAATCAAGTAAGAACGGAAGGTAAATATTCGACTGTGATTCCATTCGTTTTTTATCATGGAGAAAGGCAGTGGACGTTAGGCGAAACTTTACTAAGTCAATTTAAACTTCTTGAAGAAGAAACAAGGGTCTTATCCGAATTTATTCCGAACTTTAAAATAAATCTTTTCGATCTATCTGGAGTGGAGTTACAAGAGAGATTAGAAAGTATAGCGCTTCAAGTAATCCTCGGAATAGTACAGAGGATCCGGGAAGGAGAAGCGGTTTTTGTGAATCATTTACCCGGCTTACTTACTCTCTTAGACGAGATTGGGGACGAATCGAAAAGAGTTGCAATCTTACACAAATTACTTTTATATATATTCTGGGTAAAGGATTTCCAACCTTCAGAATTGAAGGAGATGCTTCATCGCAGGAAATTGGAGAGGTACGAGGAGGTAGCAATGACCACAGCTGAGAGACTGATTCAAGAAGGGATACAAAAAGGCAGGCTGGAAGGCAAGTTAGAGGGTAAGTTTGAAGGTAAACTGGAAGACGCTCGCAAGATGCTTGCGAAAGGCATTGATCTTAAGACAGTTTTGGAAATTACCGAACTGACTGAAAGAGATCTCAGAAATAATTCGATCATTTGAAATTCATGAAAAGATAGAACGATCTATCGGTGGAAATCAATTCGGCATACCTTAGATTCGATCAGCATTAAGTAACTCTCATATAAAAGAATGATTCTTTTCCGTGCAGAGGACGGAAGACGGAACATTGATGAGCAGAGCGTCCACGTTCCGGAGAAAGATTCTTACGGTAACACCGGTTTCTCCTCTACCTCTGTAACCTTTCCAATGTCTATCAGCTTCTGTCGTCTGTCCTCTTACTGCCTTTCCCAGATTTCTTTTTACTCTAGAATTTCCGCTTCTTTCCAATTCCCACGTTGCATCGCGATTTCGCGAGCGGTCTGCCCGTCCTTAGTTTTTAGTTCGGGGTTTGCACCGTGTTTTAGAAGAAGAGCTACGATATGTCCGTTTCCCTGACGAGAGGCGGCAATATGTAGCGGAGTATAACCCCCTTCTTCTTGGCCGTAATTAGGATCCGCGCCTCGTTCGATTAAAAGTTTTACCGTTTCGTCTTTTCCGGAAGCTACTGCGGAATGAAGCGGAGTGTTTCCGAAGGAAAATTTGCTTTTGGATTTTGCCTGCAATTCGGCCCCATGATCTAACAGGAATGTCACCAAAGAAGTTCGACCGAAATGTGCCGCCAAATGAAGAGGAGTCCAACCGTCCGGACTGTAAGAATGCACTGCCGCAGGATCTTTTTTCAGTAATTCTTGAACCCTCTCCTGATTACCGAGGGCGGCAGCCTCGAATAAATTCAGGGGAATTTCCAGGGTCAGGTAAGCCTGGATGATGTCTTCCTTACCGTAATAGAGGGCAAACAATAAGGGAGTAATACCTTCCGGATTGGCCAGAGAACCTAAAGACGGGTTTTCGCGCAAGGCGTAGATTACCTGGGCTTTTTGGCCGGAGGCGATCAGGTGAAATATATCGGACATTGGCAAACCTAACCCCCGAAGCGTAAAAGGGATACTGTCCCGTTTACTTTCTTTGTCAATTCGGATTAATACCCTTACAAAATTCTAATTATCGATTAATTCAAAAAGATCAAAAGGCTGCAAATCTACCGAAATCGGGAGCGGAGTGAGTAACGAATTCCCGTTCTTCGTATCGAACATCGAAACTCCAGGCCTGGTGAACTCCGTATTCGCGACATATAATATTCCGCTGGAAGCAAGGAATATCGAAGATAAGCTTGCGTCAAATGAAGATGGAATGAACAACAAAGTGGAAAGTCTCGCCCCCGTACTCGGATCAAAAACCTGCAAAGTCTTATTAAAACCGGCATCCAGAACGCTTGCATATCCGAGATGATCGTTCGCGATTTGCACGACCATTAAATCTCCGCCCGAAGTCGTTTCGGCGTATAGGTAATTCGATAAGAAAGTCCTCGTGGAAAGACGGAATGCGACGATACCGCCGTCGATCCGACTGATATACCCTATGTAATTCGGCGTCGGAATTACCAAATGAGGTTCGCCGAAAAGATTCACTAATTGAGGTTTTCCTAACGGATTCGGTGTCGGGAAATTGTATACTGCAACTACCTGATCGGAGTTGATATCGATTTCCAGCAAAAGAGAAAGTCCACTCGGCGGCCAGTACCCGCTTGCATCGTTACGATCCAGACGTTGCAAACAAACAAAGAGGCTATTCCCGATTATTTTCATCCCCGACATTTCCGGTAGTCCGTCCGGATGTCCCGAAGTGGACGTTGGTTCGGAGTATCCTCCTAGGTCCAAAGCTCCTAGAACTGAGCCGTTACTTGGATTGATAATTTTCAGGAATCGAGAATTGTAAAGCGACACATATGCCTTATTCGGACCGGCAAATTCGATATCTGCCGGATTCGTGCCTGCGCCCATCGACCATTCCGCAATCGTCTGAAACGCTAAGTTGGGGTCCAGAATCTGTATACTGTCTCTATTTAATCTATTTATAATATACACTTTGGAATTGTAATATCTTCCGACTGCATCGGAGTGAATCGGAGTCAAGCCCGGATAAGAAATTTTCAATTCCGGATTTAGAACTTTGAATCGTCCGGAGCTGCTAAAATCGGTGGTTACGACTCCGATATTTCCGGAGACATTAGGCGTTAAAAACAAAGTGTAAAGAGGAGGACGATGAATGTCCTCGCAGTTCACGCCCAAGAGCCAGAAGAGAAGAATTGCAGAATAAGATAAAATCCGTTTCATATCCTTAAAACCTACCGCTCAAGGTGACGAACCAATTTCTACCTGGTAGAGGATACCCTACTATATCTTCGACCCTCTTGTCACCCGCGTTCCGTAAATCGAAACTAAGAAGGAGTTCCTGAGGAGCCTTTTCCGTTTTAGGATCCGAGGTAATCTCCTCTATCGGAGATGAATAGAGCACTATCGTTAAATACAAATTCCATATCTGTCTTGAAGGTTGATAATTTATATATTCGTTTGTCCTATCTTTAAAAACGGCGCCGACGTAAACCAACTCTACGCCTCCTTCCCATCTCTTAGCGCGATATCCGACAGTCGAAGAGATTTCATACTTGGGTCGTAACGGCAGATATTTTCCCTTTAAATAAGGAGCGTCCGAAGTGTTGATCGCCTGCTGATACGTATAATCGATCAATAATTTCCAACCCTTGTATTCCGATTTATGAGAAATTTCCGCCCCGTCTATCTTCGCCGAATCCACATTTTCCGGTCTTAAGGTAAACTGAGAATTCGGGATAAACAAAATCATATCCGAAATTCGTTTTCTAAAATAGGAAACGGAACCTTGGGCTTTTAAATTTCCATTTACGTATTTTGCGGAAAAACCCGCGTCCACGTTCGTACTTTTTTCGGGTTTTAAACTGTCATTCGGAAGAATAGTTCCTACTTCGCCGAACAACTCTAGAAAGCTTGGAATTCGATTTTGTTTAGCCACGTTCGCTTTTAAATCCAGGTTAAACGACTCGTATTCGAATAATTTATACAAAAGTCCCGTTTTAGGATTGGAAAACGAAGTCGTCTTGTCCGAAGAAGCCAACGGGTCCTGTCTCTGGTACCAAGGCTGATTGCTCTGAAAGCGGTCCTTGTATGTATCCCACGAAACCCCGGGAGTTAAAACAAGTTTACCGTCCATCAACCGGATTTCATCCTCTATTTGCGAGGTTATATACGTTCTGGATTTTCCCGGCTCATAATTTAAATCTATATTATCGATATTACTTCTAGTCCTCGAGAATGTCTCCTTTTCCAATCCGAAATGCAACCGAATGATTTGCAAATAATTCAATAAATAGAAGGTGGGAGTAACTTGAATGCCGGATTGATGAATGCGAGCTGCGGAGTTGGGGGTCCCTGAGGAAAATTCCGATTTAGGATCGTATAGATCGTCGTTAGCAAATGTAGTAAAGCCTCGCGTTTCTAATCTTAATACTCCGTCAAACAAGCCTTTCGTATCGGTAGTAACAGACGACGTATTCCGTAAATATTTTCGATGGACCTGTCGGGTTTGGTTGGATGCCGGCCCTGGAATTCCCTGATACCTATAATTTAGATCATTCCAAAATCGAATTTTCGTTTTTCCGATATCACCGTCCAATCCGATCATTCCCGATGATCGTTCGTATTGCGCGTTTCTCCTGCGATCGATCGTATCGTCGTACGGATTTACTATTATAGTTCCATGAGGATTTAAGTATGGAAAGTTTTGATCGGATTTTTCCCCTAAGAAAAACAAACTTGCTCCGATACCTCCGTAGGTTCCGGTGTGAGTGACGGTCCCTTTCCCCGTATTATAACTTCCGCCACCGATATTCACTCTCGTCTTTGCGGGACCTGTCGATTTTCGAGTTACTAGGTTCACGCTTCCGCCAATTGCCGACCCGGAAAATCCTACGGGAGCTCCGGATCTGTATACTTCCACGCTCTGCAAATTATCGAAAGGAAGGTCGGCTAAATTCACTTCCCCACCTTGCGTGTTATTAAACGGCACTCCGTCTATAAAAATTCTGGATTGATTCGGGTTCGTTCCTCGAAGAGATAGAGTCGAATAAGAACCCAATCCGCCGTATCGTCTAACTCGAATCCCGGCTTCCCTTTCTAACACATCGGGAAGATTCGTATAACGCGCATTATATTGATCTAAATTGATGGAAGATTGAAACCCGGTGGGATTTTTCCGAAAATTTTCGGGTTGATTCGAATCTGAAACCTTTCCTAAGACTTTGAGCGGTGCGGATTCCTTTTTAGGTTGTTCTTGGGGAAAAACCGCGTGGGAAAGAAAGGCCAAGCCAAACACTATGATCCGATTCGCTTTGCAATTGAAAGCAAGGTTCTTATTTTCGGAGGCACGAGCTCGGTTGGACGACAAAGAAAGCTCCCGTACGGGAGACCGGGTGGGAGGGCAAGAGGGGTTACCGCAAAAAGACTTCCCGCCCGACTTTAACTCCCGAAAGTCTGACAAATGATAAGCGAAAGGATAGATTTTCTGGCTCGCGTCCGGGATTAGCGCCTTCCCATCCATTATAGACAGTGGCCTTGTTACCATCCCGTAAGACGACGCTTACAGCTGCGGGTTCAGCTTCGGACTTTCACCGAATTCCCTTTTCCTCTTGGCTTGCCACGCCAGCTTTACGGCGGGAAACGTTACGGCAATCGTAAAACGCCGGGTCTTCCCCTCGGACCTAATTCGAATCCTCCATATGTAATCGATTTGAAGCGGCGATCCGGCTCCTCGATCCAGCCTTCTCAACGAATACTGTCGTATAAGTACTCGTCAGGCACTCCGTTCGGGCTCGCTTCGCGACCCTCCCTTCTGGCTTCGCCGCATTCTGATTTGTGACTGCACTTGTTACGCACATTCCTGCCAACCGGCTGACTGCCGGCCGTAAAACGTCGCCTACGCTTTTTCGAAAACCGATAAATATTTTCTTGAAGTCGTCGAATCGAAAGCCAGAATGTTCGCATCTTAAATCCACGCCACCTCGGAGTATAGAACTCGAATGAAACTTAAAGAACTATCAGTATGGCTTTTGACAGGAATATTCCTCTTGTCCTCGTCTTCCGTGTCCGCACTTGGTACCTATTCAGAAGGCTGGACCGTAGCGAAACTGATTCAATTTGAAAGCAGAGGACTCATCTTTGATTCGTACGAAGGATTCTTGGAAGTAACGACTTTCGACAAAAATGAAAAATGCGACGAAAACAAGGACGAATGCTTTACCCCGACCAAACAAAAGGTAGCGTTCAGCGTTCGCCCGGAAATGACAGAAGTAGTCAATTTTTTAAGTAAAAGCTTAAATCAGGAAGTCCTAATTCAATATAGAATTCATAGGATCGAACCTATCGCTCTCTCGACCGATTTCGAAGTCCTGGTCGCACAAAAGCAGGAAACCGTACTTGGAAAAGATATAGCCGATAAATTTATTGGCCCAAAAACCGGATCCAAAAGAAATTTCTCGGTCACCGGAAGGATACTGAGTCTAGAATATAGAGGAACTGCGATAGGCACTTACGAAGGCATTTATTTGGATGAAGCAAGAGGCAAAGTACATCCGTTCTCCGTTACTAACGAAGAGGTGGCTACCTTCGCCTGGTCGGCTCTTAAATATAATCTTAAATACTATCTTGGAATCTCAGTGGCCTTTGCCACCGGAGTACGGGAATCGCATTACGATTTATTCGAAATAAACTTTAAGAGTCCGGCAGGAGCACTCGAAGCTCCGCCTAAACCGAACTGATCTAATCGGATTCCTAAAATCTAAAGGGAACGCTCGTCTCCGGAAATCGATTCCGATTCGAGCGTTCTTTTTTTAAGAGTAGCCTTTCAAGCGAATGCGAGGCTTTTCCTTGCTATTCTTACGGTAATATTGTTCCGTCATTTTGAATTTTTGGACCTTTCCCCGGAAAATCAGCTTTAGTCAAAGATTGCATTAGCTCGGTCGTTTTATTTTCCGGATCGGGAGAAGGCACTCCGTTCTGACTCAGCTGTAAAGGATGTATCTTACCCTTCACAAAATTTCCTTGTTTATCCAAATCCGCTTCCAGCACCAACGAATAACCTCCGTATCCTTTCGTGGAAAAAACCCTATACCCCAAAAAGTTACCGAGAGAATAAGCAACCAAACGTCCCCTATAAAGCTCTAGAGCCCGAGGAAGATGCGGACCGTGTCCGATGAATAAGTCGGCGCCTGCATCGATTAACGCGTGAGATAATGCGACTAGATTTCCGCGATACTCCCCGTAAAAACGTTCCTGTTCGTTTTTTACGTGGAGAGCGGGACCGCCTTCTGCACCCCCATGTACGGAAATGAAAACTAGCTGAGCTTTTTTCTTCGCCTCCTTAACTAAGGCTACTCCATCCGAAATTTCATTCACGTTATTATGAGCAGCTTTCATATGACTGAAACCGATCCAGGCGACGGTTACACCTTTTACGGTCATATACGTGATAGCGCCTTTCTTTCCGGTAAATCGCATTCCCGCAGAGGAAATGTTTTTTGCGGTATCGTCAAAACCTTGCTGATGAAAATCCAAACTATGATTATTGGCGATGGATAGAATATCGAATCCCACGTCCTTTAGAATTTTTGCATACGAAGGCGGAGTTCTGAACGCGAAGATTAAGGGACGATTGATATTCTTAGAAGAGGTCGGATAATCCGTTAGGGTACTTTCGAAATTTGCGAAGAGCAAATCCGCCCCCCTTAACGCAGGCACGACTTCGGAAAAAAGGGTATTTCTCGGATCGCTTGGGAGCCGGTTGTCCGGATAATTCGTCCCCATGACTAAATCGCCGACCGCTTTGATTTTGATCGTTTCGGTTTCCGCCGATCTAAGAGAAACAGGGGCGTTTAAAACCAAAAATAAAACGCTGATGTAAAATAGAGTTAGGAATCTCTGCATAGAGGGAGATTTTTGCAACCACGCTTTCTAGGAAAGCGGTTTTCACAAAAGAGAGTGACTAAAGTGCCGCTGATGTAGCGGGATTGGTTGATATGGCTCCCTATTTTTTTCTAAAACTACGGGAATGAAATTCGCCCAAAATTTCCTGCCCCTGTACATCATTACCGCCGATGAGATCAATATATGGAGCAAATTCCTTGCAATACATGCGGATCCTTGACGTTCCGCTCTCTCTTCTCCAAAGCGAGTTCAAAGGGTGAAATATTCAAAATAGTGAAATGTACACAATGCGGCTTGGTACAAGTAAACCCGCAGCCTTCTCCAATGGAAGTGGAGAAGTATTATGAGGACACTTACTTTACCCAACGAACGGATCGCGGGTATGACAATTATTATTCGGACGCGACAAAACGGGAAATATCAAGAGTCTACGGTCTCAACCTGAAAGACTTAGGCTTCTTTACATGGGAAAGTAAATTATACGCCGATAGATCCGCTCTGGACGTGGGCTGTGCCGCCGGATACTTCTTAGATTATTTGAAAGATCGGGATTGGAATGTGAAAGGTTTAGACATCGCTTCCGGACCCATAACCTTCGCTAAAGAAACGCTAAAGTTAGATGTCGAACAAACGGATTTTCTAAATTG
This sequence comes from Leptospira broomii serovar Hurstbridge str. 5399, assembly GCF_000243715.2. Taxonomy (NCBI): domain Bacteria; kingdom Pseudomonadati; phylum Spirochaetota; class Leptospiria; order Leptospirales; family Leptospiraceae; genus Leptospira; species Leptospira broomii. The sequence goes on from NZ_AHMO02000008.1 coordinate 470,720, forward strand.
GGATTTAGAATGTTCCCAGCAATTCGATCTAGTGACGCTCTGGGCAAGCCTCGAACATTTGCATCGCCCCAAGGAAACTCTTGAAAAAATCATGCTTCATCTAAAGCCAGGCGGACGAATGATTCTTTCCACCTGTCGTCACGGTTTGCTTGCGAATATTTTAGGCGTAAAATGGAGATACTTGAACGTTCCCGAACATCTTTATTATTATAGTTTATCCGGAATCCGTCGACTTTGCATAGATATCGGCTATCTACCTCTATCTCATATCACCTACGGAAGCGGGTTAACCGGTCGAAAAAGTGCCGGGCCATTCTTCAAAACTTCCAAAAGATTCGCGGATTGGGCCGTCAAAAAATTCGACCAGGGAGATATGATGGCCCTTTGTTTTGGAAAACCGAAATACTAAAATCGGATTCTATCCAAATAAAGGGATCTTTTCTACGGCATCGAATTCTGGAATTTTATCCGGATAGGAATTCGATCGGATTTTTTCCGCCTAAGCCGTGATGTTTCATCGGCTCGGGAGTATATTAAGAATTACTTAAGGCTTTTCGGACGGCTTATCCTTAACCCGAATCACTTTCGTAGCGAAAATGACTTTGTATATTTCCTTTTTTAGTACGGAAGCTTCTTTAATCTGGTTGGCTTCATCCCATTCGATTTTTATCGAATCGATATCCTGTCCTAAGACTCTGGCTTCTTGAATCCTACCGTTTCTATATATAATCGTACTATAATTCTTTCCGGCGGAATCGGCCGGGTTGCTTCGATCTAAATATTTTCGCAATGAATCTTCGAATAGCCTTTCGCTTTCCGCAAAGAAATCGGAACGAGCCTTTTCTCGCTCGGTTTCGAAGAAAGTATCGTATTCGTCCTTATGCACGAAACGAGTCGCGGTATCGCATTCCGAAATTTTAACCGGATGAACTGAGATCGAGGTCATCACCCCTAATAAGAGAGAAAGGGCAATGTGCTGCCAATCGGCTCGATTCTCTAAAATATATATTTTTCCTTCTTGCTTAGGAAGAGCAGGTTCAGCCGAAGAGAATTTCCATAATCCATAGAACGCGTACCAGCGATTGTACTGCCCGAGAGAAGCGCAAGATTTACCATCCGCCTCTATCGCAAGTTTTTCCGGTTGGGAAAATTCGATTCGTTTATCAAAACTGCATGCAGGATATAATAATATGGAAAGAATCAATCCCGCGGCAGTAAACAGGTGATGCATAGTACTTTTCATATAGATGTAGTTCCATACATTAAGTTTACGTGAGCAATCTATTTATTTATTTTCGCCCAATTTTGGGATTCGAGTTTCGAATCGGTTTCGTAGAGATCTTAACTATCTTATCCCTTGTTCGAGTAGCTTTTTCTTTGATTAACTTCGTAAAAAAATAACAAGGCACAATAATTACTAATGCTAAAAAGAGATACTTAGGAAGCTGCGTCTCCAGAAAGGATTCGCGTACGATTCCTAAAACGCGGCGTTGGTTTTCGGAGATTTTGTTTCGATAGTCGTAACCGTACTGCCTGGCATAGGACTTCAACTGAATCCCTCGCCAAATTTTCTCCAGCGGATTTAAGCGATTTTCGAAAGCAGTCTCCGATTGAACTCTATTTAATTTTAAAAAACTTCCTAGAAAGGCCGTTAGTATGAATAGGCACAGTGGAACCAGCAAAAACAATATAAAAGGAGTATGGAGTTTTCCCTTTTTTAGATTCCGTCCCGAATTTCCGGCCATACTATTTCTTCGGATTATTCCATCCGCCTCATGAGTTCCTAGTTCCTGTTAGACCCTATTTTTTCGGACTAAAGGTCTCTTTCTATAGGTGCCGCCCCTCCTCGCGTGAAATTAAATCCCCGATAAGTCTAAGGACAACGTAACCCGGATATAAAAGGATTAATATAAAGAAAAAGAATTTGGGAATTTTCCTTTCGATCGGATATTCCCGCTCTAAACCGGTGGAAAGCCTTTCGTCCGCCCCCATTTTGTTTCTAAAATCATAACCGTATTTTTGAAACATTCGACTCATCGATAATTCTTCGAACAATGCGTCGATCTCCGTTAATTGCGAATACGAGCTTCTCTCGTCATGCAACCTATAAAGACGAACAATCTCGCCGATGAATACGCTTAACAAAAACAAAGCCAAGGGTATTAAAAACAAAATTTGAAAAGGAGTTAAAGGGGTTTTAAGTTTTGCGGTCTTCATCGGTCGATCAAAAGGTATCCTGAAAATGTCTGTCCGAAAAGCCGATTTTTTTATTTCTTATCGATTCCGTACAATTCGGTAAACTCGGATAATCGAGGAAATTGAAACAAATTAACGATCGTTAGTAGAATAGCTCCTCCAAGAGATAGAAAAGAACCGGTAATAAAGAACATTACGCAATTCAATAAAGTCCCGCCCTCGACGATTGCCGCAGTAATGATTTTCAAGGTTCTGTAATTTCCTAGATTTTCCTCTAGACTTTTTTCTTTCGAAGTTTTTGAGAGAACCTTCTTTAGAAAGAAGGCTAATGGTATACAAAAAACGGAAATAGCGAGTAATATTCCCGATATCGAAGACTCGGACGGCTCCTTAGCCCCTCCGATAAAAAAACTGACGGCCAAAAAGAAAATCGGACCTGCAACTATTGCTGCATGAACGAATTGAAGACTAAATAGAATTTGTTGCATGCGAAAGGAAAGTAAGGTTCAAAAAGATTATAGCAAGAATTTTTTTCCCGCTTTTTGATGGCTATACTTCCTAAAGGCTTCCGCCCATTTATTTTGAATCGAGGGCCCATCCTTTTAGGAAAGAACGAGTATGTTTCGAATCCGAATCCTTTTTTTCCTTTTGTTTTACGTCTTATTAGAGGACTGTACGACGGTTGGGTTTCATAGAGAATCGATTCGCACCCGCGAGGATTTCGGAAAACTCCAAACGATTCGTGTTTGTGTTTGGAAGGACGAAAACGTTTCGAAGGAACGGGTGAGTTCCCTCATCGAGGCATGGAACGACGAATTAGCATTGTATAAACTAAAGGCCGATGTCTCGCAGGTTAAAGTCTGGAATCGGCCCGGATGGACCGGCTTTGCGATATTAGAGGAATTATACAAGGCTGAACTTCCGGAAAATTGCGACCGAATTATAGCGTTTGCAGGAGTGAGAATGACCGACTTTTTCTACCAAATCGCTCAAATTATCCTAGCATTCTTTTTTATTCCGGTTCCGGAAGTTTTGGGGGCAGTCGACGGATACACCGGTACGAGAGGATATATTCTTGCACATACATTCTCTATCAACCAGCTATTCTGGGCCAGTCCTTCCGACACGATCGTTCATGAAGGTTATCATTTACTCGGCTGCGGTCATGCATTGTTTCTATCCAAATGTTATACGCGAATTAAGGAACTCAAAGATTCTAATCTTTCGGGAGCCGCGCAAACGGATCATTTCTTTCCGGCAGTAAATCCGAAAGGAGGTTACTTTCTGGAAAGAAAGGATGTGAATTTTTTCTTTTTGGGAGAATAAGTCGGATTCTTACTTTTACCCACAAGCTCTCTTAGAAAGCTGGAAGTATGGACTCCAAACAGGAAACTCTTTTGACTCGGCTATCGATGGGAGCCAGCGAAGAAACGAAAGGATTTATATACGCCCTACTAGGTACCGTCCTTTTTTCCTCGAAAGGCGTTCTTGTAAAACTAGTATATAATTACGGAGTAGATTCCGTTACGGTTCTAGCGTTTCGAATGCTATTCGCGATTCCTTTTTTTGCAGTCGTTCTCTATCGCGAATCGAGTAGAAGCGACGCTGCTCCCATTGCTTCCAAGGATTACCTTAATGTAGTTGCTCTTGCTTTTATCGGATATTATTTGGCAAGTTTTTTCGATTTTTGGGGTTTAGAATATCTCTCCGCTTCGATGGAACGACTTGTTCTGTTTACCTACCCTGCGTTAGTTTTACTATTAAGCTTTTTATTCTTGGGGAAAAAGGCTCATTCGGTGGAACTATACGCAGTCGCGTTAACATATTCCGGAATCTTGTTGGCGTTTCTTCCGGATGCGGAGGCAAACGGTCAAAAATCGCTCGTGGGCGCCGCCTTAGTCTTCTTATCTGCCCTGGCTTATTCCGTCTATCTGATCGGTAGCGGTCAAATGATTCCTAAATTGGGTTCCCGGAGATTTACAGCCTTATTGATGCTTTGGTCCGGCGGATTTGTCCTTTTACATTTCTTTTTGAGAAAGGAAGTCTCATCCATATTTTTGCAACCGTTGCCGGTATATGCGTACGGCTTTGCGCTCGGATTCTTAACAACCGTACTACCCGCCTTCTTGACCACTGCGGGGATTCAAAGAATCGGATCAAACAAAGCGTCGATCGCAGGAAGTGCAGGTCCGATTTTTACCCTATTTCTTTCGGCAATTTTATTAAACGAAAAGATAACTTGGGAAAATTTAGGTGGAACGACTCTTGTTTTATCCGGAGTACTGCTCTTAAGCAGAAAGAAAAAGATCGTAGTTTAAATCATTCCAGACTATTTGGATGATCGGTTTATATTAAGAGAATTCTAAAATCGCCTTCGTTCCGTTGTCTTGAAAGATTTTTAATCTGGCCTTAAGCTGTTTCGTTAGAATTTGCACTAGGGTAAATCCGGTCGTCCTAGGATTTTGCCAAAGACGGTTATCGGACAACCCCGCACCCTGATCCGAAACGCTCAATCGGTAAAACGCCCCATCCTGTTGAATTTCTACGCTTACACGCGCGTCGTTAGATCCATCGGAGCCGTGCCTAATCGCATTAGAGATTAGTTCGTTTACGATCATAGCGCAGGGTACCGCACTTTCGATCGGTAAAAAGACTTTTCTTTGCGGTTCCACGACCTCCACAATTCCTTTACCGTATTTTTTGGAAAGGTTCGATGAAATTTCCCGGATGATTTTAGAGAAATCGATTTCCCGATAATTTTCGGCCTTATAGAGACAATTATGAACTTCCGATATTGCAATAATTCGATTCTGAAAGTCCAAATACGGTTGATGGTCGGAAAGAGCCGCTTTGGAGTCTCGATGGATATCCGCTAATCCGGAAAGAACCTGAAGATTATTTCTCACCCGATGATGTATTTCTTTTATTAACTCGTCCTTTTCCTGTGCGTAACCTTGCAAGATCCTAACGGTCATGATCGAAATGGTGGTAAAAAGGAAAAAAAGGAATAAGGTATCCGTAAAGCTTGCTTCCGGAAGAGGAGCTTGATATGTCAACCAAAACGAACGAATCAATAGCAACCCGAGACAATAAACGGAAACCAAAATGGTCTTTGTTATGTCCGAAAAATATAAGAAAAGAATAATGATAGTCGGAATACTAAATCCCTGGTTAATCCCTCTAGCTCCGAAGAACCAACCGATAGTAACTCCGAGTAGGCTGAAAATTAGCGTTAAATTTAATGCATATTGGTACTTCTTACGAAAGAGGAGCCAGATCGAAAAAATCCCGGAAATCGCTACCGTGAGAAATCCGGGACGAAAAGATCCGTTTTTGAACGCTATAATATTTGCGATGACTCCAAGAGCAATTACGAAGCCGTTGAAAATCAAGAGATGTAATGCCCTATTCCGGGTCAAATAATCCCGATCGGCATATATTTTGTTAAACGAATCAAGAAACATTTCAGAAACCGACTTATTTATTTGTCAGAAATTTCTCTTTCTTTAATAAAAGGAAACAAGTTATATAAACGATAACACATTATGCCAAGGGTTTTTTCAATAGCAAAGGAAACGATAAAAACTTCGAAAGTGGATTCCAACTCACGGTTTCGAATTTAGCCCTTTAGGTCCAGAATCAACATTGCCATATCATCGCCAAAAATACCTTCGGAAAACTTAAAAACGTCCGAAATCACCTGCTCGATGTATTCTTCAAGAGATGCAACATTCCTATATTCCGAAAGAATGGCCTGAAAGCCCGGAAGATCTAGAATCCGGCCCTGTGCGTTAAAAATTTCATACATTCCGTCCGAATAGAACACGATTCGATCTCCCGACTTTAAATCGATGGACTCGTTAAAGTATTCGATCGAATCGAAGATAAGCAAAGGTAGATTCATTCCTTTTAGCTCGATCATCTCTTCCCCGCGGAAAAGCAAAATCGGAGGATGTCCCGCATAAGAATAAACTAATTTCTTCTCAAGCGGAAAGAATCTTGCCCAAACCGCAGCGATATGATGCTCCACGACCATCGGCTTGAGATCGCTTACAAACTGTTGAATTCCCTCCGCCGGAGAAATACCGGTTTTAGCATTATGACGAAAAGATAATACGGCCATTCCTGATACCATCGCCGACGAAATCCCGTGACCGGAAACATCGCCGAAAAGAATATCTAGCACGCCGGTTTCATGCTGGATGTACGTGATAATATCTCCGCCGACCTTCTCGAATGGACGAAAGTAACTTTCGAATTGATAAAAAGGGGAAGAAGGAAAATCGCGGGCAACTAAGGATCGCTGAGTTAGTCTGGCTAACTCCAGATCATGATTCATTCTTTCGTAAAAATCGTTTAGATCCGACTCCTTCTTTTTACGGTCAAAGGCCAACACAACCAGGTCGGATACTAGTTTTAAAACGTAAATATCCTCTTCCGTCCACAATTTCCCGCCTTTAACGGAGTCGAAGCCGATAAAGCCTAATTCGGCTTCCTGCGACGTCAATCCCACTACGACTACGGATTGAATGGAAAGTTTCGATAAGAATTTTCGTAACGATTCGTTAGACGCGGGTATCTCATCCAACGAATTATAAAGCATGTATCCTCGGTTACCGATAATTTCCAGGCTGTCATTTTGAAACTCTTCCAAAGATAGATTTTGGAGCCGATGCATCTTAGGTTCGATTCCCTCGTCGCACCATTCATGAGTGTTGGAAATAGTCAAACCTGCATGGGTATATAAAAAAACGTAGGCGCGATCGGCATTGCAGAACTTTCCTAATTGAGCCAGCGCAACATTGATCGCTTGGTTGGTATTTCCCGGATCCGTGCTTAAAAAGTTTCTAGAGATTTCGCTTAACAAACTTTCTAATTTAAGAGTCCTCTTTAATCTTAATTCCGCACCGCGAATTAGTGTGACGTCCTTTTGCACTCCCCAGGCTCGAAGTAATTTCCCGTCCTCTACAACTCCAAGCGCAGTATTTAAAAAAAACTTTTTTAATCCTTTAGGATCGACTTCTTCGGATTCCACATCGTGGATTTTATATCCCGAGCGGATAAATTCCATCAGCCCGATGCGGCTGAAGCGATTTTCGAAAGAATGGATATTTTTTAGAAGGGTTCCTTTTAGCTCTTCGGCTGTACGATATCCGTACATCCGGGCCAAAGTATCATTACAATGGGTTAACCTCGCGGTCTCAAAAATGACTCTGTATTGCTCTTCGACTGGGAGTCGAGTATCCACCGGATCTTCCAATTCATAGCACCAAATTCCTTCCGGAGCTCGAGTAAAATACCCCTCGATTCGCTCGATTTCATCGAGTCGTTTTCTGTAATCCAATTCAATCCTCGCTCCGAACCCTTGCCCGGTGAGATTTTTCTTCTTAATATCGGCTTCTCGAAGGCAGTAATTCGGAATGTTTTTTGCCAGGTCGAAGCAATTTGTCCGGGATATCCCGTAAACTATCCGTAACACCCCAGGAGGAGTTCCCTATGAAAACAACACACAAAATCTCGATCAATCACGATAAAATCTCCGCATTGGCGGAAATTCTGGCGGATAAGTTAATCGAGGAGATTAGAAAAAAGGCCTTAGAGAAGAGCCAAACATCTCCCAAGGAAGCTGCGTAATAGAATTTGGAAAAAACCGGTTGCAACGGACGTTTCCCACCCTAAACTTCGGATGTTCGGAGGTGGGAATGTCCCAAGTTTTTTTTTCACGCAAGGTTTCCACGTGGATGCTTTTATTTATCGGTACGTATTTTTCTTTCGGCTGCGGATACAATACGATTCAAGTCCAGGACGAAAAGGTTACCGCGGCTTGGTCCGAAGTATTGAACCAATACCAAAGAAGAACGGATTTAATCCCGAACTTAGTCAACACGGTTAAGGGATATGCCGCTCAGGAAAAAGACGTACTTACGGAAGTAACGAGGGCGAGAGCCAGCGTAGGATCCATTCAGGCGACTCCGGAAATTTTAAATAATCCGGATCTATTCGCAAAATTTAATAAAGCGCAAGGTCAAATGACTTCCGCACTTTCGAGATTGATGGTCGTAGTCGAAAAATATCCCGATTTAAAATCCAATCAGAACTTTCTCGAGCTTCAAGCGCAGTTGGAAGGAACTGAGAACAGGATTACGGTAGCGCGTAATCGATACATCCAGTCGGTTCAGGAATATAACGTAACCGTAAGGACCTTTCCGAATGTAATTACGGCCAAAATGTTCGGTTATACTCCGAAGCCGAATTTTACTGTGGAAAACGAAGCGGAAGTTTCCAAACCTCCTCAAGTTAAGTTTTAAGCGGCAATTCCTTTGAAACGATTCGGCGTCTTTTTTCTTTTACTAATGATATCGATTCCGATTTTTTCAGAACCGATCTCGATTCCGTCTCTCACTCGTAGGGTTACGGATCTAACGGGAACGTTAAATTCGGAAGAAGTTTCTTCTTTAGAAAATAAATTAGAAAAATTAGAGGAAAGAAAAGGAAGTCAGATCGCCATTCTGATCCTTCCTTCTACCGGAGAAGAGACGATTGAACAGTATTCCATTCGTGTCGCTGATGCTTGGAAGATCGGTAGAAAATCCGTCGCGGACGGTATCATTTTCATAGTCGCAAAAGACGATCGAAAGATGCGTTTCGAAGTCGGTAGAGGATTGGAAGGCGCCGTTCCTGACGCAACCTGTAAAAGAATCCAAATAGAGTATGTTCGTCCTCTATTCAAGGAAGGGAAATATTTCGAAGGAATCGATGCAGGAATCGATAAAGTAATAGGATTGATCGACGGAGAGCCTCTCCCTGAACCGGATACCCATACTTCGTTTCACGGTTCGGAAATAGGTTCGTCGGATATGACGATGTATTTCATCGTTTTAGGAATCATCGCATTGCTCGTCGGTTTTGCTTTTCGGCGATTGTTTTCACCGATCCAGGCCGTAGCGGCTACAGCTATCGCGTACTGGGCAGGCGGAGTATTCGGCATTTCCTTATCCGCACTATTACCGATTCTTGTAGTATTTTTCATTATACTTTGGGTTTTATACTCCGCGATTAAAAGTGGTGGTGGCGGAGGCGGGTCTTCCTGGAGTTCCTGGGGCGGAGGCGGCTCGTCTTGGGGTTCCTCTTCCGGCGGTTCAAGCTGGGGCGGAGGCGGCGGAGATTTCGGCGGGGGCGGATCCTCCTCGGATTGGTGATACAATATGACTAAAAATACGTCTCGTTTTCTTTCACATGCTAGAGCAGGAATCTTAGATTCCTTCGGAATCGGCTCTCATGATTCATTAAGATTTACTTTATTAAGAAAATATCTTAGCAAAGAGGATCTAAAAGAATTGAAGTCGATGATCGCATACTCGGAATCACAACACAGAGGGGAATTAAGATTGGCGATCGAGACTAAACTTCCCCTATTACAAGTCTGGTCGGGAAAAACGGCTCGAATCAGAGCGGTAGAAATGTTTTCTTTTCTGCGAGTCTGGGATACCGAAGAAAATACGGGTATTTTAATCTATTTACTTTTGGCCGAGAAAAAAATCGTTTTGTTAGCCGATAGGGGTATCTATAAGAAAATTGGGCAAGACAATCTGGATTCCATCGCAAATGAAATAAGCGAAGGCTTTAAAGAATCGAAATATAAGAAAAGCCTGGCTAATGGTATTCAAAAACTTACGGAGATTCTTAAGAAGCATTTCCCGGCCCAGGGAGAAAATCCGAACGAACTTCCCGATGAACCGTATATTGTCTAAAACTTTAAAAAATATCGTTTTTTCGAAATATACTATAATTTATCCGGAAAGAAGCGTAAAATCGAAACTTTTATATTAGAGTTTCCTTAAAGAATTCGATTTGTTCGCGAATCGTTTGCTCGAACAAATTCCCGAAATACGGTTCAAAATGGCCCATATCCAAGAGAGTCATTTTGCATCGGGCGATTTTCCGGCTCGTCTTGATAGCGGCCTGATAGGGTATCAGCGAATCTTTTTGGGCAATCTGCATCAAAACGGGAGCTTTGATTTTCTTCGCGTAGGCAGTCGGACGATACGTCGGTAAAAGTAGACAGATCCTTGCCGGAGCTTCATTTACCCAATTTGCACCCTTCTCTATTAAACGAGTATAGCCAAAATAGGAATCATCCGTATTCATTAATGCAAACGTTCCCGGATGCGCGACGATGGGAACCGTATGCGGAGAAAGGAATAATAAAGACTTAATTACATCGGATAATCCATGCAATAATCCTAATATTTGATAGGAAATCGGAAAAGAGTTGGTTGTTGAGATTCCATCGACGAAAGGAACCTGAGAAACGACCGCCTTCACGTCCGAACTCTTTGCCCCGACCACTAACACGTGACCTCCACCAAAGGAAGTTCCCCAAATCCCCAATTTTTCTCCATCCACTTCCTGCAACGATTTTACGAATCGGATCGCTTCTAAAAAATCGTGCACATGTCGATACGGGTTTATAAGATTCCTGGGAAGTCCTTCACTTTCGCCGAAATTTCGATAATCGAATAGAAAAACGGCAAACCCTGTTTCGCAAAACTTTTTAGCGTAGTCGGGTAAGCGAAACCTCCGCTCGGCCCCGATTCCATGACCCATGACAATGACAGGAGGTTTCTTAATATCGGGCAGATATAGCGTTCCCCGGCAAATCGTCCCGTTGCTTAAAAATTCTTTAGGTACTTCTTTCATATTTATTCGGTCTTCATAACGAAGTGGACGTTTTTGTCCATCTGATGGAAATTACAAAATCCGGAAATCGGCATAAATCAAACAAATTTTACTACTCTTTAACGTTTATCATTCGCGGGTAATAAAGTCCCGGATGGAGTTTTCTTCCCGTAAAGTATAATCAGGTAAAAAGTTGATTTTGAATCTTTTTAGGCAAACGCTCGACGACCATACGGTACGAAGTACGAATCGACCTTTCCAAATCCTGCTTCTTCAGTAAATCAAGACGATTACATCTGACCCATCCGTTTTTTGCCAAATACGGGGCGGGAATAATGCCTGTCGTCGAAACGTATTCGCTCCATTCCTCCGGCGGAACTTTAAAGGAGATCGTACCGTTTTCGAGACCGTACATGCAGTACATTTTATTGAAAACGGAAAAAACCAAATTCGATTCCCACTTTACGTCCACGGTCGTAGCCTTTAGGCTCTTACAAAATTCCTGTAATTGCTCGATCGATTTCATTTTATTTATGTAAGCTATAGGATTATCAAAAAAATCAATCTCAATATATTATAAATTCTTGATTCGATTTACCATCGAATACAGTCCGTTTCGGCGACTCATCGAAAGATGCTTATCCAAACCTATTTCTTTTAAAAAATCCAGGGAGGCAGATCGAATTTCCTCCCTCGTTCTACCCGAAAAGACTCTCAACAAAAGCGCTATCATTCCTTTCGTAATGGCCGAATCGCTATCCGCAGAAAAAAAGAGTTTATTGTCTTTCTCCTGCGAAACGATCCAAACTCGCGACTGGCAACCTGGAACTAATTTATCTTCGGTATGCTGTTCCTGAGGTAAAGGTGCAAGCGTATCTCCGATTTCGATCAAGAGCTGATACCGTTCCTCCCAATCTAAACATTCGGAAAATTCCTTTATAATTTCTTGCTGGGTTTCTTCCAAGTTCGACATTGCGAATCCTTATGACCTTCTCAATCTATCATAAAACTGACAGGTTTAGTGGCAAAACAAAATTACTTTAGTTACGATCGTTCACGCTCTTCCGCATTTTTAAGCTGGACTCTTGCGATATTTTGTCGAGGATTCGTTGCTACAAACGCTATGAAAGTATTCGAAATTCAAAATCAATTCGGTATTGAAAACCTAAAAGTCAATTCTCGCCCCGACCTCCAACCGGGTTTCGGTGAAGTCCTAATTAAAGTAAAAGCCTGTTCTTTGAATTATAGAGATTTTCTAATGATTACGGGAAAATACAATCCACGCCAAAAACTTCCATTGATCCCGTTATCGGACGGAGCCGGAGAAGTTGTGGAAATCGGCGCAGGAGTTACGAAAGCTAAAGTGGGTGATCGGGTCTGTGGAGTATTCTCTCAGGGTTGGCAAGCCGGGGAACCTGAATTGGAAAATCTAAAGGAAACCTTGGGTGGTCCGTTAGATGGATTAATAAGCGAATACAGGGTTTTTCCGGAAGCCGGTATCATCCCCTTTCCGGACCACCTTTCCTATGCTGAGGCTTCCACTCTACCCTGCGCGGGTTTAACTGCCTATAATGCGGTGGTAACCTTCGGAGGATTAGAACCCGGAAAGACCGTCCTTGTCCTTGGAACCGGAGGCGTCTCTCTATTCGCATTACAATTCGCGAAAATGCTCGGATGCAGAGTAATCGTAACTTCCTCCAGTGACGAAAAGCTGGAACGAGCCAAAAGCCTCGGGGCGGACGAAGTCATTAATTATAATTCCAAAACGAACTGGGATCGGGAAGTCAGAAAGAAAACCTCTATGAAAGGAGCGGATCTGGTTATAGAAATCGGAGGTGCGGGAACTTTGCCAAAATCGATCAATTCGACTCGCCCGGGCGGAACGATCGCATTAATCGGTGTAGTCGCAGGCGGAGGCGAAGCGACTCTATCGTTATTTCCTGTTTTAATGCAAGGGATCCGAATCCAAGGAGTCATCGTAGGCAGTAAAAGCGATTTTATCAGAATGAATCAAGCTATCTCGTTTCGTAAGAGTAAACCGATCGTCGATAAAATCTTTCCGTTTTCGGAATTTCCAAAAGCATTGGAGTATTTAAGAGATGGGAAACATTTCGGCAAGGTAGTTATAGAAATTTGATTATTAATTTTCTCTTTCGTTAGCTTCGTCCTTTGAGCCGCTTCGGCTCGACATGATAGCGTCCACTTTTGTTCGCAAAAACGCAAACAATCAGAAGATGCGAAAAGATTTAATTAAATTTTTATCAAGCGCCTAGTTCTGGCAAGAAATCCTTCGATTATGGAATCGAATGACCCGCACCGGCGGCCCAAATTCGATACCATTCCTCTCGCGTCAAATGGATGCGAAACGCTTCCGCTGCCGACCGCAGACGACTAGTTTGATTTGTTCCTACGATCGGCAAAATGCCGGCCGGATGAACTAGAAACCAGGCGTACAGAATTGCATCCGATGATACTCCTTTGTCTTTAGCCAATTGCTCGAGAGCATCTCGCACGGCTACTTCGCGCTCCCCCTTATGCGAGAAGATGCGTCCGCCCGCAGTTGGAGACCATGCCATCGGACGAAATCGTAATTCTTGCGCCTGATCAAAGGTCCCGTCAGTTAACGGAGAAAGATGTAACGGATGAAATTCCACCTGGTTTGTTACTAGCGGAAAATTCAAACGACTTTGCAAAAGCTGAAATTGCGAGGGAGTAAAATTAGAAACTCCGAAATGCATTACCTTTCCCGCAGCACGCAATTTAAAGAAGGCCGACGCGACAGAATCGGCATCCATTAGAAAATCAGGACGATGAATCAACAAAAGATCGATCTTTTCGACTCCTAATTTTTCCAAAGAGGAATCGACCGATTCTAGAATATGCTCCTCGCTAGTATTATAATGTTTTAAATGAATTCCAGGATGTTTTACGCTCGGGACCTGAATTCCGCATTTTGTCACGATCGTTATCGAATCTTTAAGACCGGGTTTCAAGCGAAGCGCTTTTCCAAAATGTTCCTCGTTCTGATATTCGCCGTAGATGTCGGCGTGATCGAAAGTATAAATCCCTAGTTCCAAAGAAAATTCGATTTTTTCCAAGATTCTCTGCGCTCCAAATCCTTGCGGATCGGAATGTAATCTCCAGCAACCGAACACAAGCCTTGATAAGGCAGGGCCTCCCGCTGTAAGCGAAATAGATGGAATCATTTTTTTTCTCCCGCTTAATCTGAGTCTCTAATCACCCTCGCATCAAGATATTTTTAGTTCGAATCTGGATGACTTTTCTCTCCTATGAGCCGAGAAGAATCGACGGCTAAAATCAACAAATCAGTTTTAATGAGAACCTAATCCTGTAAAAACGAATTGCCAACCCGTCCCGATTCGAATATAAACGGTTCACCTTAAGTTAGGAGATTTTCTTTGAAAACCGGTCCGTCATCTTTAAATAAGGCGAGTGGAATCAAGAAAATCTCCCCTCGTAAAAATACCTCCAAAGGATTAGGTAGAGTTGAAAAATCCTTTTTTCCGGGAAAAGAGTTACCTAGGATCTATAATCCTGGAGATCCCAATTCGTTAGAGTCAGGATTTCTTCCTGCGTGGATTACAAAAAATAAAAAGACGGTAGATCAAGATTTATTGGAGTACGGCGCCATCCTATTCCGAGGATTTTCCGTTTCTAATCCGTTAGAATTCGAAGCCGTTGCCTTAGCTCTGGATAAGAATTTGAAAACCGACTATTTGGGAACTTCTCCAAGGAACCGCGTAACAAAATTCGTTCATACTGCCAGCGAATTACCTCCATACTATCCTATCATGCAACATGCCGAGATGAGTTTCTTAAATAAACCTCCTCGAAAGCTTATGTTTTATTGCGAAGTTCCGCCGATTAAAAACGGCGAAACTCCCATAACTGATCTACGTAAAGTATACGAAGATATGAATCCCGGTATTTTAAAAAAATTCGAAACGAAGGGTGTCAAATATATTCGTCGATATGACGGACCGAATGCTCCGAGAGTAAGTATGTGGAAAACAAAACGTTGGGACGAGATGTTTTCCACCGTTCATAAAGAGGAGGTGGAGAAAATAGCGGCGAGACAGACATTCCAAGTAGACTGGCTTCCCCAAGACGAATTGAAACTGACGAACATTCAAGTCTCGGTGAGAACGCATCCGACGACCAAAACGAAAGCCTGGCACAATCATAGCCAAGTTTTTCATGTGGATGCGGCTTTATTAGAATATCAAAAAATTGCGAAGTACCAAAAAAGTATAGCAAGCGCCTTCCTTTATGGAGCCATATTCGTTCTAACTAGTCTCAAGAAATTGCTGAGAAATCCCGAAAAATTCGAAACGAATATCGAATTCGGCGACGGAACTCCGATCTCGTCCAAGGAAATTAGAGAAGTGAGCGATACTTTCTGGAATCATCTATCCGTTTTCGGATGGCAAAAAGGCGACGTCCTTTTAATCGATAACTATTCCGTTTCCCATGGGAGACTTCCCTTTTCCGGACCGAGAGAAATCCTAGTCACTTGGACTGACTAAAGGAAGAAATTTAATGACCGATCTAGATCTGATTCGGCTGAACTTCAGCCCGACCAGTCTCGTAATATTGAACGTTTGTCTCGGATTCGTTATGTACGGCGTATCTTTGGAGCTCACGCTTGCGGACTTTTCCAATCTAAAAAGGCATCCTAAGGCGGCGATCGTGGGATTGTTTTCTCAGCTTGTTTTATTACCGGCGGTAACGCTCGGATTATTATTCTTGATTCGGCCGCATCCGGGTATAGCTCTCGGAATGCTTTTAGTTGCGGCATGTCCCGGCGGAAATATGTCAAACTTCATCACGTTATTAGCGAGGGGAAACGTTCCGCTTTCCATTTCCTTAACGGCTACTACGACTCTTTTTGCCTGGTTTTTCACTCCGTTTAATTTCTTTTTTTGGGGGAAGTTTTATGCTCCTGCAGCGGATCGTTTAAAGGAAATCCAATTAGATCCTTTGGATTTACTATTTTCAATTTTAGTAATATTAGTTTTACCTTTAATACTCGGATCGTTAACGAATCGATACGCTCCGCATTTTTCCGCAAAACTTCGGAGGCCTTTTCGCACGGGCTCGACGTTGATGCTAGGGTTGTTTATTTTAGTCGCTTTGATCGGAAATTGGAATTCCTTTCTCGATCATATAACTTGGCTCTTTTGGCTCGTATTTTTGCATAATGGACTGGCTCTGATCTGCGGATATATTGCCGCATGGATAGCTGGCCTGGCCCCAAGAGAGCGAAGAACGATCTCCCTCGAAACCGGACTTCAAAATTCCGGCTTGGGATTAGTTCTCATCTTCACTTTATTTCAAGGTCTCGGGTCCATGGCCTTAGTCGCGGCATGGTGGGGAGTTTGGCACATCGTTAGCGGCTTAGTCCTCGCGGGAATTTGGAGTCGTAAAAAATTAGACAAAGAGACGGCATAAAGAGGCAGTTCATGAGCGATTTACCGACCTTCGATTTTTGGTTCGAGTTTGCGAGCACGTACTCGTATCTAACTGCTGGAAGGATCGAAAAACTTTCTCAGCAGAAGGGAGTTCTGCCCGTCTGGAAACCGTTTTTATTAGGACCGATTTTTCGGGAGCAGGGATTGGCAGATTCACCCTTTAATCTCTTTCCGATGAAAGGTCGATACATGTGGAAAGATTTGGAACGAAGATGCGGAAAATACGAGTTGCCGTTTCTAAGACCGGCGATCTTTCCACAAAACGGATTAATGGCGGCAAGAATCGCTACGGCTTATTGCGAAGAGGACTGGATTCATGAATTCGTAAAACTAGTATATAAGGCTGAGTTTGCTTTAGGGAAGGATATCTCCCAGCCGAGCGTTTTAAAGGAAATTTTAAACGATCTGGGTCAGCCAGGAAATGAAATCTTTTCAAGTTCCGAATCGCCCGTCTCAAAATCTCTTTTGAGGGAAAATACGGAAACTGCAAAGTCGCTCGGGATTTTCGGTGCGCCTAGTTTTATCGTCAAGGGTGAACTCTTTTGGGGAGACGACCGCTTAGAGGATGCGATTGAATTTCTCATCCGATCCTAAAGCTTGTCATAGACACGGTGCTTTGGATTTTATCATTATAGAACGAAATCTCTTCGTCCTTTCCTGCCAGAGCCAATGAATACAACATAGGAATGTAATGTTCCGGTGTCGGAACTGCTAGTTGTGCCGCTGTACCTAAGTTTTGGTATTGCGAAAGCGCCTTGCTATCTCGCTTGAGAATCAAAGCCTTAAAAGTCTCGTTCGCTTCCCTGGACCAATCCGGAATTTCATCCTCGTTACGCCAATTGTACAATCTAAGATTGTGAACCAAATCTCCGCTACCTACTATCAGCACGTTTTGATCGCGTAAAGACCCGAGCTCTTTGGCAAATTCATAATGCCAAGCGGCGGGCTTCGTCGCATCTATACTAAGTTGCAAAACGGGAATGTCCGCCCTCGGATACATATGGCGAAGAACACTCCAGGTACCATGATCAAGTCCCCATTCATAATCTAAACCTAATTGATGAGTTTTGGAGTCAGCGGAGATTTCCTTTGCTAACTTAGGATCTCCTGGGGCAGGATACTGAACGTCGAAAAGTTCCTGAGGAAACCCGTAAAAATCATGGATCGTTTTGGGAAATTCCATCGCCGTAATATGACTTCCTCGAGTGACCCAATGAGCCGAAACACATAGAATCGCTTTCGGTTGCGGAAGATTTTGGACGCTTGCGGCCCATCCCTTCGTAAATTCGTTTTCGCCGATAGCGTTCATCGGACTGCCGTGGCCGACAAAAAAAACGGGGGTTTTACTCATTTCAGTGTCTCCTTTTTTTCCGCTGAATAGTTTCCCGATACCTAAAGCAACCATGAAAGAACTTAAGGCGCTACGAGAAGCGTACGGCGGGAAAACCCGTCTCTTTTATCGGAGCCGATTCTATTCATACTTTATTTATTAGACTTTGATAGTTCTGAATTGATTTAAACGTAAACTATTTTTCTTGCGGATATGAAAAGATAATCTTAACTATTTTCGGTACAATTCGAAAACTTTCGGGCGAATCCGGGACTTTGAAAAATGTTGATTGGAAGCGACTTTACCCTTTCTTAATTTACGTTGCTCTTCTTCCGGTAGTAAATGAATCTTTTGACATTCCTTCGAACAGCAATCGTCGAATTTTTCCGCGCAGGCTTCGCACTGAATAAACAAAATATGGCAGGCAGGGTTGGCGCAGTTTATATGACGCGCGGAGGTTGAGCCGCATTGATGACACTCGCTGATAATTTCGCTACCGATCGTTTCTTGTAGTCGTTTATCAAAAACGAAATTCTTGCCCCTAAATTTCGATTCTAAGCCCTTTTCCTTTATTTCAGAAGCGTAAGATATGATTCCTCCGTGCAGTTGATACACATATCTAAATCCGTGGTGTCTCAAATACGCCGAAGCCTTCTCGCACCGGATTCCTCCGGTACAATACATTAAAACCTCTTTTTCCTTTTGGTCTTTTAACAATTCGACGATCATCGGAAGTTCTTCGCGGAAAGTGTCGGCCTGAGGAAGCAACGCTCCCTCGAAATGGCCGATCTCCGATTCGTAATGATTTCTAACATCGACGACGATCGTGTCGGACGATTCGAGTTTTCGATTGAATTCTTCGGCCGATAAATGAACGCCTACGTCTGTGACATCGAAGCTTTCGTCCTCTAATCCGTCGGCAACTATCTTATGTCTTACCCTGATTTCCAATTTTAGAAAAGAATGTCCGTCATCCTCGACTGCAATCTTGAACGGGACGTTCTTAAATTCTTCCGTTCCGTCCAAATAGTCTCGAAGGGCCTGAAAATTATGCTCGGGAACCGAAAGCTGCGCGTTGATACCCTCTTTCGCTAGATAAATTCTTCCGAGGACTCCAAGCTCTTCCCAATCGTAGTACAATCGATCGCGTAGAGAATTCGGATCGGATAGAATCACGTATCGATAAAACGAAATCGTCTTTCTTCGAAACGATTCGCTTTCCAATTTCTGCTTAAGTATATCTTTGCTATAAATATTATGCAGAGGTTTTTTATTCATATTCAAACGCCGATCACACCTTCCTAAAAATAGGTTTTGCAGTTCGCTTTCGATTGCAAGTCGAAAAAGGCTTTTCTTCCGGTAAGCGAACTTGTATTTCCATTTCCATGTCTACTAAGAAAAAACGAGTCAGAGATCTGGACAAAATTCCAACGGGTGCCGACACGAAAGCTTCCGAGATATCACAAGAACTTCAAAACTTAGCCGATCCGGCCAAGGCAAAAATTCTGGCCGGCTTCTTTAAAACCGGCCCGGGACAATACGGAGAAGGGGACATTTTTTTAGGCATACAAGTCCCTTCGCTGCGAAAGATCTCTAAAAAATATCGAGGCTTGCCGCTCAAAGAAATGCAGGTTCTAGTTCGATCCAAACTTCATGAAGAGAGACTAACCGGTTTTTTTATTCTTTGCGAAACCTTCTCCAAAACGGAAGAAATTTATCGAAAGCAATTACATGATTTTTATCTAAAGAATCTAAGATATGTTAATAATTGGGACCTAGTGGACTTGAGCTCCAGGATAATGATCGGTGAATATCTACTGGATAAGGATAGGAGTTTTTTGTACGAACTCGCAAAATCGAAGAGTCTTTGGGAAAGGCGAATTTCCATTATATCCACCTATGCATTTATCCGCGAAAGTGATTTTTCCGATACGATTCGGATTTCTCGAATCCTACGGAATGATTCGGAAGATTTGATTCACAAAGCGGTAGGCTGGATGCTCCGAGAAGTCGGAAATCGGAACCTACAAACCGAAATAAAATTTTTAGATAAAAACGCGGGAAAAATGCCTAGAACAATGCTTCGCTATGCGATCGAAAAATTTCCGGAACCTCTTCGAAAAAAATATTTGGAGTTCGGAAAATAGAAAGTCGTTCCGAACCTTCCTCACGGGATAAAATACCTCCGAAAAAAAGTCCAAACCTCTCTTTTCTTCTAAAACCCGTTTCTCGGATCGGAATTTGTCCGGGGTTTCGCTAAAATAGGATACTTTCGGATCGGGAAATGGATTTCCCGAAAAACCGGTCGATTCATAAAGGAGGAAAGATGGAATACGCGATCGTTTTATTGGTGGGCATACTTGTCGGATTTAGTCTGGCGTTTTTCTTAGCGAAGAGATTATACGGTGGAGAATCGAAGGTATCTCCCACCGAACATGAAAAATTAAAAATGGAACTAGCCGGGATTCGAGCCACCGAACTTCGCTCGAAAGAAAGAACCGCGCAATTGGAAACGGACCTAAAATGCCTGTCCGAAAAAAATACGCAGGCGATCGGGGCCTGGCAATCCATGAAAAAGGAATCCGACCTTTTGAAGGAGCGGCTCGAAAACCAAAAGAAGGAATTCGAGGAGATGATTTTCAGATTAAAGGATGAATTTAAGAATCTTGCAAATCAAGTCCTGCTGGATAATTCCCAAAAATTCAATCAGCAAACTCACGAAAAGCTAGGAGATCTTTTAAAGCCCTTAAAGGAGAATATCGAGATTTTCGGGAAAAAAGTGGAATCTTCCACTCAGGAAACGAAGATCAGCGCCGCGACTCTCAAAGAACAAATCTCGTCCTTGGCAAAACTGAACGAAAGCCTCCAAGCCGAAGCCAAAAATTTAGCCGAAGCACTTCGTGGAGACAAGAAAGCGCAGGGAGATTGGGGCGAAGAAATTTTGGAAGGAATTTTGGAACGGAGCGGCCTTCGGGAAGGCGAAGAATTCTTTAGACAAAACAGTTTTAAGGACGAAGAAGGGGAAAAACGTCCGGACGTTATAGTTCGCTTACCCGGCAATCGTTGCGTAATTTTAGATTCAAAAGTGTCACTGAACGCCTACGTTTCTTTTTATAGCACCGAAGACGAAAAGGAAAAGGATATCTTTCTCGAACAGCATGCAGGCGCATTAAGAAAACATGTTAAAGATTTATCCAGAAAGAATTATCAATATCTGGAAGGTTTGAATTCTCCCGACTTCGTATTAATGTTCCTACATAACGAACCTGCCTTATTCTGGGCTTTGCAAAAGGATCCATCCTTGGCTCTAGAAGCATATCAACAAAATATTCTGATCGTGACTCCTTCCTCATTAATGATTTCGCTTAAGATGGTGTCGAATATATGGAGATTGGAGGATCAGGATCGAAATGCCAAAGAAATCGCGCGTCAATCCGGTCTACTTCTCGAAAAGCTCGGTAATTTCGTAGGCGATCTGGAAAAAGTCGGCGGATCTTTAACGGCGACCCAGGGACATTACGATAATGCGATGAAAAAACTGAAAACCGGAAAAGGAAACGTACTTAAAAAGGCGGGAGAGATCATGGAACTGGGAGCTATCGTTTCCAAAGACGAAACCAAGAAACGATTAGCCACATTTCTAAATGACGAAGACGGCGACGAGCCTAGCCTTTTGTCGGCCGATTAAAGAATCTTAAGCAAGATCGGGCCCGGGCGCGTACCGCTTTATCCGAGTCGGCAATTGCTCCGTGCAACGCTTTAAATAAAGGCTGGCTGCCTTGTCTCCTGGATAGATGCGTAAGGCTTCCCGGAATGTTTCGCCGGCGTCCATATATCGTCCGGCAAAAAAGGCATCCAATCCTTTTTCATAATATTGCTTTGAATTTTTAAATGCCTCTTTTTCGGTTGCACTTAAATAATCGCCGATTTCATGGATAAAAATCTCACCCGCTTTTCCTTTAACTCGAATTTTATCCAATTTTCGAATTAGAAAACGATCGGGCTTTTCTAGAAGCAAAAAAGAATCGTTGCTGATTAGAATATTCGCACCGTAATATTTCGTAAGGTACTCCAAGCGGGAAGCCACATGAACGGCTTCGGAAATCACCGTGCTCTCCATTCTCCCTTCGGCCCCGATCAAACCTAAAATTAGCGATCCTGTATGGATTCCGATTCCGACTCGAATAGCCCTATCGCCTACCCTATGTCGGTTATAAGAAAGAATTTCGGTTTGCATTTGAATTGCAGCATACACCGCATCGTCCGGCCGTTCCGAAAATAACGCCATGATACCGTCGCCGAAATATTTATCCACGAAACCGTGATTTGTCCTAATTAACGGCTCCATTTTACTTAAATAATTATTTAGAAATTCGAAACTTTCTTTGCCGTTCATGCTTTCGGAAATTTCGGTAAAAGATCGAATATCGGAGAAAAGAATCGTCATCTCCTTTCTGACTTGATCGCCGGGAAGCATATCTGCAATATTCACTTTTTCTAAAAGACCCAGAAAACGCCTAGGAACGAAACGGCTATAAGTCATGTTAAGCCGTAGCATCTCTTCGGTTAGTAACTCCTTTTCCCTATAAAGATCTCCGTATCGAGAAGACAATACGAAAGTCTCGATAAGTACTAGAGTTAAAAGACCGAAAGGCATTAAAAAGCGAATCCCCAAAATTTGATGAGCGGAAAGAACGTCCAAGACTCCCGTCACAGATAGTGTAAAAAAGCCGAATAATAACGGAGCCGCGTACGGTTTTTTATTCAGGACCGCGCGACAAAGCACGTAAACGGCGAGAATAATCGCGGCAAACATGACTGCTTGATAATAAGGAATAACCTTCGAGGCTTCGGGAAAAGGTAGAAGAGAGCTTAAAGTAAAGCCGCAAGCTAAAATATAAAATCCTCTTATCCAAACTTTCGGAAAGAATTCGGGAAACGTATGCCGTAAATAATGAAGACCAAGCGGTAACGAAAGATAAAACGTCAAATATTCCAACCGCATGGATGTCTCGTATCCCCAAAAAGGGAAATACGACAAAAGAATCTTATCTTCGGTGACTAATAATCTTACGAATAGGACGAGACAAAATAGACCGAACGGAAGAGGCGATCTATCTTTTCTCCGTATCAAAAACAAGCCTATATGATATAAAAACGTAAGAAAAAAGATTCCTCCAAAAAATAAATCCATATCTCGAAATTGCGATACTTCCTTCCTAAGTTCCTCCGAGTCGCCGAATCGAATTCCGTGCCAAAGACCCCCGAACCGGTGATAAAAATTAGAAATTTCTAATGTAATTAATATTTCGGAAGAGCTTCGGTTCAATTCGTGAAAGGAAGGCCGACTATCGGGTATACTCGATTGCCGATCCGCACCGGGAGTTCCCGAATTTAGAATCTTCTCACCGTTAGCGTATAAAGTAAATGCGGTAGCCTGGCCCTTGGAATAAAAGGCGAACGCGTTGGAATGCTCGGGAAGAAGAAGCTTCAATTTCAACGTGCCGTAACCTGAACCGTTCCATGTCCCGGGGACGGTAAACGGCTTCTTACTGCCCGATGCCTTGTCGGAAGAGGATAAAAGTCCAGGATAGTATTCCCATTCACCGTCCAGATCGATCAGTGGATGTTCGGCGACATTCCAATCCCGAAGATCTAAAATTCCGGAGACGGCCTTAGGATGGTAGGAAAGATTATTGCGGCAGGAAACAACGCTCGCCCAAAGTAACAAAGACAAAAGGACGAATTGAAGCGGTCGAAAGATTTTACCGTTCCGACTATCGATTGCACCGAGTGTATTCAACGTTAAGTTCCCTGCAGTTTTTCGGGAACAATCCATAAAAATGCTCATGTCGATAAAGAGCGAAATTTTATTTCAAATCTATGATTTCCCGTCCGATCCGCGTCGCGATTATAAGCATACTCGGAAAGTTATACTGTCAAGATAATTGTCCGGTTCCCCAAGAATCGGATCGGTTTTTTCCTTTACCGGCGTTTCCTCTATCGGAAGCTTTCTCACATGCAAGAACGATCTTTAGCATCTATTTACTGCGGAGTTTTACTCGGCTCTTTTATCTTTCTCTCCTCCTGCAGCGATCAACTAAGAGGAAAGCCCACTCCCGCCATTCCCGAAATCGCGGGCCTATATTTGAACGAGAAATCGGCGGCTTGGGCCAAAGATAACAAATTAAAAATACAGATGCTCTGGATTAGAAGAACGGCGCAGGGGGAGCTGGAGTTCGTTAACGAAACGTTAACTCGGCTTCAATTCAGCATGAGCGAAAATCGTGAAGAAATGAAACTTCGTTCGGGGAAAATAATCACAAGCGGACATGAACTTTTATTTTTTGAATCGATGTACAAGGAACTTCAAAGACTCTACTCCGGTAAGAACACGAGCGATCCCAAAAATTGGGACGTAAAATCTTTCGGTCCCTTTATAAAAGTCAAGGAAGTCGGACATCTATTAACGGAAGGATCCGGAAGAAGCGCTGAAATCTCCGAAAATATGAACTCGATCCGATTCTCCAACGGGGAGGTATATAATAGAATTGGAATGCCACTTCTGGGAAGAATCAGTATTTCGACTCCGAAATACAAGAAAGTAATCGATAACGATGTTGCCGGCGTCGTTTACTATCATTTGCCCCCAAGTACTTATCCGAGTAAAGACGGCAAAGAGTATATTACGGCTTTTTTTTCTTCCACGGATAATCTATCAAATGAGATGCCTGTTCTCGTAGGAGACGTATCCGGATCGATCGCCGAAGTCTTCGAATACGTAGCTATTATCGAGCTGCGTCCCAAACCCGGCTCTAAGGAAATTTCCGTACCACCTGCATTGAGCCCGATTCTGCTGATGGGAACCGTGGATAAAAAAGCGATTTCCCAGAAAGAAGGGACCGAAGAGCTGATACGCCGACTAAAGCAGGATCCGACCGTTTCTAAGGAAGAGTTAATTCGGGAGTTGGAACGGCTCAAGGCAAAATAAGCGATTAAACATCGCAGAGGCCTTGCAACCTCTTGAGAAACTCTTTTCTCCCTTTACCAAGGGAGAAAAAGAATCGTTCGTCAAAGGCCTCGACTTGATGCACCGCATCTTGCAGTATTTTTTGGCCTTCATTCGTAACTTCTACGAGCTTCGCCCTCGTATCTGAGTCATGCGCAAATCTGCGAACAAGTTTTTTTCTTTCTAACGTGCGTAAGACGGTCGAAGTCGTCATCGGGTCCGTTTTTGCTTGGTCGGAAATTCGAATTTGAGTCGTTTCTTCCTTAGAACATTGCAACCAATAGGTCACCGCAAGCAATACGAATTGTGCGTGCGTAAGATCCAGAGGCTCGAGTATTTTTCGAATTTCCCTTTGCCAAAGATTGGAAACCTGCCAAAGCAAAAAGCCGGGACTTTCCTCGGCTTTTTCGAATCCAAAAACTTCATCCTTCGACATCTACACCCATCCGGTTCGCAATTTTCCGAAAATCAGTTTCACCTATTTCCAAAATCCCGAAACGAAAAGGAAATCCCCAGGATTTTTTATTCGGAATAAAATCGAGTTCGTTAATCATCGGAAGAATCTCGACCTCCCGAGCCTGACAAAAAGAAACTCTCCTTCGAAACGGAATAAAATCCGGACTCATCTGAAATGAAAAGATCTGTTCGTCCGAAACCCTTCCGATGGCAGTAAACTTCCTGCACGCCGTTTTTTCCGCAAACGTTTCTTTTGAAGAATAGATCAGAACCCAATCCCCCTCGCGCATCCTTCGCAGGGGGGCCTTTTTACCGTGACAAGCCTGAATGATCCCGTTTTCCTTTCCGGCGTTCGCGTGGTCTTTCGAGGCTACGACGATCCAAAATCGATTCATTTTTTTGCCTCTCTCACGAAATCCGCAAACGTAATTATTTCTTCGCGCATATTCTTTACCTGCTCTTCTCCGATGATTTTTTTCCAGAGAAACGAAAGTGGACCGTGAATGCTAAGCTCGACCCGAACTTCCGTGCCATTTTTAGTATCCTCAAAGAAGTGCAGAAATTTCATTCTGGCTCCGAGTAAATACGTTTCGTCACCGAAGCTCCGAGGGGATTGCGCCTCTATGATTTTAACCTTAACTTTTGGACCGCCTTTCGGTTTTAATTCGAATTCCTTATCGACTGCCGCGGAACCTTCGATTTTTGTCCAAAGAAGACCCGAGTCCCATTTAGGCCAATTCGAAATATCGGCCCTTGCCTCCCAAAGCTCTTTAGCGCTAACTCCTTGAACTTCCATTCTATACTTATATTCCCACATATGTTTCTCCTTACTAAGCGTGCTTACAATATACAAACAACACTGATAATAAGTATACTTATTATCAAGCTATTTTTAATATGCACACATATTATTTTCGATAATTTCGGAATTCAGTCAGAGGGAACAAAAAAGGCGCCCTCCCAAAACGGGAGGACGCCCACTGTCGGTGGATTTAATTAACCTATTGGTTGCTTTTTGAATTAGACGCCATTTTCAAAAAATAGCCGTTTGTATCATACCAGGTCTGACCCAAATAGAGAGCGTTGGTTGCCTCTAAATGGTCGATCCCGGTCGTCGTAATCGGATAGGACGGTCCACCTTTCCACGTTCCCCATTGCTGAGACGAGGCTGGAACCACACCGTCATTGCTGATACTTTGTCCGTAAAAAGGAGCGCCGATTGCGCAAATCGGATAAATAAGCCCCATTGCAGGATGCTCGATTAAATCCGGAACCGTGATCGTCGATCCGAACGAAAAATACTTTACGCCGGAAGCGTTCGGAGTCGAGCTGTTGAACGCCGTCGCCCCTGCAGTCGTAAGTAGTTTTAAGGCCGCTACTGCATTCTGGTTCGATTCTCCGTAAACAAAGCCTACCACTGTATTCAGAACAGTCGCGACATATGGCAACGCCCAACTTGGGATTACGGTCAGAACTACGTTCGCGACCGGACTTCCATAGTGCGGAGTGTTTAAGGTCGTTAGAGTCGCGACTTTACTAGCGAATCCGAGATTGGATACTAGATATCTCGCATCTAATCCACCCTGTGAATGCCCGATAATGTGAACTTTACCGGTGTAATTATTTGCAGCCATCGCAGTTTGAATTGCCGTTTTTAGCTGAGCCGCCCTCGCAGCGGAGGAGCTAGTGGCCGTTACCGTTGGAGTCAATACAGTCGCACCTTGAGACTGAAGATAAGCTGCATTGCCGCCCCAATAGTCGATAATACCGGTTGATTTCCCCCAACCGAACAATCCATGAGCTAATACAATCGGATACGATCCTGCCAGCGGTTTACTCGAAGAACCTCCGCCTGATGCATGAATTGCTCCAGACACCAGAAGCGTAAGTCCTATAATCCAAATCCTCAATACTCTAGACATTTTTAACCTCTTCTCTTTACTATTCATCACTATTTGCGGAAGATTCCTCTGGGCTTTCCGCATAGGAGAAAAGCATTCGAGATCTTCCTAGTTTCTATTTTTAATTTCAAACTACCGTTATGAAATATATAAAGTATTATCCCAAACGTTCGTTATTAATACTTAATAAGAACCGAATATTTACAAACAGCCGCTCGGTTATTATTAAGTAGGTAGTTCTTTATAGTTAGTTAGGAAATCGTCAACTAAAGAATGTTATATAGAAGGGATTATTTTGAAGAAAAAAGTTTTTCTATAACGATTGGTATGCTTGTTAGAAAGAATCAAAGCCGGAAAAGAATATTTTATTTTTCTAATATTCCTAACTCCGGAGCGAATTCATTCGATGTTCGACGGACTTTCTTAATTCAAGTCGATAATATTGGAGCTGAAAATGAAATAGAACGAAAGCAATGAGCGAAAAGCGATAACTCTTATCAAATTTCTTGGCGGGTGGGAGGTTTTGCATCGGGGGAGAGTAAGCCCTTTGCTTTCAGGCGCTCTAAGACCCTTTCCGCTATTTTCTTTCCCCACATTTCTCCGACTTGCATCGATTCTTGAGTAATTTGCGGGTTTTTTTCCAATAGCTTCTTACCTACGGGTGAATTATAGAACGCGGTAATCCCTTTGATTTCCTCGAGAGTAAAATACTTATCGTAGATCGGTATAATCAATTCAACCATATCTTCGCTCTTTAATTCTTTCCGAAAGTCTTCCCAAAACTCTTCCGGAATTTGAGGCATTAATTGTTTAAATCTGGAAATCATTTGCCCTACGACAAGCACTCCCATTTTTTCCGAACCTGAAGAGATGAGAAGTTGGCGTATTTCTTCCTTCTTTTCATCGGCGGCAAGCAGAGGGAAAAAGGAGAACAAGAAAAGAAAAATTGCGAATAATAAGCGACTCATATGTCCCCCAGGCTTAAATTCATTTTGGACCCAAATAAAGAGAATGTAAAGCGGTTTGTAGGTTTAAACTTCACAAGTCGTCCCACTTCCATTCGTTTACGACTATCGGATTTCGATGGCGGAAATTAAAAGAAATTCCTTCCAGTAAGGCCCGAGCGCGATCGGGAAGATACTGCGCTCCGTTTATGAACACAAGCAGAATTCAAAATCGAATCAAGTTTATTGATAAGCGAAATTTTAATACGCTCCTTTTACAGGTTACAAATTAGGAAATATGAAAATTCTATTCATGAATTACTTCCGACTCTCTAGGCAATAAAACTAAATAAATGGAAATTTTTATTTACAAAATCACATCGTGCGGATAGAATCCGAGCGCTAACGAGTATCCGGGTTCAGATGAAAAAGTTCTTTATCTTACTTTTCGCTCTTTACATCCCCGTTTTCTTAATGAATGCGAAATTCAATCGCAATCTGAACGTTCTGATAAACGAAAAAAATCAGACGGTTGCCTCCATTCCGGAAAAAAGTTTTGAGTCTAATTTATCTGCTTTTCCGAAAGTAGGATTCGGCTCCGAGGTTTTTCTATCTGATAAACCGCAATTAATCTTCTTATCTACTGCGTTCTGCAACGATACGCTTTCTTATGAACTTCCTACGATTCAGTTTCAATTTTTAGACCTTCCCCCTCCTCAATCTTAATAACAACCCTCTTATGCCCATGTGGCCCGGTAGAATATGGCGCTCGGTTTTCCTATGCTTCGGAGATATTTTCGAAGGGTGTAAAGGGGCTGAAGTTCAGAAACCTCTAATGAATGGTTTCCGGCAGTCGTACAAACGAAATCGTTTTCGACAATGTCTTCTCATTTCAGCCCATTGACACACGACAAGCCAAGAGCTTTTCCAAAAAGAAAGGTTCAGTCAAGTACGCCTTGAATGAACCTTCTCCGATTCGATTGCTTCATCGGTGGACTTCCATTTTTCCCCCGCGTTCTTCGCGGGGATCTTTTTTATGGAATTTTAAGCCGAGTAAAATTTTAGGGGACTTTCGACGTTCGATTCAGTTCAACGTCCGGCGCGTTTACGCATATTGGGATCTAAAATCTTTTTCCGTAATCTCATGCTGAGCGGAGTCACTTCCAATAGCTCGTCATCGTCTAGAAATTCGATATTTTGCTCCAAGCTAAAACGGCGAGGAGGCACTAGACGAATCGCTTCGTCCGCGCCCGAGGAACGAACGTTAGTAAGTTTCTTCTCGCGCACCGGATTCA
This sequence comes from Leptospira broomii serovar Hurstbridge str. 5399, assembly GCF_000243715.2. Lineage (NCBI taxonomy): Bacteria > Pseudomonadati > Spirochaetota > Leptospiria > Leptospirales > Leptospiraceae > Leptospira > Leptospira broomii. The sequence continues at coordinate 500,022 of NZ_AHMO02000008.1, forward strand.
CTTCCAAGTCGTTTTCACGAGAGTGAATTCCGATGATCATCCCGGGATAAACGGAAGTTTGGGGATCGATTAATAACTCCCCTCTTTCTTGAATCTTCCAAAGAGCGTAACCGGTCGTATCTCCCGAGTCCATGGAAATCAAAGCTCCGTTTTTACGTCCTGGAATCTCTCCTTTATAAAGATCAAAACGTAGGAAGCGGCTGGACATAACCCCCTCTCCCTTCGTTTCCGTAACGAAATATCCCCGGAATCCGATAATTCCCCGAGTCGGGATTACGAATTCGACGCGAGTCATACCGGAGGTATGAGCGTCCATTAGCTGAAGTTCGCCTTTTCTACGGTTCAGCTCGGCGATGATGCTTCCGGTAAATTGATCGGGAAGATCCATTACAAGATACTCATATGGTTCGAGCTTCTCGCCGTTTTCGCCCTTCTTAATGATAACTTCGGGACGGGAAACCTGCAATTCAAATCCTTCCCGACGCATGGTCTCGATTAATATGGATAGGTGAAGTTCTCCCCGACCTAAAACTTTAAATCGATCCTTATCTTCCGTTTCTTCCAAGCGCATCGCAACGTTAGTTTCGAGTTCTCGATCCAATCTTTCACGGATATTTCGAGTCGTTACGAACTTCCCTTCCTTACTCGCAAAGGGAGAATTATTAACCATGAAATACATGGAAACGGTCGGTTCTTCCACTTCGATTGCGGGCATCGGAGCTGGTTTTCCCGGTTCACAGACAGTATCCCCGATGAACACATCGGGTAAACCTGCGATCGAAACGATATCTCCCGCTTCCGCGAATTCGATCTCGTTTCGTTTTAAACCTTCAAAGTTATATAATTTCGTAACTTTTAATATTTGAGTCTCGTCTCTTCCGTTCGTTTTGGGAGAAAGTTGAATCACATTCATCCCTTTTTGCAATTTTCCGTTGTAGATCTTGCCGATCGCAATCCTTCCTACGTAATCATTATAGTCCAAGGAAGTGACTTGAAATTGCAGAGGAGCATTAATGCTCGCTTTAACAGGAGGAACGTGCTCAAGAACCATATCTAATAACGGATCCAAGTTTTTTCCGGGAGCGTCTTCCAATTTGCGGACCGCCCATCCTTGTTTAGCCGAAGCGTAAATGATCGGAAAATCCAGTTGTTCGTCGGTCGCACCTAAATCGCTGAATAGGTCGAATACCATATCGACGACTGCAGACGGTCTCGCTCCATCCCGATCGATTTTGTTAATTACCAAAATCGGTTTATGGCCAAGCTGTAGCGATTTTCCCAATACGAATCTAGTTTGCGGCATGGGACCGTCAAATGCATCCACAAGCAGAAGACATGAATCCGCGGTGGAAAGGACGCGCTCAACTTCTCCGCCGAAGTCCGCATGCCCTGGGGTATCCACTACATTGATTCTTGTCCCTTTATAAACGACAGCCGTATTCTTGGCCTTGATCGTAATTCCTTTCTCTTTTTCCAGATCATTGCTATCCATGATCCGATCCCCGTCTTCCTTGGCGGTGACGGCTCCTGTTTGTCGGAGAATACCATCCAATAGGGTTGTCTTCCCGTGGTCTACGTGTGCGATAATGGCGATGTTGCGGATTTCCATGCTAAAAACCAAAATTTCCCGAGGGGACAGGGTGGCAAGGTCGATTTAGGCCATCAACGCTTTCTAAATTACGTTTTCGAGACAAATGCATCGAATTCGAAAGAATTCAGGTTTCAGGTAAGGGAATTCTATCCGTCTCTCCCGAAATTTTTCCGAATCGATCATTCTTCCAATCGCCTTTTGCTCGATCGATTCTCTCCAAAGAACTGGATACGAAGTTCCACCATAGGTGTCGACGTTCCGGCAAAGGCTCTCCACCAAGGAGAATCGCTCGAGTCGCTTGTTCCGCACGAAACTTGATTGCTCCACCCATCGGATAGACCGCCATTTCTCCCACACCGACGATCCGACCCTCGGCATCCAAACTACCTCGAGCCACATAGACTGCCCCCTCTTGTTTTGCAGGGATGGAAAGTTCTATTTCGGCGCCGGGCTCGATCTCAAGGTCCGCATAAAACAATGGGGAATATACTTTTACGGGAGAAATTTCACCCAAAAGAGATCCTGCAATTAAACGCAACTCCCAGCCCCCGCCGCTTAATTCGGGGAATTCCTCCCTTCCATAATGAAAGAACTCCGGTGGAGTCTCTTCGTATTGCTGCGGCAAAGCCACCCAAGTTTGAATCCCTTCTATTATAGAATACTGGGGATCAGGCTGCGACCTCTCGCTATGTGCGATACCGGAACCTGCCGTCATCCAGTTCACTTCATATGGGCGAATCATCTGTTCGGTTCCCAATGTATCCCGATGTAGAATAACGCCGTCATACAAATACGTAACTGTGGCGAGGCCAATATGCGGGTGGGATCGAACGACAAGCTCGTCGCCATTTATCAATGAAACGGGACCCATATGATCTAAAAATACGAAAGGTCCTACTGCCCTCACGTCAATATGCGGAAGAATCCGACGAACTGTAAATCCGTCACCTAGGCCCCTAAGTTTACCCGAAATGTATTTCATACCGTTATTTAGACGCGATGCAAACCCTGTCGACGTGTTGACTGCAAAAGATTCTTTTGGGGCTCGGATCGATATTCCTTTATTCGTCGCCCTGTTCTAGATTGCTTAATTTAGGAGTCAATTACTATGGCTCCTTTATAATGCAGAATTTTTTTCTTCTTATCGCTCTTCTACTTTTCTGGATATCTCCAAGTTCTCTCTTTTCCAATTCCATACCTCTGGACGAGCTCAAAATCGTGGGAGTCTCGGAGAGAATGGAATATTTGGAAGATCGTAATCGGAATCTAAGGCTATCCGATTTGCTTTCCGGACACCATGATTTCGAATTTCTGAAAAACCAAAGAAAAAACCTACATCCGGGATACACTCACTCCGCCTATTGGGTGCGATTTTCGTTGCAAAATGTCTCCGACCGGGCTGAGGAATATGTAATCGTTTCCGAATTCCCTTATACCGACGAAATCGATTTTTATGAAACAAAAAACGGAAAGGAAATCCGCTCCGTGCGCACCGGCGACACTTTTCCTTTTCACACAAGAGACCTGAAACATCGGTATTTCGTTTTTAAAACTTTTTTAACTGCCGGAGAAACGAAAGAATACTTTCTCCGATTTACCAACGAAGGTCCGATGAACATCCCGCTAATCGCGGCTCCGACGAGAGTCTATCTGGAGAAATCCACTACCGAAACGCTTTTGCTCGGACTGTGTTACGGCTGTATGTTCGTCATGATTCTTTATAATTTCTTTCTATATACTTCTCTTAAAGAAGCCGATTATCTGTATTACGTAATCTATCTTCTTTTTTTAATAGTGACTCAGGTAAGCTTTAACGGACTAGCAAATCAATATTTATGGGGGGAATATCCGGCTTGGGGAAATAAAAGCACGAACGTCCTTTCACTTTCGGCATTTTTTATTTCCGCGATTTTTAGTTTGCAGTATCTCAGGATTTCGAAAGGAAGCTGGATCGATTTATTCTTAAAATCTTTTGCAGTCGCGACTTTACTTGCAGCAATCGTTTCCATATTTGCTCCATTACGTTTTTCTTCAATATTAACGGTAATCTACGGATTGATCCATCCGATCGTCTTGATAGGCATTGGATCGATCAGGCTTTTTCAAAACTTTAAACCTGCTCGTTTCTTCCTTTTAGCCTGGGCAGTAATGGAAATCGCGATTTTCGTCACTTCTCTACAAAGACTAGGAGTTTACGATTCTATCATAGTCGGTGAATATTCGATTCATCTGGGCGCGACCTTGGAAGTGACCTTCCTCTCTTTCGGGTTAGCGGATAGCATCAACACTCTGAAAGAGGAGAAGGAGAAAATTATTCTCGCTCAAAATGAAACTTTAGCCGCGAGGATTGCCGCAAAAACCAAAGACTTGGAAATCGCGAAAATTCAAGCCGAGACTGCCAACCGACAAAAGTCGAAATTTCTCGCTCATATGAGTCACGAAATCAGGACTCCCATGAACGGAATTTTAGCGATGTCTAAATTTCTTTTCGATTCCGAGCCGCCGGGAGAGAAAAAGGAAACCATCGGAATCATAACCGCCAGCGCAAATAATCTGTTAGTGATTATCAACGATATTTTAGATTTATCTAAAATAGAATCGGGTAAATTAGATTTAATTTACGAGAGTTTTCGTCTCTCCGATCTCCTTGCCCAAATAACCGGAATCATCCGATTACAAACGAATTCGAAGGGCATCGATCTGCAATTCGATTCAACTCCCGAAGTGCCTGAATTCATACGTACCGACAGAACCCGACTAACGCAAATTCTTCTAAACTTGCTCGGGAATTCGGCGAAATTCACCGGTCATGGGAAAATTCAATTGTCCGTTCGCGTAAGAAATAAACGTCAAGAGGATATAGATTTGGAATTCTCCGTTCGAGATACCGGGATCGGAATTTCTCCGGAAAAAATTTCTTCCCTCTTCCAACCCTTTACGCAGCTCGATAGTTCGATCACTCGAACCTACGGAGGAACAGGTCTCGGCTTAATCATCTCGAAACGACTCTGCGAATTGCTTCAAGGAAATATTTCCGTTCAAAGCCTAGAAGGAAGCTGGACCGAATTTACTTTTACGATCAGAGCTCAGGAAGCCGATGCCGTCGACTCTCCACCGCAACCGGTTCTTCCAAAATCGGAAGGCAGAAAAATGGAAATCCTAGTCGTTGACGATAATGCGTCCAACCAATTCGTGATTCAGCGATTACTTTCAAAATTCGGACACTCCGCCACTATCGCTTCAAGCGGACGAGAAGCATTACATTTACTGAATGAAAGATCCTTTGACCTGATCCTAATGGATATTGAAATGCCCGAGCTGGACGGATTTGAAACTACGAGACAGATTCGGAAGATGCATGGAGATCGAGCCAATCCGATCATAATCGCTCTTACGGCTCACGCGATGAAGGAATTCGAGCAAATGAGTTACGACGTAGGAATGAACGATTTCTTAGCTAAGCCGATAGATCCGACAATTCTAAGAGAGAAAATCTCCTACTGGGCGGGAAAAAACCCTCGCGCATAGAGAACCGCAACCGGTTCCTAGTCCATTCTATCTCGTCCAGAAGTAATGAAGCTGGTAGGAGCTCCCACAACTCACTGAAATGAAAAAGAATTGAAGAATTGTCAATTCTATGAAATAAGGCAATTCCTTGCGGGGGGTACCACCGCACCGGCCCCCGCCCAGGAAGGGCGGGGATACCCAAAAAAAAGCCGCTACCCTTCCCGAGCAGGAAGCGAAATCGGCCGGTGGATAACGCCGATTCTACTTCCTAGCTTCGAAGCCACTTGACACCCTCGCGCACCGCTCCAAACTGGTCAAAAATCGAGACAACTAGGCCTATATACGATGTTTGCGATCATATCTGTCGGAAATCGACAATTTAAAGTAACCCAGGATTCAGAATTCCTGACGGAAAAGACCGGCAAAAAACCAGGTGATACCTTTGATGCGAAAGTTTTACTGTTCGCGGAAAACAATAAGGTTCATATCGGCGCACCCGATCTGAAGTCGGCAAAAGTCTCCCTGAAAGTCGTAGACGACGTTAAGGGTGAAAAGATTCGCGGTTACGTTTATAAGAAACGTAAGAACTCCCAAAGAACCTGGGGTCATAGACAACAACTCCAGAAACTCAAGGTAGTTTCCCTCTCGGCGGTTTGATCCGAGTAAAAATCCTCCGTAAAGGAGAGCAGATTCTTGGCTTTGAATCCGTGGGGCACGCCTCCGCAGAACAGGGCCCCAAAGGATCCAATCTCCTTTGTGCGGCGGTCGGAGTTCTGATTCAGTCCCTCTATCTCCATTTAAGGAAAGAAGGAAAAGCAGGCCCCGCAGAAGTCCTGGATGGATTCTTGAAATTCAAGATTCTGACCGGTCTTGAAAATGATCCAGTAGTTCGAACGAGCTTTGCGTTGGTTCGAAACGGTTTGGAAAATTTGAGGGAACAATATCCCTCGGAAATTGAACTCATAGGAGAATAGACGATGGCACATAAGAAAGGTGGCGGTTCTTCGAAGAACGGACGGGATTCCCACTCTAAACGTCTCGGAGTCAAACGTTTCGGAGGCGAACTCGTTTTGGCTGGAAATATTCTGGTTCGTCAAAGAGGGACCAGACTTCATGCAGGACGGAATGTAGGTTTAGGAAAAGATCATACACTTTTCTCTCTCGTACACGGAAGAGTGAAGTTCGAGCAGGTCACGAAGACCAAAATGCAAGTTTCGGTTTATCCGGAATCATAATTTTATCCTAAACAGTCAAAGTCGGGAAAAAGAAAGGCCTCCGGGGGAAATTTTCCTCGAGCCTTTCTTTTTCTGTTTAAAGGCAATTATTTAAAATGGAAAAGTTCGTAGACGAAGTAGTCATCGAGGTTACCGCAGGGCATGGCGGAGCCGGCTCCATGCATTTTCGTCACGAAAAATACGTCGAGTTCGGCGGTCCGGACGGCGGAGACGGAGGCGTCGGCGGGGATGTACTCATCCGTACGAATCTTTCTATGGTCACGCTCGATCGCTATCTCACAAAAAGGAAATTTAAAGCTTCGGTGGGATTTCCGGGAGAAGGAAACAATCGCTCCGGAAAAAAAGGCGACGACCTCGTCCTTTTCGTACCCTTAGGCACCCAAATCTATGACGAAGATAGCGGTGAACTTCTTTATGATTTTGTGGAGGACGAAATGGAATTTTCCGTCGCGAAAGGCGGACGAGGCGGAAAAGGAAACGCTCATTTTAAATCATCCACTCACCAAGCCCCCAAATTTTCGCAGCCGGGAGAAGCGGGAGAATACAAACATCTTCGACTTAGTTTAAAGCTTTTGGCCGACGTCGGAATCGTAGGTCTTCCGAATGCTGGGAAATCGACCTTACTTTCCCAGATTACCGAAGCGCATCCCAAGATCGCCGGTTACGCGTTCACAACCCTTTCTCCCAACTTAGGAGTAGTTAAACGGAAAGGGGATATCTATCGATATACATTAGCCGACATTCCTGGCATAGTCGAAGGCGCCAGTAAAGGTATCGGTCTCGGATTATCCTTTCTTAGACATATAGAAAGAGTAAAAGGAATCCTTTATGTGTTCGATGCAAGCGCATTGGATATAGAATCGGATTTCAAAATGCTTAGATCCGAATTAGAAACATATAATAAAGAATTATTGAATCGGCCGCATCTAATCGTTTTGAATAAGATAGACGTCTGGGAGGACCAAAGTTTTACGAAAGAACTTTTGGAATCCGTATCGTCATTGGGTCGAGTTATACCTATCTCCGCCAAAGAATCGACTAACTTGGAAGAATTACTTGAAATTATGGATGAAACTTTCTTTCAGCAAGAATTGGAAAAGCTGCGACTTGCCGAAAAAAACCGGGAGCAACGGGAAGATTCGGATGAATAGATCGGACTTCGACTCTAAAATCCAAACGGCAAAAACTATAGTCGTTAAAATCGGATCAGCTAGACTCTCCGGTTCCGAAGAGGAAGTGAATGATTTTCTTTTCAGTTTAGTTTCCGACATTAGACATCTTCGCGATCAAGGTAAGCAAGTCATCGTAGTATCGTCTGGAGCCATCGCTAGGGGTCGCAAATTATTGGATAGCCTCCCCCTTAGCGTGAATGCGGAGGACAAGCTATCTGAAAAACAAGCCTTAGCTGCGATGGGACAGAATCGGCTTATCAACTTATACGATAGTTTTTTTTCGAAAGTGAATCTCCCGATCGCACAGATCTTGTTTGGCGTCTTGGATTTGGAAACCGGCGAAGGATTCAAAAACCTTAGAAGCACTTTTCAACAATTATTAGATTGGGGAATCCTACCCATCGTTAACGAAAACGATTCCGTAGCAACGGAAGAATTGAAGTTCGGCGATAACGATATCCTTTCGGCGATCGTCAGTTTGCTCGTGGAAGCAGACTTGTTAATTATTCTAACGGGAGTCGCCGGCTTTTTAAGGGACGGTAAGGTAGTATCCCATCTTAAGGATATCGGCGGGGGGGAACTCTCTATTGCGGGAGGACCGAGCGGGCCCGGAACCGGCGGTATGTATACCAAATTGAAAGCGGCCGGGATTTTAAACGAGGCAGGAATTCCTAGCGGTATCATTGACGGAACGGAGAAAAACTGCGTGCGTCGTTTTCTGGAAGAGAATAAGCTGGGGACACTAGTTGCCGGAAACGGAAAACATAAATCCTATTCCGAGGAGGAAATTAAAGCGATCCTCCAAACCAAACGAAACGGAGGACATTCGCAATGATCCAACGGCCTACAGAACTAGAATACGTGGAAATTTTGTGCAAAAATGCTCAGAAAGCTTCTCGAGAATTACGAAAACTGAACTCTTCTAAAAAGAATGCCGTTCTTGAAAAATTAGCCGAAGCGATAGTAACCCGGAAATCCGAAATTATCGCGGAAAACGAAAAAGATGTGACCGCGGGAAAAGAGAAGGGATTATCCACGGCAATGCTGGATCGCTTAACGCTGGATGAAAAACGGATTCATAATTTAGCAAAGGCGGTTCTTGAAATCAAGTCTCTGCCCGATCCGGTGGGTGAAGTCGTGCGAGGTCTAACGTTACCTAACGGCATCCGACTGATAACGAAAAGAGTTCCTCTTGGCGTCGTAATGGTCATCTATGAATCCCGTCCTAACGTAACGATCGATGTGGGAGCTTTATCCTTTAAATCGGGTAACGCCTGCATCCTTCGAGGAGGGAGTGAGGCGCTTCATTCCAATAATATACTTTCGAACATCTTCCGGGATTGTCTTGCCCAGGCCGGACTTTCTCCGAACGCTGTGACTTTAGTCGATAAAACCGAGCGCGAGATTATGATTCCATTCCTTAAACAGACTGGATATATCGATTTGGTAGTACCTCGGGGCGGAGAAGGACTTATAAACTTCGTTTCGGAAAATTCCATCATCCCAGTCGTAAAGCACGATAAGGGCGTCGTGAATATCTATATAGATAAGTCGGCGGATCCGGAAAAAGTTCTGCCGATCGTACTGAATTCGAAAGTGCAGCGCCCGGGAGTCTGCAACGCGGTTGAAAATTTAGTGATACATGCCGAATATCCTCACTCTAAAGAATTGCTAAGCGAATTAAATGCGAAAGGCGTACAACTACTTTTGGATCCTCCCGCGCTTTCTCTTTTCCCGAACGGAACACCCGTAAAGCCGGAAGACTATTGGGAAGAATTTTTAGATCTACGACTGTCGGTAAAAACGGTAAACTCGATCGAGGAAGCGATTTCTTTTATCGAAAATACTTCTTCAGGACATACTGAAGCGATCGTAACCGAAGATTTAAGCTCTTCTAATTTATTTTTAGAGTCTCTGGATTCGGCGGCTCTGTTCGTGAACATATCGACTCGCTTTCACGATGGGGGGGAATTCGGACTCGGAGCGGAAGTCGGAATCTCGACCGGAAAACTTCATGTTAGAGGACCGATGGGGTTAGTGCATCTCACGACCACAACTACATACGGTGAAGGAGAAGGACAGGTGAGAGGGTAGATCCCTCGTTCGCCTTGGAATATGACTTTCCGACTCTCCGAACCTCGTCTCACCGGAATTTTCGGAGGAAGTTTCGATCCTCCCCATATCGGACATTCGGGAATCGTCACCTCTTTCTGGAATACGATTCCTCAAGCGGAAGAATTGCTGGTTATCCCTAACTGCGTATCGCCTTTAAAAAACGGAAAGCATGCATCTAGCGAAAATATATTACAAATGCTAGATGCTCAATTTTCAAAAATACCTAAAACGAAAATCTTAGATATCGAATTGAGAAAAAAAGGCACTAGCTATACTTACGAGACTCTTCTTGAATTGAAAGAATTGTACCCGGAGCGAAACTTTCTACTACTCGTCGGCGAGGATAATTATTGCGAGTTTCAAAAATGGAGAAATTGGGAGAATATTTTGGGCCTGATTCGTTCCCTCTTGGTATTTCGCAGAGTATCCGAATATATCCCTAAAAATCCTCATCTGAATTCTTTCGAAGAGAAAATTCTTTTCCTAAATAATCCCATTATCCCGGCTGCCTCAACCGATTTACGAAATGTACTTCCGGCCGCAGTTGCAAAAAACCGGAAACCGATTGCGCTCAGTCAAGCAGTGTGGGATAAAATACTAGAATTGAAAGCATATTCGGAGGGATGAATGATTCCGGAAACGACCAATGAGCAGATCAAATATTTCACGAGAATCGTTCCGGAAGAAATTACCGTTACTCGTTGGGAACATAGCTTGCGCGTGGCCGAGATTGCCAAAGAGCTGGCAAGCTATCATGCGCCCGATCAAACTGCCCAGGCGTTCTTAGCCGGAGTCGTGCATGATATCACCAAGCAGAAAACCAAGGAATTTCATCTTTCGATTTTTAAGGAAGCGAACGATCTCGAATCGGCCGGTTTACCCGAGGCTGCATGGCACTCCCGCTCCGCCTATCATTATCTGAAAAGAAAGTACGGCTTATTAAACGAATCCGTTTTAGGCGCCGTAAAACATCATACATTAGGCGGGGAAGCTCTAAGCGTTCTGGAATGCATCCTTTACGCTGCCGACTTTTTGGGATCCGAGTTTGCGGAACGCCAGAAAGAATATGCAGATTGGCGCGAAGAAGCCCGGAAGAACCTTTACACAGGAGTTTTAAACAAAGCCTTTCACACGATTTCCGATCTGCTGGAAAACAGGCGAGAGATTCATCCTCGAACGATCGGCATGTATCACGCCGCTTTAAGAAAATTAACCAATTGACATCCGAGTTTTTAAGATCGAAATGGAACCGAGGCTGAGTGTTTGGGTCCGTCTAAATCGTCGAAACCGCTTTTTTTTCTTCCTATTTGGATTGGTGTCGGTATTCTTTCTATCGTCGTTCTATTCTTTATATTCAAAAATATACGCAGAACCGGGCTGGATGAAAAAATAAGTTCGGGTAAACCGATTCATATTTTAGTCCATGCGGTCGGCGAAGATGATACTTACGAATTCGGCGTGTTGGCGACGTTATTTCCCTCTCAAGAAAGAACGGCTCTTTTTTTCATTCACCCCATTACTACCTTCGACGATCCGGAAGATAGTTTGGAACAATTAAAATCAAAAGCGCCTTCGGCCGTGGCGAATGCCGTAGAGGAAATTTTAGGATCCAAACCTCAGTATAAAATTACCGTAAAAGCTTCCGCATTCATTCGTCTCGTAGATATGCTCGGAGGATTGTCGATTTACACCGATAATCGGACGGCGGAAAGTTCGCCCACTTATATAAGAACACCCGGGGTATACACTTATTCCGGGGAAGATTCGTATGATTACGTTTCTTTTATGAAGAAAAAGGAGACTCTGGATTATTTAGATAGGATTAGTCGTCAAGAGAGTGCGGTTCTTACCCTTTACGAAACTCTTTATGAAAATCGGGAATTCCTAAACGCAGGCTGGTCGGAATACGCGTATTCGCTTCTGGATACCGACTTTTCCAAGGACGACTTCTATTCTCTTTTAAAATTTCTAATATCCCATAGAATTTCCTTCGGCGTTACGGAACTTCCCGGAGAACCGTCTCTGGATCCGAAATCGAAACGGCTGTATTTGAAAGCCGACCTAGGAAGATGTACGGCGGCGTTCCGGAAATTTCAGAAAGACGTTTCTTCCGAAATTTTTACCGACGGAGAATTCGCCAGAACTGAGGTCCTGAACGGAACTGACGTCGCCGGACTCGCGAAAGATGTTCGTGGAATCTTAGCGGATAAGAGAATCAAGGTGCTTGCGGCGGACAACGCATGGAGTAAGGACGTAGAAAAAACCGTCATCTTAGATCGCTCCGGAAACACTGCGGTATCGGACAAGATTTCGACTGTCCTTGAAAAAGCCAAAGTATATCACGTTTTACGTAAAGATCTCGGTCTTGACGCCACAGTCCTGTTAGGCTCCGACATAGAGCCAAAGAAATAATATATGACCCCCGCTTCAAAAAACGCCCCAAAAGAAACTTTAGAGATCCTCAAAACCGTTTATAAAATAATGAAAGACAAAAAATGCGAAGAGATCGCGGTACTAAATTTAGAATCCGTTAATTCGTATTTAAGTTATTTTTTGATTTGCACGGTAAACTCCTCCGTTCAAGCCAATGCAGTAGCGAGAGAAATTAAAAAAGCATTAAAAAGTTTTAAACTTCCTCACAAAGAAACCGACAAAACCGGAGCCTCATCTTCCTCCGGCTGGACGCTCATCGACTACGGTGAATTTATCGTCCATATTATGACTCCGGAAAAAAGGGAATTCTATAACTTGGATCGACTCTGGCGAGACGCCGAACGGATCGAATTAGAATAGAAATTTCTTCGATCCGATCCGATTTTTCGGACTCGCAAGATCTAATTCAATTTTTCCCGCAGAGAAATCCAGTCCGACACAGGCAAATCGCATTGGAATCCTTGGCAGTAGTACGCCTTTACGCTTCCGCCGGAAACACGATTTCTTAATAAAAGGATTTTTTCTCCGACTTCTTCCGCTTCCTTATCGGTAGCCCAAGCGAATACCGTTTCGGGTAAAAACATAGCTCCGATTCCTTGCCATACGGGAAATAAATCCTCCTGGGTCGAGTACACGACCGCCAATTCTTTTGAGGCGGAATTTTTAAGCCAATACGCGGAAAGCATATAGGGATAATTCATCGGATGCGTTTCCAATTCCACTTTAAAATAAGAGAATATAGCATCCGCAAAATCGGAGTATTTATCCGATTCGACTCCCAATCTAGAGAGAATCGTAAACGCGAAGGCAAACGAACTATTTGCCGAAGGTTCCACTCCGTCGTAACCGTCCACATTTCTTCGTAACAGATCGTCCGCGTCCGAGCCGGTATCGAAAAATACTCCGGCAGGAGAGCGAAATAATCTCACTGCGTCTTCGGCATATCGAATAGCGAGAGTCAAATAGCGAATTCCTTTTCCCGCCTGGAATAACCAAAGAGACGCTAAAATAAATTCGGCATAATCTCCGCTGTAAGCGAGAAACCTAGCCTCCCCGTCCCTAAATCGTCTCAATAATCGTCCGTCTTCCCGAACTAAATTATTTTCAATAAATCGAAACGTCTCTTCGGCCAGCCGTAATAATTCCCCGTCGCCGAATGCCATTGCGGCTTTCGTCGCAGCCTTTACGTATAAACAATTCCAAGAAAGTAAAACCTTATCGTCGCGTAACGGCCGAATTCGATCCGATCTGCGTGCTAACAATTTTTTCCGATTTCGATCTACGATTTCGATCAGTTCTTCCTGTTCTAATCCGTGCAATCTTGCAAAATTCGTCCGAAAGCTCTCGTGTAAAATATTACTTCCTTCGAAATTTCCGATCTCCGTAACGTTCCAAAATTCCTCTAAGAGAATCGCATCGGAACCGCATACCTCGTGAAATTCATTTCTTTTCCAGAGATAAAACAAACCCTCTTCGCCTTCCGAATCCGCATCTTCGGCGCTGGCAATTCCGCCGCCCTGCAATCTCATATCTCGGGAAAGATATTCCAGTACGTCGTAAGCCGCTTCCTTATATTTTACGTGGCCTGTAGTTTGAAAACATTCGACCAACGCTTCCAAAAATAAGGAATTATCGTAGAGCATTTTCTCGAAGTGCGGAACCAGCCATTTATGATCGGTGGAATATCTACTAATTCCGCCCCCGATTTGATCGTAAATTCCGCCTTTCCTCATTGCGACAAGAGTTTCTTCCACCATTTCTAAAGCCTTAGGTTCTCCAGTGGATTTATAAAATCGTAATAGAAAAAATAGCCCCATGCTAGGAGGAAATTTATTCGTAACATTCGATTTGAAGCCTGCGAATTCGGGATCATAAAATCGATCATACATTCCGAATGCGTTTTCAAAAACCTTTTTGGAAGGCAACTGAAAGGCGCTTTGTTCGTTTAACGCTTTAGATTCTTCGGATTCTTTTAGATATTGGGTAAGCTCTTCTGAAGCATCTATTAGCTCTCCTTTTTTCTCTTTCCAAAGATTTGCTAAAATATTCAAAACTTCCACGAAGCTTTTGCGACCGTATTTAGCGACCGGCGGGAAATAAGTCCCTCCGGTAATCGGCTTCCCTTCCGAAGTCAAAAACATATTCAAGGGCCAGCCGCCTTGCTGATTCATCGCATGCAAAGCATCCATGTAAATGCGGTCCACGTCCGGTCTTTCTTCTCGATCGACCTTAATGGAAACGAAATATTGATTTAAGACCGCCGCGGTGGCCTCGTCTTCAAACGATTCCTTCTCCATTACGTGACACCAATGACACGTTGCGTATCCTATCGAGAGGAAAATCATTTTATCTTCCTCTTTTGCTTTAAGAAAAGCGTCCTTCCCCCAAGGAAACCAGTCGACCGGGTTCATTGCATGCTGAAGTAGATACGGACTCTTTTCGGACGCGAGTCGGTTTTGTTTCTTTGGAGTTGTGTCCATTTATTTCCGCTGTATTAGACTTTTCTCTCAATGTTTTCGATTTGGCAAATTCTTCCGAGCCTAAAACCATGCTCCGTAGGAAGATTACCGAACTTATGCAAAGGCCCTTAGTCGTTCCTTTTTTAAGGAAAATCTATCTCCGGCTATTTTTGGCTGGAGCACTGACTTTGCCTAGTTCTATTTTTGCACAACAATCGGAATCACTTGTTGAGAATAAACCCGTATTCCATTTATCGTTAAAAGACGCGGTCAATTACGTCCTTGCAAATAATATTACCGTTAAAAACGCTAAAATGGAATATATTAAAGCGGACTCCGCGGACTTAAAAAATCAGTCTCAGTTTGCTTGGACACTTGTAGGTTCTTTCGCTACAACTAAAACCGGATTGCCTTCCAACCGAAACAACATTATTTCTGGAACGAAAATCTCGAACGATAGAATGGCGATCGGGATTCAAAAGCAATTCGAGACCCAAACATATTTTACTCTCGAAGTCAGCAATACTCGCTTCGATACTAACGCCTTGGAATCTCCAGCTTCGGCGGCTCCGTTAGGAGCCTTGGGTCCTTTACTCGCAGCGCCTCCCCAATATACGAGCGCACTGACTGCAACCCTCAGCCAGGAACTTTTAAAATATAGTTTCGGAAGAACCGAGAAAGATCGTCAAAAGGTTTTAAAACAAAATGTCATCATCCAACGAGACAGTCTCATTGACACTTTGGCTCAGCTTGTGGTTAAAACTCTAGTCGATTATTGGAGCTTAAGCGTTTACGATTCCCAAGTGTCTACATTCGAGAGACTAGAGAAAAATACGAGAACCATTCGCGATATTACTGCCCGGAAAGCGGGTTTGGGACTTTCCGAATCATTTGAGTTAAACCAATGGAATTCTGCGCTATCCCAGACCCAAAATAGCTTAGAGAGTGCCAGACTAGCGAGAAACGATGCCGAAAGGAACCTAGTTCGTGTCCTCAATGCCGACCCTTCTTCTAAAATTGCGGGAATTACGGATTTGCATGAACAAATTCCCGATAATATGGATCCGGAAAAAGATTATCAGTACGCACTTAAAAACCGGATCGATCTTAAGAATTTAAGAAGACAGAAGGAAGTTGCGGACATTCAGCTTCGGATCAAAGAAGCGGAGGATATGCCTTCCTTGAAAATTAGCGGAAGTTATTCCACGAAAGGGCAAACTTTTTTAAATCCGCAGACGAACTTCGTAAACCCTGAAACCGGAATCATGTCCTTTAAATACCCTGAAATGAACGCAGGATTCACTCTTTCCTATCCTCTATTCGATGTGGGGGTTAAAACGGATATTCGAGATGCGAAAGCCCAAATCGAGATACTTGTAAAACAGGAAGAGGAATTAAAGAAGCAAATTCGAGAGGATCTGGATAATCGATACGCTTCGATCATGGCCGGCCGGGAATTATTGGACTCGGCGACTCGGCGAAGAGACGAAGCCGAAAAATATTATAAGGGCGTTCAACAACGCTATAGCCAAGGACGATTTACTGCGGTAGTGGTAAAATTAGCGTTGGATAACCTGATTCAATCCGAGCTTTTAGTGGCCCAGGCAAAGATTAATTTCAACGTGGATCTCATTCGCTACGATTTAGCCAAAAATTACGTTTTCGAAAAATTCGGCGTGGATGTAGCCAAGTTAATCGACGAACTTTCCAAACTCGACCTAGAAAACGACAAAACCAAGTAAAATCCGAAACAACGCTCTTGCCTTCGGAAAATCTTCTTACAAAACGTTTTTATATATTAAGCTTTAGGAATATTCGGAATCTCGAGAGGAATCGGTTCCCCTTCCAAGGATCTTAGAAATTCTATGAGATCCCTTTTTTCTTCTTCCGAAAGACGAGAGGGTTTTAAGAGTGGATCGAATAAAGCATTTGCGTGTCCACCGTCCGCAAAATGATTCACGGTTTCCTCGATAGAATCGAATTGACCGTTATGCATAAATGTCTTTCTACGAGTCACGTCTCGCAACGAGGGAGTACGAACTTTATCCTTAACACCGGGCAACCCCGTCGTATGCATTTCCGAATCCGAAAAGTTCGGACCTTGGTGACACTGCACGCATTTTGCTTTATTTTGAAAAACGTCCCATCCTCGTTTTTGTGCGGGAGTCAATGCGGCTTCCTCCCCCATTACAAATCGATCAAAATTTGAATTTCTACTCAGGATAGTCCGCTGAAACGCGGAGAGTGCAAAAACGATCTTATCGACCGTAATCTCGGAACTTCCAAAAGCCTTATTAAACATCTCTTTATATTCTGGAACGGCAGAAAGCCTTTGTAGGATCGTCTTTTCGTTTTTCGACATTATATCGAAGTAAACCCTTTCCTTGACCACGTTTTCCAAATCCCTTGTCTCCGGGTCTTTGAACACGTCCTTGTATAAGGCTACGTTAGTCAGAGTTTTACCGATATTATTATGAATCTTATTTCTCGGGGCACCGCTTGTTTGAAATTCGAAGTTTCGAAATGTTGCACAACTATAATCTTGCTTTAAAGACAATCTCTTATCGAAATAAAGCATTTTGCCCAACTCGACCTTATCTTTATTATAAGGATTATTACTGGGATGAATTACGTTTTTTACCACGAATGCTTCTAGTTCGGAAATCGGCTTACGCTCTTTGCAGGACCCGATAAAAAGCGTCGCAAGTAAAAGGGAGAAAATTATTAAAAATCGATTCATGTCGGGCCCCCTATATCCAGCTTTCGGAAAATTCGGCGAATGTCAATCTCCTATTTAGAATAATTCTAACATCATTACTTAAAGGGAAAATCTTATTAAGCGACTCCTCTTTGTCACAAAATGAATGAAACGTCGTCCTTCCTTATAAGGAGCTTTATAATGGAAAAGAAAACAGTCGTTATCGTCGGCGGTGGATATGCAGGTATCATAGCGGCAAATCGTTTAGCGAGAAAAAATTCTTCGTTACGAATCATTCTTGCTACTGCAAATGATTTCTTTATAGAAAAAATAAGAAATCATCAAGTAATTGCAGGAACAAAATCCAAGTCCTATCAGATTCGAAATCTTCTTCATAAAAAAGTGGAACTTAAAGTCGGTATCGTAGATCGCATATTGCCCTCGGAAAAGCAAATCCGTTTTCAAGATAAAGAGGAACTCTCTTATGATTTTCTCGGATACACTGTCGGAATGAAGCCTGCACAAATCAAAGGGATGCCCGAGACGATTTTATCGGTCGCAAACTCAAACGATTGTCTAAAAATTAACTCTGCTCTTATGCAATCTTCCCGCCGAAAGATCACGGTCTTAGGAGGAGGATTAACCGGAATCGAAACCGCAACCGAACTGGCGGAACGGTTTCCGAATTCAAAAATTACTCTATTGGATTCGGGAGCGATCGGTAAAAATTTCAATTCGGAAGCGATCGAATACATGCTCCAAGTCTTAAAGCGGCTCGGAGTGACCGTTTTGCAAAACAAACGAGCCTCAAATATTTCGGCGGATTCGATTTTGACCGAAGACGGGGATAAAATTCCCCACGATTATTGCCTACTTTCAGCGGGATTAATCGCTTCCGACCTAGGCAAAAATTCGGGACTCAAGGTAAATTCCGTCGATCAGGTCATAGTCGATAGTACGCTTCAATGCGGAAATTATCCTTCGATATTGGGAGCGGGTGACGGTATCAAAATAATGGAAGAAGAATATTCTCCATTAAGAATGTCTTGTGCGACCGCCTTGCCGATGGGAATCTACTTAGCGGAAAGGATTTCCTATTTGACTGGAAATCCGAGCGAGATCGGTCAAAATCCCTTTTCAATGGGATATGTGATCCGCTGTGTGAGTCTAGGCAGAAGAGCAGGATTGATCCAGACCTTAAATCGGGACGACTCCCCAAGCAAAAAAATTCGGACGGGAAGAATCGGCGCAATAATCAAAGAATTGATTTGCAGATTCACGATTCTATCCTTAAAAGCTGAGAAATACTTCGACTTTTATGCTTGGCCAACGGCAAAGAAAATCGAAACCCTAGACACCGGCAAAATGAAGACGGCTACGGAAAGTTAAATGGATCGACTGGGACAATTTCTCGAAAACAAAAAACTGGTCTTCGGCATCGCATATCGAATGACGGGAAGCGTTGTCGAAGCCGAAGACATAGTCCAGGAAACGTTTCTTCGTTGGGAAAAATCCAGTAAAACGAACGTAAAATCTCCGAAAGCTTTTCTTTCCACCATCGCGACTAGGCTATCTTTAGATAGCCTTCGTAAGTCCAAACGAAAAAGAGAAACATACATAGGCCCGTGGCTGCCGGAGCCTTTATCCCCTACTCCGTTGGATCAAGAAATTCAGATGGATGAGGAAACGTTGGATTTGGCGTTTCTACATATATTAGAAAAACTGAATCCGATAGAGCGCGCAACATTTTTATTGCGGGAATCGTTCGATTTAGATTATTCGATTATCGCCGAGGCCGTAGGCAAAACCCCCGAAAATTGCCGTCAGATTTTCAAGAGAGCTAAGGAAGCCCTAAAGTCGGATCGCAAACGTTTCTCGACCGATCAGGAAACTAGAAGACTGCATTTGAGGAATTTTCTATTAGCTTCTTCCAAAAACGACCCGAATCAACTCATTCCATTCTTAAAGGAAGAAATCGTAATGTGGTCGGACGGAGGTGGAAAAGTCAATGCGGCTCGAATACCGATCATAGGGCGGGCGCGGGTCGCATCCTTCTTAAATCGAGTTCGCAGCAATCGGTTACGTAAAAATCTGCACTTCTATTTCTCTTTCGTAAACGGGGCAGAGACGATAGTCGGCTATGTCAACGGCAAACCGGTCTTTCTACAAAACTTTCTCATTGAATCGGACGGAATATGGCGGATCTATAGCGTGTTGAATCCTGACAAACTGGGCGTCTTTAAGGATAAGGAAAAGCTACTGAAGCAAGGTTCTCTGATTCCGATCGAATCGTTTTTATTGTTTCCGAATTCGCCTAAATCTTTACTTCCTAAATGGATTTCCCCTATCGCTAAATTAGTTCGATGGGCTATTTCCTAACTTTTCTTATTTACCCGATCGGAATTTAATTTCTTACTTCTTCCAAATTATCGTTAACATAGGATAACCGTGTTTATACCTCCGGAGATCGAAAACGTTGGACTATCAGCGGTAAACTGCTTTAGAATAAATGAATGAAACAAAGGTTGATGATTATTTTTATGACAGGATTTACTCTATTTAGCGTTTTTTGCGGAGTGAACGAAACCGTAATGAATGCCAACTCTAATGCTCAAGATTCGAAGGAAGACAAACCGAGCGGCTTTTTCGAATCGAAATACGGTAAAGTGGCCTATTGGATCAAGGGAAAAGGCAGGACGGTCTTTCTTTTGCATTCTGCCGGTCACGACCATAGGGATTTCGATGCAATCGTTCCCGCGCTTACTTCGAAGTATAGGGTAATTTGTTTGGATTGGCCGGGACATGGGATCTCCTCCAACCCGACTCCTCCCTCTTCCGCATCCGCATTATCGATTGCCGAAGTTCTACAAGAAGTTGCGGTTCAGCTGGCCCCCGACGGAGCAGTCTTCCTAGGAAACTCGGTCGGAGGTTTTGCCTCCCTAAAAATGGCCTTGGAAAAACCGAAATTAGTAAAGGGTTTGATTTTGGTGGATACGGGAGGCATGAATGCTCCCGATTTTAAAACGAGAACCTTCACTAATCTAAAAGGCACTCTTTGGTTTACCGGACTTTCCTGGACCGCATTTCCGAAATATTATCTGAAAATTCGGAATGAATACACGAATCAAATCGTGGAAAGAATTCGGGAAAAAGGAACCCAAGAAGGTGCAAAAGAAGTAAACGCTGCAATCTGGCGAAGCTTTCTTGCACCGGGACATGACCTCCGGGAAAAAGTCCGGGAAATAAAACAGCCTACTTTAATCGTTTGGGGAGCCGAGGATCCTGTTTTAGAACCGAGCTTAGGCAAAACCCTGCACGGTGAGATAAAAAATTCCCAAGCCGTTTTCTTAAAAACCGGGCACGTTCCCTTTGCGGAAGATCCGGACGCTTTTTTACGGGCGGCGATTCCGTTCTTGGATTCCATCAAGTATTAATCCGAAACTTTTTGAGATTACAAAATAAGTAGATAGGATGACCTTTAGCAAAGAGTCATCCTATCATGGAAGCTGATAAAATTAATCAGGATACTCCCGAATGGGATCGAATCTTCGAGGCGGTCAATAGGCTTTCCGGAATTTCCAAGACAATTTGGAACGAGGCCGGTCGGCTTTATACTTTAAGAAAGATCGGATACGGCGATTTTTTTATCAAACAGGGAAAGATCCCGACGGAATTTGCCTTCGTATTTTCCGGACAGCTTCGCGAGTATTACGTAACCGACAAAGGCGACGAGTATATTAAGAGTTTCTGTTTTCCCGGAGAATTTACCGGATCCTATTTCGATCTACTGTCCGGCCATCCGTCCACTTGTAATATCCGAGCGATATCCGATTGCGTGTTGGGTGTGGCTAAATTTTCCGATTACACCGAACTCTATGAAAAGAACATAGCCTGGGAAAGATTAGGAAGAAGGACCGCGGAATTACTCTTTATAAAAAAAGCGAGGCGGGAATACGAACTATTGGCCCTTTCCGCCGAGGAAAGATACGAATCTCTAAAAAAGGCTTATCCGGGAATCGAGGAGCTAGTACCTCAATATCATATCGCTTCGTATTTGGGAATCACCCCCGTAAGCCTGAGTCGAATCCGATCCAAACTATCTAAATCACGAAACGAATAAAAAAAACGCCGGAAGATTTTTCCTCCGGCGTTCTTCGTTTCGTAGATTTTATTTTGCTACGAATTATTTTGCGGAAGCAGCCTCGCGAATCACATATGCTGCAATCTCGTTCTTCTGGATCTGAGTGGTTCCTTCGAAGATGCAGAGAATTTTAGCGTCGCGCATAAGCTTTTCAACGGGATATTCTTTCGTGTATCCGTAACCGCCGTAGATTTGGACCGCATCAATTGCAGCCTTCATTGCAGTTTCCGAGCAGTATGCTTTTGCAATCGCCGAATATTTTGGAAGACGAGGGTCCTCCGCATCAGACATACGGGCCGACAGGTAGCAAATTTGGCGAGCGGTTTCGACTCCGATCGACATATCGGCCAACATGTGTTGAACTGCCTGGAAACTAGAAATCTTGGATCCAAATTGTTCGCGTTGGCGCGCATATTTGGATGCGTGATCCAAAGCAGCCTGCGCAACACCTACACCCATTGCAGCGACGTACGGACGTGACGCGTTCAATGTTTGAAGAGCGTAAATAAATCCTAGGTTTTCTTTTCCGATCATATTAGCTTCTTCTACAGCGCAATCTTCGAAGATAATTTGGCGGGTATCCGATGCGCGAATTCCGAGTTTATCTTCTTTCTTACCTACTATCAGACCGGGAGTTTCGCGTTTCACATAAAAACAGGAAACACCGCGGGTTCCGCGACCTTTATCGGTATAAGCGAATACCGTGTAAGCGCCTGCACTACCGCCACCGGTAATCCATTGCTTAGTTCCGTTAATGACCCATTTATCGCCTTTCTTAACGGCAGTTGTGCTCATTCCCGGAACATCCGAACCTGCGCCCGGCTCCGAGAGACAGAAAGATACTCCGTATTCTCCGTCGATGACAGGCTGAAGCCATTTTTTCTTTTGTTCGTGGCTTGCGCCTTTTAGAATCGGAAGTATCCCCAAACCGGTATAACCGAAACAAAGGCTAATACCGAGGCATCCCCGGGAAAGTTCTTCGGTTACAAGGCATTGTTCTACGGATCCGAGTCCCCAGCCGCCGTATTCTTCGGGGATGGTAAGACCGTTCACACCAAGCTCGGTTCTCATTCTGTTGATAAGTTCTTCGGGGTGTTTATTCTCTTCGTCCCAGTGGATCGCTACTTCGTGGGTAATCTCTTTTTTTACGAAATTGCGGATCGTATCTCTAATTTCGATCTGTTGCTCAGTCAGTTCCTGGTACATTCGGTTCCCTTCTTAAGAGAGTTTCTATTCCTAATTTTTGAGGATAGGCGATTAGATCAACTAAAACCTTTGTGAACAACCGCTCAAATCGTCTAGAATGGGACAGAATTCGACTAAAACGCAAATTTTTATCGTATAGGGGCCTAGGATTCAATGATTTTATACAGAACGTTCGTTCTGTTCCATCATTTACCTTCTACAAATCTATCGATGGGAAAGTATAGACTCAAGCTGGATCCGACCCATCGACGTATCGGTAATATTCGATTTACTCGACTTCCTCGAACATGATCTTGAAAATATCCGACTTGGGGAGGGCCTTTTTTTCCAGTATGGTAACCGGAACGCGTAACTCTAATTTTTTGAGTCTAGATTTTGAATAGCTCTGACGAGAATTATCTTTCAACTCCATGACTATTTCCAAATCGTTCTGCGTAACCGCTCTACCCTCCACGATAGAACCGTCTTTAAAATGAGCCTTATCGATAACGGTTCCCGAAGGATCCGGTGCGGAAATCTCCAAGAAAATAGTTTCCGAGTCAAAACCGATCACCTTTGCGAGAAATGTCTCTCCATTTCTCGGCTGAATCGTGACCTTACCGGTCATAGCCATTCGGTGTATCTTTTGATCTATGCTTTCCTCTCGATCATTCCAATGGTTCGCAAATAAATTCTCTTCGCAAAATTCCACGATGATCGTTCGTTTCGTAAGGGAGGTCAACCAGCCTAACAGAACCGTTACGGTATAATCATGCCAACGTGCAGCTTCAGTTACCCGGATCGTCTGGCCAAGAGGAGGCTCCGGAATTGGCGAGTTTAATGCCGGAATTAAGCCGAAGAATATCGGAGACTGCCATGCGGGGACCAAGCCTCCAAGGAACGCCCAGCGCGATTTAGTCGAATGGACCTTGCATTGAGAGGAAGTCTCCGCCGCCAATACGATCCGTTTTTCAGGATTAGAACTAATTCGCTTTTCTACGGTGCAAGAAGTTAGCCAAATCATCGCGGCGAAAAAAATAATCCAAGTCGATCCAATTCGCATAATATAGAATCACTTCTCTTAAATTTTGGTTTCGGGAAATTCAATATCGAAGTTTCCCTGTACGGTAAAAGGCTATCCACCATGCTTCGATTCACAAGCAAAAACTTTCTGATAAGCGAAGAGCCGCCAAACTATGAATTGATTCCTGTCCTTCGAAAGTAGTAGGAAGCGAATCCTCCTTAAATAATCTTTTAGTTTTCAAAAACTTAGTGCCTTTAATTTCTTGCTATTTTACTGATTTCTTTGCTAAATGTAATGAGCTTAAGCGAAACGCCAAATTGCAAGCGGCCCGGTCATTTAAAGTTCCCGATCTTCCATTGAATGACAACTTGATGGCGCTAGGCGGAACAGGAAGGCTGACGATGAACGAACAATCGAAAACCTTTTTGCCAGATTTTGGATCCCTGCAAAGAACGGTTAAAGTTCGGTTAGCCTCGATAAGTTTTCTAATTTTCATTTGCTTCTTTCTATTCGAAGCTTGCTTCACGAATCCAATCTTCAGGCCGTTGGTTTTTCCGACGGAAAACTCGAACAATTCCAATGCCTTAGGATTCTTTTTGAGCGCTTTACTTGGCGCCGGAGCCGGAGCAAGCCAACCTACGGCCATTCCGAGTTCCCCTGTCTTGGATACAATTCCGCCCGTTCCGGGCGGATCAGGAATCATAACCGCAACTCCTTCCGGTGTATATTCTCCGTCCACTAAAGCCCAGGTGAATCTTTCGTGGACAATCGGCACCGACAACATTACTCTTCCCGCAAATCTAACTTACCAAGCGTATTATTCTACGAGCAATAATATGACTACTTTATCTACGACGCTTATCAACGGAACCCCGTTCGGTTCCGCTCAAGCGAACATTTCCAATAGTAACGTAAACCAACTATTTGCGAATACGACTTATTACTTTAACGTGATCGTCGCCGACCAAGCCGGAAACCAAAGCGTTTATGTATCCCAATCCGCCATAACGATGTCAGCCGCATATCTGTTCGATTCGACTTCCAGTAGCGACGGTAACGTAATCTCTCGCGCAAATATGAACGGTCTTTGTAATGCTCGTTTTGCCTCTATGAGTGCAAGCACCTATCCCTGGAAAAATAATTGCTCTACCGTTGTCGCCTTCATTTCGCTTAGCGGCGTGGATACTATCGCGAATCTATTGACTTCAGTTCCTGGGTCGGCAATCATTTTAGGAAGTCAGGGAACGATACTAGCTTCCAATAGTGTCACACTGATGAGCGGGACTATCCAAAATACCATCCGTAACGCGATTCCCGAATATAGTAGCGGCGCCGGTTGGTGGAGCTTTTCTACGGTTTCCGGCGGTTATGCTGCTGTGGACAGTTGCTCAAACGGTACTTCTAATTCCGCCGCAGTTTCGGGGAGAATCGGATTTCCAGATGCAACTTTTTCGATATGGCTGGATGATGCCATCAATGGGGAAGGTGCTCCGAGCGGAGCAGGCTGCGATATTACGAGGGCGATTTTCTGTCTTTGTTATTGATGCGTAACGGGGAATTCCGATCGTATCCGATTTCTATTCGACTCGATCGCTGGCTATCCGTAAGATCGGAAACTTTCCGATTTCTTAAATTAGATGACTTTATCTTTCTTTAACTCTTCGATATCTGCATCGGAGTAACCCAATTCTTTCAGAATTTCAACGTTATGCTGACCGTGCTCAGGCGGCTCGGAGCGATAAGTCACTTTGCTCTCCGAAAAAGGAAATGGAGAACCGAACTGAACATACTTTCCGTACAGCGGATGTTTACGCTCCAGAATCATTCCTTTTTCAATAAGCACTGGATCCTTTGCGACTTCATCTAACGTTTTAACCGGAGTAAGACAAGAATCCGGGTTCTCGAAAATCGGTTGCAAATCTTGTAATGTATTCGAAGCAAAATATTCGGTTAATATTTTTTTCCAGTCCCCGAAATGCGCTTCGTCTGCCGGAATTTTCTCCAGGTGTTTATCCAGACCAGATTGTCGAAGAAACGTCTTAAAAAACATGTCTTCCAAGGCGCCGAGAGCGACCCATCTCCCTTCCTTCGTCTTATACGTATTATAATTCGGGAGCTTACCGGAAAGAAGTTCGTTTCCTCCTTCCGGATCCTCACCGGTTGCGGAATAAATCCCGCCGTAAAGCGAGATAAATTGTAAGGAAGCTTCCATCATGGAGACGGCGATTTTTTGACCTCGACCCGTTTTCTCTCTGTAATACAAAGCGGCCAGAATCGAAGAGAGCGCTGTAAGAGTTCCACCTCCTATATCGGCCAATTGAAAACCGGGAGCCTGGGGGACCTTTCCCGTCTGAGATAATACGCCGGATAGGGAGAGATAATTTAGGTCATGGCCTGCAAAATCCCGGTAGGCTCCAGAATCACCATAACCGTAAATCCCGCAGTAAATCAACCGAGGAAATCGATCCTTTAAATCCTCGTATCCAAGTCCCATCTTTGCCAAACCGTCGGGGCGAAATCCTTCGAGTAGAATATCAGCGCCTTCCAATAATTTGAATAGAATTTCCTTCGATTTCTCCCGCTTCAAGTTGAGAGTGATCGCTTTCTTATTTCGATTCAACATCAAGTATAAGGAAGGCGCCCCGTTTGATTTCTTAAACATAACTCGGGTGGCATCCATCGCGCGAGGGTTTTCTATTTTGATGATATCGGCGCCCATATCTCCCAAATACATGGAGCAGAGAGGGCCTGGAAGAAGCAAACTGAGATCGACGACTTTAACGCCTGAAAGCGGACCTTTGTTCATTTTTAGCGGTCTCCGTGATTTGACTGAGGCATTGTTTAGAATAAACTTCGAGAGTGGAAAGTAATTTTCGAAAGCGAAATCTATTCCGAATCCTGTTCGGAAGCCAATAATTCCGCGCTAGTCATATTCCATCTCCATCGAACATAGTCTTCTATCGTTCCGAATCCGTATCCTTCCGATTTTAATTTTCGAATTACCGAGGTTAAAATTTCCTTGGATGTCGGATGCGTATCGTGAAATAAAACGATGATTCCTTTACCGTCCGCACCTCGAACCAATCGAAAGTAAATACGATTCATTTTCGCTTTGAATTTCTCGTCATCCAGATTAATGCGCGGTCCTTTTTCGTACCATTCCCCTCTAACCCATTCCTTGGAATCGGAGGAATCAAAATGCTTGGACCACATAACGACGATCCCCTTTTTTTTGAGAACGGATCCGACTCTTTTCTTTGCCTGGTCGGAAACGGGGCGATTGAAAGGTGAGCCGAAAGGCGGTCGTAAAAGCGTCATCTTTGCGGACTCGGTTCCAAGTTCGCGATCATACATGCGCTGATTATCGTCGAATTGCTTTGCGATTTTTTCATCGGAAAGAGAAAGCAAATTGCGATGATCGATCGTATGATTTCCCACGGAATGTCCTTCTTTCCTCGTGCGGATCAGAACATCTTTATGCTTCCTGAATCCGTTTTTGATTCTGGTTTCCTTTGGGGCCCAATCGCCGCAAATAAAAAAGGAAGCCTTAATTTTTTCCTCTTGTAGAACGTCCAAAATTTCCTCCGTCCAATCCGAGGGTCCGTCGTCGAAGGTTAAGTAGGCGATTTTATCCGGAATCGGATCACCGTCATAAAAGCCGTACGCACCGTACTTTGCGGAACTTCCCGTGGGATCCTTTCGATCAATCGTGTGGAAACAAGAAATACAAAAATAAAAAAGAAAGAGGTAGGAAATTAATTTTGGCATATCGAAATTAATTTCCAATTTATCGGGGAACGTTCTTGCGTAAATATATTTTAGTCGAACATTTCTCCGGCAGTCAACCAAACACCTGCGATAATCAATAAAATTCCGGTCCATTGAGACCAATTTAATCTTTCCTTAAATAAGAAAAAAGAAGCCAGCAAAACTACGATGAATCCAGCCGATGTGAACACCGGATAAGCCAGCGAGAGTTTTAGTCCTTTCCCAAGAACCCAACGATATCCGAGAAGAGCTATTCCAAAAGAGGCTATTCCTGTAAAAAATACCGGGTGCAAAAAACTTTTAATCAGGCCTTCGATTCCGGGGACCGCATCGGTTTTATCTCCCAAGGAACTCGCTTTAATGAGTATATTGGCTAAAGCATTAAAAAATAAAGCCACAACGAAGACGATTACGACCGTTGCTTTCATTCTGCCTGTCTCCCAAGTTCAATTTTTCTTTCCCTAGAATGCCCTAAGAAGAAGGTTGAAGAATCTTCCATAGACGCGAGAGGGGGATCGGTTCCGACTTTCAGCGTCCATCCAAAGGAAAGTATGAGAAAGATCAAGGGCAAATCGCGAATAGATAGAAAATCCTTTCGATTTAGAGGACTCTCTCTCTCTTATCTGGATGCCGGAACCAAAAAGGCTCCTCCCATAGTGATCGCGCATGCGAACGGTTATAGTGCCGGTTGCTATTCTTACTATATCGAAAAGCTCTCGAAAAAATTCCGGGTTCTTGCTCTCGATTTTTGCGGCCATGGCGAATCGGAACCCAGCCTCGATTGGAAGAATTGGTTTTTTTTCCGAGACCAAATTCTCGCTTTAATCGAGACGGAAAATCTAGAAAATTGCGTAGGAATCGGTCATTCGTTAGGCGGCGCGAGTCTTCTTCTTTCTTCCTACCATAGTCCTTCCCGCTTTCGGAAAATTATAGCAATGGATCCGGTAATCTTAAACCTTCCGTTCATTCTATATGCTTGGATTCTCGGCAATCCGCTGTCGAAAGGCGCCTTAGCAAGAAGAAGGGAATTTGCGAGCATCGATTTGATTCGAAAAGCCTACAGAAGGACTCCTGCATTTTCAAAATGGGATTCGGAAATTTTCGAGGATTATCTCAGGAGCTGCTTTCGTCAGGAAAACGGAAAAGTATATCTAAGATGTCCTCCGGAAGTCGAGGCGAAAATATTCAACTCTGTTAATTTCCTAAGTCTTTATCAATACGGAAAAATTAAAATTCCGACTCATATCACTATTCCCGAAAAATACGAAGTTTGTACGCCGAAAGCTGCGGAAAGAATCGTTAACGGACATCCCGAATCCTCTCTCGAGATTTGGAAGGACACGACTCACTTTTTTCCTTTCGAAGAACCGGAACGGACCTGGGATAGAATTCAAAGAATTCTTAATATGGAAACGCCTCGATGACGGATGCCAAAACGGGAGCTCTTTTCTACTTTGAAGGGAGAATTTTATTTGCGAATCGCGGCTTAGTCGCGGAAGCGCACTCACATTACGCCGTTTCTATTTTGATTTCGATTTCCTTACCTTTTTTCATCCAGACGGAAAGCGGTGAAAGGAAATCGTATCAAGCAGTCGTACTAGCTCCGAATTTTCACCATACTCTTCTTGCACAGGAATCCGATATCGTCGTAGTTCAATTGGATCCTCATAGCACCGATTATGCGCCGATCGCAGCCCGTTTCGGAAAATCAGGTATTCATGAAATACTCCATTCCGATCTTAACCATCTCACAGATGATTGTCGAAAATTATTAGAGGGAAAACTGGATTGTTCTCGGGCTAAATCCTTGTTCGAAGATATTCTTTCCGCAGTAGGAGCGGAAAAACCGATGAAAGTCTCTTTGGATCCGAGAATACTCTCCGCGACTAAAAGGATGAAGGCTTCCCTTCCCGGTTCCGTATCTGTTCCGGAGCTCGCTAAGGAATCCGGCTTTTCCGAAACGAGATTTATGCACTTATTCAAAGAGCAACTCGGACTACCCGTTAGGCAATATCAGCTTTGGCTCCGTCTTCAAGAGGCGGCCTATTTATTAAAGGAAGGAGGAAATTTAACCGAGGCGGCACATGCCGCAGGGTTTGCCGATCAGGCTCATCTAAGCAGAACCTTCAAAAAAATGTTCGGAGTGCAGCCCTCCCGGTTCTTAGGATCCAACAGTTCGGTTAAAGTTACGTTCTGCGTTTAAACGAAAACCCGGAAGCAATGCGACGACTTCCGGATTCGCTCTTCGAAAGGTGAGAGATTTAATGCGCTGTGCGGAAATCCTTAAGCTTTCCTTGAGCTGCCAACTCTTTGCGGACCGCTTCCTGAACATCTTTACGAAAACCTAATTCAAAAAAGACGTCTGCCACAACGAATATCGGAGCGGAAACTACCGTCTGAAATAGGTTATCGAAGAGGGCCGGACGACTCTTTTCGAAAATAAAGTGCCCGTAAAACTGTGCTCCCCAACCGACTAATTGAGCTACTGCGAATACGGTCCAAGCAGTCGAAGATTCCAAAGATGCGGTCAAATATTGTGCGATCGCGAGTAACGACCCGAATACGACTGCCGAAGCTAGTGCGAAAATAAAATCCAGGCTGAAATAATAAGCCAGTACGACAGCGGCAAATACGGTTGCGGCAGTGATATCGAAACCCCAGATCGAAAGTAGCGAAAACCTACATAATACTAGAAACAACGTAAATGTAATCGTGGGAACGCCCAAAACGTGTATCAGAATATTCCTCTTTTCCTGGTGATAGGCCGAATAAAAGACCATTTCTTTTGCAAATCTCATAACAAGACTCCTTACGAAGATAATCGAAGTATAGCTGGATCGAACGGATACGACTTGAACGAATCTGCCGTTTTAATAAAAAAATCCATTGCAGAATACTTGTTCGAAATAAAAATTCAAAATACAATCAGAAGGTTTCGATTATGCCCTATGTGAACGTAAAAGTCGCCGGTCCTTTAACAAAGGAGCAAAAACAAACGATCGTAAAGGAATTTACGGAAACGTTAAGGAAGGTCGCCTCTAAACCACCGGAATCGACTTATATAGTTATCGACGAGGTCTCTCGGGAAAACTGGGCCGCAGGCGGCAAGCTACTCGAGTAGAAATGGATACCCTTTTTTTCATTCTCTCAAAGCTTGCCGGAATTTTTCTTTTTCCCTTACCCGTTTGTCTGTTCTTGGCATTTATCGCCGGCTTACGCTTACCCAAGAAAAAGCAAAAACTTTCGGTTTGTCTTCCCTTAATCGTTTTATGGATCTGTTCCACCGATTCTTTCTCCCAATGGTTAGTAACAGGTTTGGAAGAAAAGCATCCACCTGTCGCAATCAAGACTCTTCCGACGACTGATGCGATCGTTGTACTCGGAGGAGCGATCGATAATTTAGCGCTTTATGGAGATCGACCTCAATTGAGTTCCGCAGCGGAAAGAATGACCGATGCGGTTATTCTTTATCGAGAACATAAGGCGCCTAGGATCGTTTTTACGGGAGGGTCGGGAAATCTAATGTTTCAAGCTCGAAAGGAATCCGAGGCTGCTGAAATTTTCCTAACCTCTCTAGGCGTCCCTAAATCCGCGTTAGTGCTTGAAAGTGAAAGTCGTAACACCAAAGAAAATGCGGAGTTTACAGCGGAGATTTTTCGGAAAAGAGGGTGGAAATCGATGATATTAATCACCTCGGCATTTCATATGGAAAGATCTCTTCGCGTTTTTGGAAAAACCGGCCTAAAAGTGATTCCCTGGCCGACTGATTATTATTCGCAAGTAAAAGTTCTGACCCTCGATTCTTTCGTTCCTTCGGCTCATATTTTATCTCTTACTAGCACGGTCTGGAAAGAGAGAATCGGACTGCTCGTTTACGACGCGAGAGAAAGTATTTCCACTTTTCTTCCCCTCCGGCTTGTGTTTCCTTGGTCTAAGGACTAGACTTAGTTTGAACAAATGAACGTAAAATTTGTAATCCTCGCAGGAACCATCGCTCTTTCATTGGGAGCCATCGCATTTTTTTCCTCTAAGGAGACTTCTTACATTCTCCTAGATGCCAACGAACTTGCCGCTCACCCATCCAATTATGATTCCGACGAACTACTAAGGGTTCGCGGATTCGTCAAACCGGGCACGGTGATTCGCGAGGGAAAAACCGCCAAGTTCGTACTTCAGTTAAACGATAAGGAAGTTCCGGTTTTCTTTACGGGTGCGACCCTTTTGCCCGACGCTTTTAAAGAAGGTACCCGCGCACGAGTGGACGGAGTTTGGAAAAATGGAGTATTAGTGGCCGATAGAGTGGAAGCAAAATGCGCCTCTAAATACGAAGCGGGATATTCTGATAAAGAAGCTTCCGCAGAAGAATACTAAGCGGGAAATCATGAACGACTTCGGAGCGCTTTGCCTCATTACTTCCTTTTCCCTCCTGATTTTTTCCATCATTCAAACTTCCTATGGAATTTTTAGAAACGATTCGCAAGGAATCGAATTAGGTCGATATACGTTAATGGCGAATTTTGGAGTCGTTCTACTCGCCTTCCTTGTGTTAGTCGTCCAGCTTATGCGAACCGACCTTAATAATTACTACGTCGTAATGCATTCGAGCGAACATTTACCGCTCTTCTACAAGATAACCTCCGTTTGGTCGGGCTCGTCCGGATCTCTATTGTTCTGGAATCTTCTACTTTCCTTTTTCACTTTTATCGTACTATGGCAAACAAGACATCTTGTCAATGACCGAGTCCCGGTAATGAATTTAAGCCTAAGCGTAATTGCCTGCTTTTTCTCTTTTCTTGCGATCTTCTTTCCCGACGCACAACCGTTCCGAGAATTTCAACCTGCCGCAGTCGCAGGCAGAGGTCTTAACCCTCTGTTGCAACATTGGGCAATGATCATACATCCTCCGATTTTATACGTAGGTTACGTAAGTTTCGCGATTCCATTTTCGATTGCGACTTCGGCGCTAATCACCGGTAAGCTTTCGGAAAATTGGTTTCGCTTCGTCCGTCGTTGGAGTATTTTTTCCTGGTTTTTTCTAGGTACCGGAATCCTCCTCGGATCAAAATGGGCCTACGAAGAGTTGGGATGGGGCGGATATTGGGCTTGGGATCCGGTGGAGAATGCGAGCCTGATGCCCTGGTTACTCTCAACGGCCTTCCTGCATTCCATGATTATCCAGGAACGTAGAGGAATGTTGAAATTTTGGAATATGTTTCTGATTATTCTAGCGTTTCACTTTTGCCTACTCGGGACATGGATCACTCGAAGCGGAGTATTGGAAGGACCTCACTCATTTTCAAAATCCACGATAGGAACGCCTTTCATCATATATATCGGATTAAGCTTTTTGGTATATATGGGATTCTTAATATATAGAAGAAACAAACTTGTCCCGGAACGGAATCTAGAGGCGATGACTTCCAAAGAAGGAAGTTTTCTACTTAATAATTTTCTGTTAGTTATCGCAACGTTGTCAATCCTATTGGGTGTTTTTTCTCCCCTTCTATACGGGAGAGAGTTCAAAGCTCCTTGGTTCAATTCATGGGGAGTTCCTTCGGGAATTTTATTACTCTTATTAATGGGCTCCGCCCCTCTCCTAGCCTGGCGTAAAGGAGCGGACAAAATATTTTTTACGACTCTATTTAAGCCTCTGATTGCAGGCATACTCGGGGCCGGGGCATATATATTCTATTATTCCCGCAATTATTCGATCAGCGATTATAGCCTGGGAGACGTGTTAGGAGAAATATACAGCGTTCTTACGATAGGATTGGGCGTATTTACCATCGCGGGCATCGCTCAAGAATATCATAAAGGGATAATGGCCCGCAAGGCTTCTTATCCCAATGAAGGATATTTGACGGCCGGCGTAAGGATGCTTTTGAAGAATAAAAGACGCTATGGAGGATATTTAGTCCATCTTTCGATGGTCATCCTATTCATAGGTCTTGCCGGGAACGCATTTAAACAGAATACGTCCGTTAAATTCTTTTATTTTCTTGAGCTCCCCCGCGCTAACGAAATCGTTTACTCCAGCCAAGATACCGCCGTGCTGGGCGATTATATCATAGCTGCAAGCAGCCTTAAAATCAAACCGATCATCAACGGAGATCCTTCGGAAGGAATCAGCCATAGAAACGTCATCGTATCCCACGAGGCCACGTTCGAAGTAAAACGACAACTCAAAGAATTCGCCACAATGGTAACCGAAAGGCGGTTCTATCCTCAGATCTCGCATTTGAGCGGAGATTTCGAAACTCATATTCCTACCAGCGAACCTTCGATCGCTTCGACTCCTAAAGAAGATCTTTATATACAATTGGGCGCGATCGAGCACGCCGATCTTTCCGACGAAAACCCGGATTTACCAAGGTTGTTTATGAATTTCTTCTTTACTAGAGATTCGAATATCAAGTCGGAACAGTATCTTAGATTTCCCCGACAAATCGTTGCAAACCTTGAAGTTTGGATCAATCCTATGGTAAAGTTCATTTGGGCCGGTTCTTTAATGTTCTTTCTCTCGGGACTTTTGATACTCTTACCGATCGGAGAAAATCGGCCATGAGATTCGCTTCGATCCCGATCTTTTTTTTACTCAGTGGAGTCCTGTTTGCGGAATCCACTTTTACGAATCTGACAAGCCCGGAGGAAATTCGGACGTTTCACGACGTGACGAATCGGATTAGATGCATTTGCATTCCTTCCATCGCTATAAAAAGTTGTTCGTTTAATAATTGCACGGTCTCGGCAAAACTGAAGGTCTTTATCGAAAATCGGATCCGTATCGGTGAAAGCGCCGATACGATCGTAGACAAAATGGTAAAAGGGTTCGGCCCCGAAGCGGTGAAAGACCCGATCATTGCCAAGTTCATCGAAACCGGAAACACCGGGATGGCACAAAGCGTCGTTTACGGATTCGGACCGGATATTTTAGCAAAACCGGATTCGACTTGGATAGATGTCAGCATAGCCATGGTGGGAGCATTAGGCATTCTTTTGATTATTCTTTATTTAAAAAAAAGAATGGCGCCGAAAGCACTCTCCGCTACGGGCGCAAACGAAGATGCAGCGTTTCGTAAATATCTTTCCGAAATCGAGGAGAAGCAAAAGTAAATGGATTATCTATTAATCTTCTTTTATATACTTCTATCGGCCTTGGTTTTAGCTCCGTTTTTATACGTACGACTAGCGAAGCCCGGCGAAGATCTCGAGTTGGAAACACCAAGGCTGGAGTTAGTCAATAGGCGAGAAGTCTTATTAGAAAACTTAAGGGATTTGAAAATCGAGTTCGATACCGGCAAGTTGACCGATCCCGAATTCAGATCCATTTCCTCCGGGATAGTGCACGAACTCGAAGAGCAGGATCGGGAAATCAAGGCCTGGAGCGCGCGAAAAAACGTCGATATCGATCGGCAACCCGTCTCTTCAAACCAGGTTCCTACGCAGAAGTACTGTCACCAATGCGGTTTTAAAATCGAATTGGTCGGCGCGAAATTTTGTCCTGAATGCGGCACGCGTCTCATGGCATGAGATCCGTAACTTTTCTGACCGTTTTCAAAAAGGAATTCGATCGTGGGGAAGAAAACTATATCGATTTTTCCGCGTCGTAAAATTTACGAATTCGCGATAAACCGAATTTGTGAAGGATCGATCTCCGCGGGACTCTATTACAATCACTTAATAAACTAGAGTGATCCTATAATCCCAGGATTTGTTTCCCGATTTTTCTATCGTATCCGATAACGGGAGTCTGTAGCTTAAACGACCCAGGTTCACTTCTCCCCGATTGGAGGTACAGATCGAAGTAATCGGGAAATTCACGCGGAAGAGCATCGAGCTAGTTCGGATTAATCTCAGCGTCTCGCTAAACACCTTCTTTTCCCCGTCCATTTGCATTGAATCCGCAGAACGACTGATGGAAGGAAATTCGCGTTTAATATAGATCGTCCTGGCTTTTTCCTTCTTAATCTGAACGTTTCCGATCAGAATTCCTTCGATCTGAGTCACATCCGCAAATTCAACCTTATACGTTACTTTCGCCTTTTCGCGGAATGCGCCCGGTTCAGCTTCGGGACTTTCCAACTTCTGAAAAGTATAATCTTTTAATACTACGCTTTTGGAAAAAAAGCCTTTATTCAATCGGCTTAGAATCTCGTCACGACGAGTCGGAAGGAATTTTATCAAAGATTCGTCCGACTTCTTTTTAGTAGGAACGATGTAAGTAACCTCAAGGACTCCAGAAAGATCCGGGTTGATTGTGAGGATTTCTTCATAATCGAAGCAGCCCGTAAATAGAAGGCAGAAGATCGGAATGAAGCGTTTTAAGGGAAGTTTTCCCAAAGTCATACCTTCATTCGGGAGGAAGGCGCGGATTCCGTCAACGGGAAAAGACCGCCCCCGCAGGGCAAATACGGAGGCTTTTCGTTTTTAGATTATTTAGAAATCGGATACGCCTCGTTACCGTGCTCGAGAATATCCAAACCTTGAATTTCCTCGTCTTCGGAGACTCGGAGACCGATCGTATATTTCAGAGCAATGAAGAGCAAAGAGGAAGCGCCAAAAGCCCAGACGAAAGCCATAAGAGCTCCGGTGAATTGAACTATCACAGGATCAAATCCGCCACCGAAAAAGAACCCGTTAATTCCGCCGTAAGCTTCCTCGGCAAACAAGCCGGCGGCAATGGTTCCCCATACACCGCAAACTCCATGGACGGAAACCGCACCAACCGGATCGTCGATCTTGATTTTATCGAAAAATAGAACGCTGAATACGACTAATACGCCTGCGACTAAACCGATAATTACTGCGGAAGAAATGCTGACATTCGCACAAGGAGAAGTAATCGCTACGAGACCGGCAAGCGCACCGTTTAAGGTTAATCCTATGTCCGGCTTCTTGAAAATAACCCAAGTAGTGGTCATGGCCGCGATCGCACCTGCAGCCGCCGCAAAGTTTGTGGTAACCGCGATGATTGCAAAAAGTCCGCCCGTAACCGAAGTGGTGGAACCCGGATTGAATCCGAACCAACCCAACCATAAAATAAATACGCCTAACGCGGCGATGGTCATGTTATGTCCTAGAATCGGGACAACCTTTCCGTCTTGGTATTTCCCGATACGAGGACCGAGAACGAGAGCACCGGCGAGACCCGCCCAACCACCGACGGAGTGAACTACTGTAGAACCTGCAAAATCGATAAAGCCTTTGCCTTCTAAATATCCTTTATTCAAACCGAATAGACCGGCCCATGCAGTCGAACCGAAAACCGGATAAATAACCGCAGATATTACGATGGAAAAGATAACGTACGCAATAAACTTAGTCCTCTCAGCCATAGCTCCGGAAACAATCGTAGCTGCAGTTCCAGCGAACACTAATTGAAAGATAAAGAATGTGAAACTACCTGCATCCGGTTTGCCTCCTTTAACGATCAAGCCGTCAGCAACTCCCGGGGTTCCGATCCCAAAACCTGCAAGAAGCTGAGGTCCGAACATTATGGAAAATCCGATCAGCCAATAAGCGAGAGAGCCTAATGCAAAATCCATAAAGTTCTTCATAAGAATATTTACCGTATTCTTTGCACGAGTGAAACCGGCTTCGACCAACGCAAAACCGGCCTGCATAAAGTAAACAAGGAACGCTGCGATCGCGGTCCATAGCCAGTTTGTCTCCGTTCTCAGTGTCGTGATCATTGTGTTTAGCGCTGCATTATCCGGAGGAGCGGCTTGGGCGGTTCCATCAGCCCAAAGTCCGCTCGCGGTAAGCGCGAGTATTAGTATTGCCATTATGCGCATATTGTTTTAAGTCTCCTTTTTCTCTCTAAAAATCATTCCTGCCAGCACTTCGATTAAACGGCTGCGCGTTTTTCTTCCATTGATTCTTCCGCCCCTTTTCTACGAACGAGTTCTTCCAATTTCTTCAGAGAAATTTTAAGATATTCGTTCGTGGGAGCGCTCTTCATACCTTGTTGAAGAACTTTGATCGCTTTGGGGGTTTCGTTCTCTTTCAAATAACAACGAGCCAATCGAAGGCTCGACTTAGCGTACGTATGGTCGATCGCCAACGATCTCTTTAACGCTTTTTTTGCCTCCGGAATATTGCCTAATTCATAATATGCTCTACCTAGTAAGTATTGAATATGCTCCGACTCTTCTCCGCTAGTCCGGATGTATTTCTCCAGAAACTGAACGCTCTTTTCAAAGTTCCTATCCCTATAATACATCTTACCGAGTAAAACCAAACTATCCTTGAGCGATTCATCCATTGAAAAAACCTCTAAGGCTTTTTCATACGCCATCTGGTCCTTCTTGGCCTTAGCAGCAGCCTTCGCTAATGAAAGCATCGTTTTAGCTTTTCCTAATTCCGGATTGCATTGGAGCGCCAATAAGGAAACATCGTCTCCCGTTCTCACGTCGCCTTTATATCTCTTAAACCTTCCGATTAAGGAACCGACTAAATCGCCGATAAAGATCTTATCTCTCTGTTCTTCGATCGTGGCTTTTTCCTGGCGAATCCATTCAATGAACCTTTGATTCCCGAGTTCCTGACGTTGATCGTTCTTTTGTTCGACGATCCCGTCTGTCGGAAGAAATAGGATATCGCCGGGTAATATCCGGCCGTGTTTTTCCTCAAAATTACTGCGTTCCACTTCGAAGATTCCCAATGGAACGCCTGCCGTGTCCAATTCTTCGACCCGTCCGGTAGAATTATGAAAATGAAGCATTTTTTGATGGGCTGCGTTCACATAAGAATACGTATAATCGCTATAAACTTTCAGAACAAATGCGGTAAAATAAGTTCCGTCAGGAAGTTGCGGCCTAACCGATTCTCCCAATTCGGTTAACATTTCACCCAAACCCATACCGAGAGAGGTGCATCTTTGAAATTGGTAGTGAATGGACATGGTGACCAGCGCTGCAGGAATTCCATGGCCAGATACGTCCACGATGATTGCGGTAATGGAGTTCCCCTGGCGGACCACGTTAAAATAGTCTCCGGAAACTTCAGTCATCGGCTCGTAGTGAGTTCCGAAATGCAGACCGTTCCACGGGAGAATATTCGTTTCCACGATTTGACTTTGAACGTTGCGGCCCATCCGCATATCCCATTCCAATTGTTTTAGGATCTGGGCCTCTCTCTCATTAGCATGTACGAGCCCTTGGATTAAACGAACACTCGTAATTGCAAGCGCCAGTTGCGATCCTAATGCTTCCAGAATTTCCAAGTCGTCTTCTCGATAAAAGAATTCCGTATTACATTCCACTGCAATGGTACCGAGGCAATCTTCCTTATATATAATGGGCACGCACATGACGGCACGCGTAGTCTCCCCTTCGTCGATGTATTCCTGGTGATGACTTAGATCCTGAATGAGCAAAGGCATCCTGGTTTTAAATGTAAAACCGGAATATCCTTCGTCCTGAGTTAGTTTACGGCGCGGCGGCTCCGTTTCTTGTATAAAGCGCGACGGCACGAGAAACTTGTCTTTCCACATGCGAAGGGTCGTATTATCGCACTCAAAGATATCTTTGCACAAACTGATTACGATATCGTAAAGATCCTCCTCCTTGTCTGCGTTTGCAAATTCCTTACTGATATACAAAAGGATATCTATCTTGTTCTTCTCCGTTAATCCTCCGACGACCTTCCTCGCTCCACGAAAATTAACTACCTTTCTCTGCCCAAATTTGAGTTCTATCATGTTCGACCCTCTACGAATCGGATTTTTCGAAGATTCGCTTGGTTCTTTTTGAACAATATGCAATTAGCGTACCAAGTCGTCAATTACGCATATATTGCCTATTTGATAGGTATATTTTATTAAAATGCACATAAAATAAGCACTCCCTATTTATATTTAGAAAGAGAAATGGTTATTAAAGAGAAAGGATGTTGATATTTAAGGAAGAATGAATCTCAGCTTTATCGAAATTTTTGAAATTTCATCCGCAAATTTCGCCGAATTTTTCCTATCCAGCCTATTTTTTTTCGAGTTCCGTACGATCGAAGGAATGTTTCGATCTTCGGAAAGAGATCATCTTCCGCTTTTTCGGCTAACATAAGACAGCCATGACCATAATCCTCGGATGCCCCATTTTCCTTCGAGATAACCAAAAATTCCTTAATTTTGGCTCCTGCTCGATCATATACGAATTTCACGGATTCCGGAGTTGCAATCGCATCTTTTAACCCGGCGACAAACAAGCTTGGGACTGTGATTTCCTTCTGCAATTCAATATAATCGTAGAAGCCGTTTAAGGAAATCATCCGCCTTGTTTCAATCCAAGACATGAGTTGTTCGATGACACCTTCGCTGATATTCTCGATCGCGTTTTTCATCACTTTTTTAACCGTCTTAGGTTTGGTTGCCTTCGGGTTATACAGAATCTCATCTATCGGAGTAAAAATTTCTCCCGCAATCGGTGCGAGCATCGATGCACCGAATTTTAGATCCAAAACACGACGCGCTCGAGGAAATCGAGAAAGTAATCCGATCAGACTCAATCCTAAATGGTTCAGATTTCCCGGTCCACCAAGCGAAACGAACGCTGCTATTTTTTCCTTATCCGATTTATCGCAAATCCCGAAGAAAGCGTAAAGTATCATGGCTCCCATGGAATGACCTATCCAACTTGCTCTTTGACTTCCCGTTAGGTCGATAACTTTCGCAATGATTGCAGGAACGTCGTATTTTGCCATATCATCAAAGGTAAAATCTTCATATCCGCTTCGACTCTCGTGAAACGAAGAACCCGCTCCGCGCAACGAAATCGAGAATACTTCGTATCCTCTTAACTTTAAAAAATAGGGAAGCGAATGCCGCTTATCCAAATCGATTACATACTTATTCGTAGCAATTCCGTGCACAACGATTACGGGGGCTAATTCCGGATTAGGCTGCGGAGGAATATGTCTATGCATCGCGATATTCCAACCGTCCTTTGTACGTGCGAAGTGAACTTCGTCCGCGATATCTTCCTGACCGTACAAACGGGAAATCCAATCCAAAAGGAAAGGATAGGAGATTAAAATCGCGATCAAGAAAAGGGAAAAAAGTATTGCGAGAGACGAGGCAAACACTGCGAATGCGACGATGGCCAAAAAGGTAGTCACCAGATAAAGCGGGCCTCTGCGGTTTTTTAAAATTGCAATCACGATCCGAAAGCTTCTCCGGCAAAAAACGAAGTGTCAAGTCTTCCCGAACATGCTTGCCCTGAATTTTCGTGCGGATATAATGGCAACGGATTGTTTTTCCGACTCATGGATCGCAAGTTAGATTACAAATTTTACCGTTCTCCCTCCGGCTGGTATACCATGGTGATTCCAGGTCATTGGCAGCAAATCGTGATCGAAGGAATTCCTGCCTTCTTTGAAGAAAATGGCGCGGGCGCAATGCAAGTCTATGCGTTCGAAAATAAGGACGGAAGTTTCAACGCAGAAGAAGAATTAGAGCGATATTTGGCGACCCACGGTATCGTATACGAAGCCGATAAGGCTGCATTTTTCGAGAACAACGAGGGTGGAAAAATCATCGCCTGCGAATTCTTAAAGGAAGACGGAAGACATTGGATGGTCTATCTAGTCGCCGCGAAAAATAAAATGATTCTCGTGACGTATAACGGGGACGAAGAACCCACCGAAGAATTGGCGGAACATCTTACCGCGGTCGTCAGTTCCATTCGAGTCATCGAATAAAAATCTTCTTATTCGATTTTCAGGGTTGCATCGACCGCTTTTTTCCAGCGAATGAGTTTCGCGTTTCGTACGGACTCGTTCATTTTGGGCAGAAATACTTTGTACCCCTTTTGCAGGGCCTTTAATTCAGCTTCGTTCTTCCAAAAACCTGAAGCAAGGCCGGCGATGTAGGCTGCACCCGTCGCTGTCATATCAGGTTCGGGCGCTCTTTTAACTTCCACTCGGCAAAAATCGGCAAGACATTGAAGTAGAATATCCGATTGCGATACTCCTCCGTCCACCATGATGGCACTAACCGGGACCTTCGTATCTTCTTTGATCCCTTCCAGGATTTCGTATAACGATAAGGCGATACCTTCCAAGACGGCTCTTGCAACGTGTCGTCGATGTGTAGCCAGGGACAACCCGAAAACGGAGGCTTTTGCCCTCGGATTAAAATGAGGAAAGCGCATACCTGCTGCGGTCGGAACGAATACGACTCCCTCGGTATCTTCAGTTTGGGATGCTAGGTCGTTTAACACTTTTGGAGTATCTGAAAGACCGATTCCTTTTCCCAGCCAATCGATCAAGGTTCCCGCAGTCCCGATATATCCTTCCAGCATATATTTCGGTTTTCCGTTTAGCTGCCACGCGACTAAAGGAAAGAGTCCCCTCTTCGAAATCTTTGGTTTATCTCCCATATTCATATCTACAAAAGCCCCGGAACCTTGAGAGATTTTTACGCCACCTTTTTCAAAGCAACAATGTCCGTAGAGGGCCGCCATCTGATCTCCGATAACTGCATGAATCGGAATTGTCGAACCCCCGAATAGGGAAGGATCGGTAACGCCGAAGTCGGCTCCGGTATCTTTCACTTCGGGAAAAATCTTAGTAGGAATTCCGAAAATTAAACAAAGAGGGGCATTCCATTGCAGTTGAAAGGGGTTGAACATTCCTGTGACTGTCGCGTTGGACGCATCGGTTATATGTATTTTTCCCTTCGTTAGTTTATAAACAAACCAAGTATCCAGAGTACCGAAAAGAATTTCGCCTTTCTTAG